>NZ_JAAGMG010001458.1 GCF_010548525.1 Streptomyces sp. SID14478
GTCCGCGACTGCCGCGCCCTCGGCGCGGGCGCGGGCAACAGCGCGCCCGGACCGGTGCGAGCGGCCCCGCCCCACGGGCCGGCCATCGGGTGCGCAGCGGGAAAAACCCCTTTGCCGCCCCGTGGGATACTGGTCGGGACTCTCGCACCAGCCCCGACCAGAACGGCAGCCCTTACCCATGGCCCCGGTCACGTCCATCACCGCCAACGTCAACGCACGCCTCGCCGACGCCCTCACGGCCGCCCTCCCGGACGCCGACGGAGTCGACCCGCTGCTCCGACGTAGCGAGAGGGCCGACTACCAGGCCAACGGGATCCTCGCCCTCGCCAAGAAGGCCAAGGCGAACCCCCGGGAACTGGCGGCCCAGGTCGTCGAGAAGCTCGTGAACGGGGAGCTGCTGAAGGACGTCGAGGTCTCCGGGCCGGGCTTCCTGAACGTCACGGTCACCGACCGGGCGATCACCGAGACGCTGGCCGCGCGCTCCGCGGACGGGGACCGGCTCGGCGTGCCGAAGAAGGACGCCCCCGGCGTCACTGTCATCGACTACGCGCAGCCGAACGTGGCGAAGGAGATGCACGTCGGTCACCTGCGTTCCGCGGTGATCGGCGACGCCCTGCGCGGCATGCTCGACTTCACCGGCGAGCGGACGATCGGCCGGCACCACATCGGCGACTGGGGCACCCAGTTCGGCATGCTCATCCAGTACCTGATCGAGAACCCGGGCGAGCTGGCCCCGGCCGACGAGGTCGACGGCCAGCAGGCCATGTCGAACCTGAACCGGATCTACAAGGCGTCGCGCGCCGTCTTCGACTCCGACGAGGAGTTCAAGGAGCGGGCCCGCAAGCGGGTCGTCGCCCTGCAGTCCGGCGACAAGGAGACGCTCGACCTGTGGCAGCGGTTCGTCGACGAGTCGAAGGTCTACTTCTACTCGGTCTTCGAGAAGCTCGACATGGAGATCCGTGACGACGAGATCGTCGGCGAGTCCGCGTACAACGACCTGATGCCCGAGACCGCGCGGCTCCTGGAGGAGTCGGGGGTCGCCGAGCGTTCGGACGGCGCGCTCGTCGTGTTCTTCGACGAGATCCGCGGCAAGGACGGCGAGCGGGTCCCGCTGATCGTGCAGAAGAAGGACGGCGGCTTCGGGTACGCGGCCTCCGACCTGTCGGCGATCCGCAACCGTGTGGTCGACCTGGACGCGACGACGCTCCTGTACGTGGTGGACGTGCGGCAGTCGCTGCACTTCAAGATGGTCTTCGAGGCGGCCCGCCGGATGGGCTGGCTCGGCGACGAGGTCACCGCGCACAACATGGGCTACGGCACGGTGCTCGGTGCGGACGGCAAGCCGTTCAAGACGCGTGCGGGCGAGACGGTGCGGCTGGAGGACCTCCTGGACGAGGCCGTAGAGCGGGCCACCGCGGTCGTGCGCGAGAAGGCCGAGAAGGTGGGCCTGACCGAGGCGGAGATCGTCGAGAACGGGCGGTACGTGGGCATC
This sequence comes from Streptomyces sp. SID14478, assembly GCF_010548525.1. Taxonomy (GTDB): domain Bacteria; phylum Actinomycetota; class Actinomycetes; order Streptomycetales; family Streptomycetaceae; genus Streptomyces. The sequence goes on from NZ_JAAGMG010001458.1 coordinate 1,493, forward strand.
GGCGCCGTGAAGTACGCGGACCTGTCGACGTCGGCGAACCGGGACTACAAGTTCGACCTGGACCAGATGGTGTCGCTGAACGGCGACACGTCCGTCTACCTCCAGTACGCGTACGCGCGCATCAAGTCGATCCTGCGCAAGTCCGAGGGCGACAGCGCCGCCGCGCACCCGGAGCTCGAACTGGCCCCGGCGGAGCGGGCGCTCGGCCTGCACCTGGACGCGTTCGGCGATCTGGTCTTCGAGGCGTCGGCCGAGTACGCGCCGCACAAGCTGGCCGCGTACCTGTACCAGCTGGCGTCGCTGTTCACGACGTTCTACGACCAGTGCCCGGTCATCAAGCCGCGCCCGGCGCAGGAGGTCGTGGAGAACCGTCTGTTCCTGTGCGACCTGACGGCCCGGACGCTGCACCAGGGCATGGCCCTGCTGGGCATCCGGACCCCCGAGAAGCTCTGACACACGGCAGGTCCGAAGGCCCCGGTGCGCGAGCGCGCCGGGGCCTTCGGCGTGCTCGGCGCGGCAGCGGGTCGCGGGGAGGTCCGCGGTCCGGCCGCTACTGCTGCTCCTGCCGCTCGATCCACTCGCCGCCGCCCAGCGGGTAGTCGTAGCCGGGGCGTCCGGTGTCCGCGCTGGTGCGGAACGGGGTGCCGGCGTTGTCGATCTGCACGGTGCCGTGGCGGCTGCCGCTGGACCACTCCAGGCGCAGGTTCCAGCGGACGTCGCGGGACGCGGTGTGCGCGGTGACGTAGAAGACCTCGGGGTCGGACTCGCTGACCTTGTACGGGAAGTCGCGCTGGCCGTTCTTGACGGTGACGCCGGGGCTGCCCGCGTCCAGGTCCACGTCGAAGGACTTGGTCCCGACGCCGCCGCCGCAGCCGACGCCCATCGCGTAGTCGTTCCAGGCGAGCGGGGCGCCGCTGCTGACGACGTTGACGTGCAGGGCGTTCAGGACGACCGTCTCGGCGCCGGTGCCCTGCACGGTGAGGGCGACGCGCTGCTCGCCGGAGGAGACGGCGCCGTACGCGGCGGCCCAGCGCGGGGCGTCCTGCTCGCCGGCGGGCGGGCCCATCTGGGCCGGTTCGCTGTCGACGAGGAAGTGCTGGCTGCACGGGCTGTCGTAGACGTAGGGGCGGGTGGCGACGGTGAGCGGGGTGCCGGTGGCGCCCCCGGTGGCGCGGGTCGGGTCGGCCGCCGGTGCGCCGCTCTTCTTGCCGGAGGACGAGGGCGAGGGCGAGGAGGACGCCGATGCGGACGGTGAGGGGGACGAGGATCCCGACGCGGTCGGCGTCCCGTCACCGGGGTCGCGCCCGCCCGCGGCCGTGGCACCGGCCGCCTTCTGGTCATCGCCCTTGTCGCCGCCGGAGGGCAGGGCTACGGCGAGGACCACGGCGACGGACACCGCGGCCACGGCGACGGCGGCGACGAGGACGGTGCGCCTGCGGCCGCCTTCAGCCGTCGCGGACTCCGGCTCGACCGTCGTCGCAGGTGCCGCTTCCGCTTCCGCCGGTGCCCGCTCCGGCGTCCCCGGTGCCGCGGCGGGCGCCCGTCGTCCGCGCCCCGCGTCCGCCAGGATCCACCGGCGATGGAGCTCGACGAGTTCCTCCGGGGTCGCCCTGCAGAGCCGGGCGAGGCGCTCCACAGGGGCGTACTCCGTCGGCACCGCCGTGCCGTTGCAGTAGCGGTGCAGCGTCGACGTGCTCATGTGCAGACGCTTCGCGAGCGTCCCGTAGCTGAGCCCGGAACGGTCCTTCAGCTCCCGCAGCAGCGTCGCGAACCCGTCCCCCGCGCCTTCCGCCGAGTCCCCTGGCACCCGTTTCTCCCTTCCCCCGCGTCCCGCCCGAGCGTTCCAGGCGGCCCGCATCCTCCCTGGTCAGAACCCGTTCCGGCGTTCCAGCGTCCCGTCTTGCCCGTCGGCCGTGGCGGCCGGGACGGATCACCCCACAAGCTCCGGTCATCCAAGCACCACACCCACGGAACCGCCGAAGGGGCTCCACGACATGAACAGCAAGCGCACCTCCCGCACCCGCCTCCTGACCGCCGCCGCGAGCGTCGCGATCGCCGCGCTCTCCCTGACCGCGTGCGACGACGGTTCGGGCGTCGAGGACGAGGGGCCGTCGTCCGCGACCGGCCGGTCCGGGGACCCGACGGGCTCCGCCTTGCCCACGTCGGACGGGAAGCCCGCCACGTCCACGCCGGACGACGCACCGCAGGGCACGGCGAAGGCGGCCACCCGGAGGCCGGGCGCCTCGAAGCCCACGGCCCCCTCCGCGAAGCGCACGGTCTGCGACGGCGCCCACACCCGCACCACCGCCGCCCCGGTCAACCGCCCCGTGAACCACATGCTCCTCACGGTCACCAACACCGGCTCCACCGCCTGCGACCTCTACTTCTACCCGGCCGTCAGTTTCGGCGAGGCCCAGTCGGTGCCGCCGGTCATCGAGGACTCCCAGCCGCAGGCCGTGGTCAGTCTCTCGCCCGGCCGGTCCGGGTACGCGGCCGTCGCCCTGTCCGCGACGGACGGCAGCGGCGCGAACGGCCACACGGCGAAGTCCCTGACCGTCTTCTACGCGGGCCCCGGGGGCCCGTCGGACCACGACGGCCCGGCCGCCCGGCCGGCGTTGCCCGCCAAGGGCGTCTACGTCGACGACTCGCTCAAGGTCACCTACTGGCAGCAGTCGATGGACGACGCCCTGAGCTGGTGACTTACCTTTCGGTGAGCACCCGACCAAATAGTGCGTACTTGTGGGGACTTGGGGGTCGGCAAAGGATGCGGACATGACCACGACCGCATCCTCCCCCGTCTCCGTTCTCGGCCTCGGCATGATGGGCTCCGCCCTCGCCGCGGCCCTGATCGAGGCCGGTCATCCGACGACCGTCTGGAACCGCACGGCCGCCCGGACCGGCCCGCTCGTCGCCCAGGGCGCCGCTCCCGCCGGGTCGGTCGCCGACGCGGTCGCCGCGAGCCCCTTGGTGATCGTCTGCCTGACGACGTACGACGACGTGGCGACCGTCCTGAACGACGCCGACCTGAGCGGCCGGACCCTCGTGAACCTGACCAACGGGACCCCGGACCAGGCACGGGAGTTCGCCGCCCGTGCCACGGCGGGCGGGGCCGCCTATCTCGACGGCGGCATCATGGCCGTACCGCAGATGATCGCGACGGACGCCGCGTACGTCTTCTACAGCGGGGACGACGCGGCGTACGCGCGCCACCGCCCGACGCTCGCCGCGCTCGGCGGCACCCGCTGGACCGGCACGGACCCGGGCCTGGCCGCGCTGTGGGACCTGTCCCTGCTCACCGGCATGTACGGGATGGTGATGGGGATGGCGCAGGCGTTCGCGCTGAGCGGTTCGGCGGGCGTCCCGGCCCGCGAGCTGGCGCCGCTGCTCGCCGACTGGACGGTCGCCATGACGTCCGGCCTGGTCCCGGCGACGGCCGAGGCGGTCGACACCGGGCACCACCTCACCGACGTCTCCAGCCTGGCGGTGAACCGGGCCGCGTTCCCCGGCCTCCTCGCCGCGTACGAGGGGGCGGGCGTCGACCCGTCCCTCTTCGCCCCGCTCGGGACGCTGCTCGACCGCGCCGTCGCCGAGGGCCACGGCGCGGACGGCCTGTCCCGCCTGGTGGAGCTGCTGAAGCAGACCTGACAGGCTCGGCCCCATGCAGTCGTACGTCGATGAACTGGCCGCCCGCGCCCGCACCCTGGCCGCCCCGGGCGGCCCCCGCCGCGTCCTCGGCATCGCGGGCCCGCCGGGCGCGGGCAAGTCCACGCTCGCGCGGGCCGTGGTGGAGGCGCTGGACGGCCTGGCCGTACTGGTCCCCATGGACGGCTTCCACCTCGCCGACACCGAACTGGCCCGGCTGGGCCGCGCGGACCGCAAGGGGGCGCCGGACACGTTCGACGCGTACGGGTACGCGGCGCTCCTCGCCAGGATCCGTGCTCCGCGCCCGGGCGAGACGGTCTACGCGCCCTCGTTCGAACGGGAGCGGGAGCAGCCGGTGGCGGGCGCGCTGCCCGTGGCGCCTCACGTCCCCCTGGTCGTGACCGAGGGGAACTACCTCCTCCTGGACGAGGACCCGTGGTCGACGTCCGTCCGTCCGCTGCTCGACGAGGTGTGGTGGGTCGACGTCGACGACGCGCTCCGGGTGGAGCGCCTGATCGCCCGCCACGTCGCCTTCGGCAAGTCCCCCTCGTACGCCCGCGACTGGGTCCTGCGCTCCGACGAGGCGAACGCCCGCCGGGTGGCTCCGGGCCGCGACCGGGCCGACGCGCTCGTCGACCTGGACACGGGGACCGTCTCCGCGCCGGGGAGGGCCTAACCGCCGATACGGGTGAGGGCGGTGCTGATCAGGTGGGTCACCGTCGCCAGTTGGTCCGGCCGGGGCGGGTCGTGGGCGGTGAGGACGAGGGTGGCGTCCGGGGGGACGGGGACGTGCAGCCGGGCGGGCGCGACAACGCGCCGCGTCAGTCCCGCAGTTCGCGCTTGAGCACCTTCCCGCTCGCGTTGCGCGGCAGCTCGGTCACGAACCGCACCTGCCGGGGCACCTTGTAGTTCGCCATCTCCCGCCGCGCCCACGCGATCAGGTCGTCCGCGGTCAGGGCCGCGTCCCGGCGGCGCACCACGTACGCCTTGCCGACCTCCCCGAGCCGTCCGTCCTGCACCCCGACCACCGCCACGTCGGCCACGTCCGGGTGCAGGCCGAGGAGTTGCTCGATCTCGGCCGGGTACGCGTTGAAGCCGCCGACGATGAACATGTCCTTGATGCGGTCGGTGATGCGGAGGTAGCCGTCGGCGTCCAGGACGCCGACGTCGCCCGTGTGCAGCCAGCCGTCCTCCGTGACGACCTCGGCGGTGGCCGCCGGGTCCTCGAAGTACTCGCGCATCACGTTGAAGCCGCGCACCAGGACCTCTCCGGGCTCGCCGGGGCCCGCCGAGTCGACGCGCACCTCGGTGCCGGGGATGGCCCGGCCGGACGTCGACGCGATGAGTTCGGCCGGGTCGCCGCGGCGGCACATGGTGACGATGCCGCTGGCCTCCGTGAGCCCGTACGCGGTGAGCACCGCCTCGATGTGCAGTTCGCCGTGGAGCCGCTCGACCAGGCGCAGCGGGACCACGGCCGCGCCGGTCACGACGAGGCGCAGCGCGGACAGGTCGTGGGCGTCGCGGCCGGGGTGGTCCAGGAGGGACTGGTGGAGCGTGGGCGGGCCGGGCAGCACGGAGATGCGTTCCGCCGCGATGTTGGCCAGGGCCGTGTCCACGTTGAAGACGGGCTGCGGGACCATCGTCGCGCCGCGCATCAGGCAGGCGATGATGCCCGCCTTGTAGCCGAAGGTGTGGAAGAACGGGTTGATGATGAGGTAGCGGTCGCCCTCGCGCAGGCCCGCCAGGTCCGCCCAGATCTCGTAGCCGCGCAGGGTCTGGGCGTGGGTGATGACGGCGCCCTTGGGGCGGCCGGTGGTCCCCGAGGTGAAGATGATGTCCGAGGGGGACGACGGGAGGACCGCCGCCGCGCGCTCGCGCACCTCCTCGGCCGTGACCTCGTCGCCCGCCGCCAGGAACTCCTTCCAGGTGCGGTACCCGGCCGCGTCCGGCGCGCTGTCGGCGAGGACCACCACCCTTTCCAGGGCGGGTAGTTGAGCTCCCGCCTCCTGCGCGCGGCGCAGCGATGCCACGTACGAGGTGCCGAGGAAGGTGCCGGTGACGAAGAGCAGCCGGGCCCGGGAGCGGGCCAGGACGTCGGCGGCCTCGGCGCCCTTGAAGCGGGTGTTCAGCGGTACGAGGACCGCTCCGGCGCTCACCGCGCCGAGCGCGGAGACGATCCAGTCGAGGGTGTTCGGCGCCCAGATCGCGACCCGGTCGCCCGGCTCGACACCGCTGGCCAGACAGGCGGCCGCGGCCCGCTCGACGCGCTCGCCGAGTTCCGCGAACGTGATCCGGGTGCGGCCGTCGACGACGGCCTCCCGTCCGCCGAACCGCTCGGCGGCGTCCCGCACCAGCTCCGGGACCGTTCCCCACTCGCCATCCGTCGTACGCATGAGACGACCTCCCGCAACGCCGTAGCTGACTAACCGTCAGATTAGCTGTAGCCTGACGCGCTGTCAGCACAGAGATCCAGGCGCACAGGTGGGGGTGCCATGGTGAGCAGCATCAAGGACGCGACGGCCATCGTCGGCATAGGCCAGACGGCTTTCGCCAAACAACTCCCCGAATCCGAGAAGACGTTGGCGTGCCGGGCGATCATCGCCGCCCTCGACGACGCGGGCATCGCACCGTCCGAGGTCGACGCCTTCGCCTCGTACACGATGGAGGAGACGGACGAGGTCGAGGTGGCGAAGGCCGTCGGCGCCGGCGACGTCACCTACTTCAGCAAGATCGGCTACGGGGGCGGGGGTTCGTGCGCGACCGTCGGGCACCTGGCCACCGCCATCGCGACCGGCCAGGCGAGCGTCGGCGTGGCGTGGCGTTCGCGCAAGCGCGGCTCCGGGCCGCGCCCGTGGAAGAACACCACCGTCCAACTCCCCACGCCCGCCCAGTGGACGCGGCCCTTCGGGCTGCTGCGCCCCGCGGACGAGATCGGCATGCTGGCGCGCCGCTACATGCACGAGTTCGGCGCGACCCGCGACCACCTGTTCAACGTCGCCCTCGCCTGCCGCAACCGGGCCAACCAGAACCCGGCCGCGATGATGTACGAGCGCCCCCTCACCCGGGACATGTACATGAACGCCCGCTGGATCAGCGAGCCGCTGTGCCTCTTCGACAACTGCCTGGAGACGGACGGGGCGTTGGCGTGCGTCCTCGTGTCCGCGGAGCGGGCGCGCGACTGCCGCCAGAAGCCGGTCTACGTCCACGCGGCCGCCCAGGGCCTGCCCGCCCAGCACCACGGCATGGTCAACTACTGGAACGACGACCCGCTCACCGGCCCCGCCTGGACCGCCGCCCGCCACCTGTGGAAGAACTCCGACCTGACGCCGGAGGACGTGGACGTGGCGCAGATCTACGACGCGTTCACCCCGCTCATCCCGCTGTCCCTGGAGGGGTACGGCTTCTGCGGGCGCGGCGAGGGCGGCGCGTTCACCGAGGGCGGCGCCCTGGAGAGCGGCGGCCGGCTGCCCATCAACACCGGGGGCGGCGGCCTGTCCGAGGCCTACGTCCACGGCTTCAACCTCATCAACGAGGGCGTGAAGCAGCTGCGGGGCACGAGCACGGCCCAAGTCCCGGACGCCCGGACGTGTCTGGTGACGGCGGGCGAGGGCGTCCCGACGTCGGCCGTGCTGCTGAGAGGGGCCTAGGGAGGAACTGCGCGAGCAACCACACACGGCCCGCACTCCGAAGGAATCAGACGATGGCAGACGCATCCGAACAAGCCCTACTGACCCCGGTGACAGACGACGACGGCGCCCCCTTTTGGGACTACGCGGCCCAGGGCGAACTCCGCATGCAGGCATGCGCCAGCCCGCCATGCGGCGAACTCCGCTTCCCCCCGAGGCCGTGCTGCCCGCACTGCCGGTCCTTCGACTCCGAGTGGCGCAGGATGAGCGGCCACGGGCGGATCTGGTCCTACGTCGTCCCGCACCCCCCGCTGCTCCCGGCCTACGCCGCGCAGGCCCCCTACAACGCGATCATCGTGGAGCTGGCGGACGCCCCCCGCATCCGCCTCGTCGGCAACCTGGTCACCTCCGCCGACGCCCCCCTCGACTCCATGGACCCGGACCGCATCCGGATCGGCGCCAAGGTCCAGGTCGTCTTCACGCAGCTGGACGGCATGACACTGCCGCGCTGGGTGCTGGAGCGGCCGTGACCCTGCGGATCGAGACCGACAAGGAGACCGGGGTGGCCGTGGTCACCCTGGACCGCCCGCACCGCCTCAACGCGATCGACCTGCAGACGGTGGCCGAACTGACCGCCGCCTGGAGGGAGTTCCGCCACGACGACGGCGTACGGGCGATCGTGCTGACCGGCGCGGGCGAGCGCGCCTTCTGCACGGGCATCGACCGCGACACGGACGCCCCCCAGCCGGCGTCCCCCTACTCGATGGACGACCCGCTCCTGACCGTCGGCCCGAAGGCCAACGACCTGTGGAAGCCGGTCATCGCGGCCGTCGGCGGCATGGCCTGCGGCGGGGCGTTCTACCTGCTCGGCGAGGCGGACTTCGTGATCGCGGACGAGACGGCCACGTTCTTCGACCCGCACACCACGTACGGCATGGTCAGCGCGTACGAGACCGGGTACCTGGCGCAGCGCATGCCGCCCGGCGAGGTGGCGCGGCTCGCACTGATGGGCTCGGCGGAGCGGCTGTCGGCGCGCCGGGCGTACGAGACCGGCCTGGTCAGCGAACTCACGCCTGCGGGCGGCGCGTTGGCCGCGGCCGTCGGGTGCGCGACGACGATCGCCGCGCACCCGACGGAAGCGGTACAGGGCACCGTCCGGGCGGTGTGGGCGGCCACGGAGACGGCGCGGGCCCACGCCTTCGCGCAGGCCCCGCACCTCATCGCGCTCGGCAACCTGCCGCCGGAGCGGCAGGCGGCACTCTTCAACTCCCGTACGGCGCAGGGCTTCCGGGTGCGTTAGAGGCGGACCGGCGCCTTCGGCTGCACGGAGCACCTCCGGATGTCGGCGGCGTCCGACGCCTGCGCCAGCGGCACCTTCACGGTGGCCTTCCCCTTGCGGGTGACGGCCACCGTCTCCGTCTCGTAGCGGCCGCCGCCGTCCCCGTCCTTGTCGACGAACGACACGCTCACCTCGAACACCTCGGTCGAGCCGTAGGGGTTGCTCACCTCGACCGTCGCGTACGGCCGCTGCACGCTCGCGCACCGCACGAGCCGGGCGTTCCCGTACTTGCGCTCACTGCTGCCGGTCGCGGACGACGTCGGCGTGGAGCGGTAGGTGGGCCGCCGCGTGTAGGTGCTGCCGCCCGACGAGGAGCCCGTCGACCCGGACGAGGAGCCGTACGTGTCGTCGTCATCGCCGTAGTAGTCGTCATCGTCGTAGGTCGACCCGGAGGAACTGCCTCCGGAAGTCGACGAGTTCGACGAACTGTCGTGGTTCTGCGACGAGCTGCTGCACCCGCCACCGCCGCTTCCGTGCCCGCGCGAGTGCCCGTGTCCCCGGCCGGTGGAGAAGCCCGTCAGGGCCACCACCACCATCGCCGCCACAGCTGTCAGTCTGATTCCCCGTTTCATCACGGCGCGGACCCTACCTGGCCCGGAGCCCGGCCCGACAGGGTGCCTAGGGTCTGCTGGTCCCGGTGCCCTTCTCCGCGTCCAGGGCGTACACGCAGCGGTCCTTGCTGCAGGCGTAGACGACCCCGTCGCGGACGACCGGGGTGCCGGTGATCTCGCCGCCGGTGGCCAGCTTCCAGCGCAGTCGGCCGTCGTCGGCCTTCAGCGTGTACAGCAGGTGGTCCGTCGCCCCGAAGTGGACGCGCCCGTCGGCGACCACCGGCGAGCCGACGAGGTCACCGCCGGCCTGGAAGCGCCACTTCGGCGTGCCTGTCACGGCGTCCAGGGTGTAGAGGCCCTGGCCGCTGCCGACGTGGACGTGGCCGTGCGCGACCAGTACGGGGTCGATCGTCGCGGGCCGCGGCTCCGTCGCGATGCGCCAGCGGTCGCGGCCGTCCGTGGCGTCGAGGGCGTAGACGGTGCCGAGGTGGTCGGCGAGGTAGACACCGCCGCCGGTCACGGCCGGGCCGGGCGCGTACGCGGGCGGGCACAGGAACACCGCGGGCGCCTCGAAGTGCCAGCGGACGTGCCCGGAGCCGATGTCGACGGCCAGCACGCGGGTGCCCGCGGAAACGTACACATATCCGTCGGGTGCCGGGGTGAGGCGGACCGGGACGCCACCGCAGGACGCGGCGTCGCCGATCGGGTACGACCAGCGCTCCTCGCCGGTGCGGGCCTCCAGGGCGCGCAGCCGGGCGTCCTGCCACACGAACACCGTGCCGTCGTGGACGACGGGCCCCGCCTCGGGCGTCTCGAAGTCGGTCTGGCAGCCGGTGATCTCCCACAGCATGTCGCCGTTGACGGCCTCGCGGGCCTGGACGCCGCCGCCGCGGGTGGCGGTGACGATCGTGCCGCGGTCGGCTTGGAGGGCGTACACCCACGAGTCGGTGCCCAGGCGCCACAGGTCGCCGCCCTCGCGGGCGTCGAGGGCCCACAGCGTCGGGCCGTCGGAGGCGTGGATGCGGCCGTCGGCCACCGCCATGGACCAGGCGACGTCGCGGGTCTTGAAGCGGCGCCGGCCGGTGGCCACGTCCAGGGCGTGGACCTCGAAGGACGTGACGTAGACCAGGTCCCCCGCGACGTTCGGAGTGCCCCACACGTCGTTCGACATCCGGAACCGCCAGGGCCGCCAGGCCGCGCCCTCGGCGGGCGCGGGCGCGGGGACGACGGGGTCCGGCGAGCCGTTCACGACGGGCTTCGCGCGGGACCAGGAGCCGACCAGGCCCGATTCGGCGGGCGGCGCCTTCACCGCGGCG
>NZ_JAAGMG010000427.1 GCF_010548525.1 Streptomyces sp. SID14478
GCGCCGGCGCGCTCGGCGGGGCCGGCACCGCGGCCTCGTACGTCCCGTCGGGATCGGCGAGGGACAGCCGCAGGGAAACCAGCCGTGCGCCGCGCACCTGCGCCGCCGCCCGCCGCAGTACCGCCTGCGCCGCCGGCTCCGTGATCCACGCCCCGTCACCCGCCTTGCCCAACGGGAGCAATCTGCCGACGCCGAGCTGCTGCCTTACTGCCTGTGCCCATCGGTCTACCGTCATTGCCCCAGGCTGCCGCATCCCGGGCGCGGTGCCGCGTAACCGCACTTAATGTGGGCAAAAGAAAGCAGCACTCTTCGAAGATCGACCTCACAGAGGGTCGATCTCCCGCACAGAGGGGACGGCCCGATGAGCGACACCGCGCAGCAGCCGGGCGAGGCGCCCGTGGCCTCCGCAGGGAAGACCAACGTGACCAAGCGGGGCGGTGGTGACCCCGCGAGCAGAGGGCGGACGACCATCGCCGACGGGGTCGTCGAGAAGATCGCCGGCCTCGCGGCACGCGACGTCGACGGCGTCCACGCGATGGGCAGCGGCCTGTCCCGTACGTTCGGCGCGGTCCGCGACCGGGTGCCCGGCGGCACCAAGTCCGTCTCGCGCGGCGTGAAGGCCGAGGTCGGCGAGGTGCAGACCGCGCTCGACCTGGAGATCGTCGTCGAGTACGGCGTGTCGATCGCGGACACCACGCGCGACGTGCGCGAGAACGTCATCACGGCCGTCGAGCGCATGACCGGGCTCGAGGTCGTCGAGGTGAACATCGCCGTCAGCGACGTGAAGCTGCCGGACGAGGAGGACGAAGAGCCGGAGTCACGGCTCCAATGACAGCCGGGCCCGCATCCGGGAGACGTAAGAGGAGCGCACGATGAATCTGGCCGTGATCGGCATGATCGCCGGCATGGCTCTGGGGTTCGCCGGATACTTCGGCGGTTTCGGGGCTTTCCTGCTGGTGGCAGCACTCGGCGCCATCGGCTTCGTCGCCGGGCGGTTCCTCGAAGGGGACCTGGAACCCGGCGAGTTCTTCCGTACCCGCGGCGACCGGCGGCGGTGACCCATGGCGGCACAGGTCGCGCCTGCCGAGCGTGGCGCGACCCGGATCGCCGACCGGGTCGTCGCCAAGATCGCCGCGTACGCGGCACGTGAGGCACTGGACGCCGTTCCGGACGACGGCGCGCCGCCGCACGCCACGGTGACCGTGCACCACGACACGGCACGGGTCCGGATCAGTCTGGAGCTGGACTACCCGGCGGACATCGGCACCCAGTGCGGTGCCGTGCGGCGCCAGGTCGCCGAGCGGGTGAAGGCGTTGGCGGGAATGGAAGTGCCGGAGGTGGCCGTCCAGGTGGAGCGGCTGCACACGGCGCAGACACGCGGTACGGACCGGGGGAGGATCCAGTGAGCGACCCCACCCAGCGGCTGCCCGTCGTCGAACGCGCCGGGGGCGACCCCGGCGACCGATCGACGTCCGCGGCTGCCCACGCACCGCACCCGACCCTGGAGGGCGAGGGGAAACCCGGCCGCTTCTGGTCGGCCCGCCGGGTCCCTGCGGCGCTGGCCTCCCTGGTGCTGCTCGGCGGCATCGGCGTCCTGCTCTACGACATCGCGGCGGTACGTTCCGGACGCCCGGCCATGCAGTGGCGGCGCAGCCTCGCCCGGGAGCTCGCCGAGCGGCCCCTGGACGACACCGGCGTCCTCGTCGGCGCGGGCATCGCCGCCGCACTCGGCATCTGGCTGATCGTCCTCGCCGTGACCCCCGGTCTGCGCGGCATCCTGGCGATGCGCCGCACCCATCCCGACGTACGGGCCGGGCTGCACCGGGACGCCGCCGCGATGGTGCTGCGCGACCGGGCCATGGAGGTCTCCGGCGTGCAGTCCGTGCGCGTGCGCGCGAAGTGGTCCAAGGTGGACGTGCGGGCCGTCTCGCACTTCCGTGAACTCGACGACGTACGGGCCGACTTGGACGCCTCGCTGGGCGACGGCATCAGGGAGCTGGGGCTCGCCTCGCCGCCCGGGCTCTCGGTGCACGTGGCGCGTCCCGGCAAGAAGGGATGAGCGGCGTGCTCAAAACCGTGAACCGGATCGTGCTCGGCCTGCTCGGACTGGTCCTGGTGCTCGGCGGCGGCTCGGTGCTCGCCGTCGGGCTCGGGCTGAAGCCGCCGTCGTGGTGGATCCACGACGGGAAGAAGGACGTCCTGCTCAGCGTCGCGGACCGGCAGCGCTGGCGGGACGAGGGCTGGTGGTGGCCGACGGTGATCGCCGTCCTCGGTGTCGTCGTGCTGCTCGCCCTGTGGTGGCTGGTGGCGCAGTTCCGGCGCCGTCGCCTCAGCGAGGTACTGGTCGACACGGGTGACGGCGAGGGCGCGCTGCTGCGCGGCCGGGCCCTGGAGAGCGTGCTGGTGAGCGGCGCCGAGAGCCTCGACGGCGTGGAGCGCGCCGCTGTCGCCCTGACCGGCCGCCGCTCGGCACCGCAGGCCCGCGTCCGCCTCACCCTGGAGCCGCACGCGGCGCCCGGTGAGGCACTGCACCTGCTCGGCGAGGAGTCGCTCGCCCAGGCGCGGACCTCCTCGGGCCTCGCGACGCTCCCCGCGGAAGTACGGCTGCGGGCGGTCAAGCACCGGGCGGAGAGGGTGAGTTGACCCTCCCGGCCCCGGCGCGGCGGGTACCCGCCCGTCCGGCGTGTGCGGACGGGCGGATCGCGCCGATCAGAACCCGTGCCGGAATCCGCCGTCGACGGGAAGCATGACGCCGGTCAGGTAGGAGGCGGCCGGCGATAGGAAGAACGCCGCCGCCTTGCCGAACTCCTCCGGGGCGCCGTACCGGCGCAGCGGGATGCGGGACTCGTTGGCGGTCCGCGTGGCGGCCGGGTCCGCCGAGTACCCGTCCAGCTCGCGCACACGATCCGTGTCGATGCGCGCCGGCAGCAGCCCCACGACGCGGATGCCGCGCGGGCCCAGCTCGTCCGCGAGGGACTTGGCGAACCCGGCGAGGCCGGGGCGCAGCCCGTTCGAGATGGTCAGCCCGGGGATCGGCTCGTGCACGGAGCCGGAGAGCACGAACCCGATGACGCCGCCCTCGCCGAGCTCGGCCGCGGCCGCCCGCGCGAGCCGCACCGCCCCGAGGAACACCGACTCGAACGCGGACTGCCACTGCTCGTCGGTGTTGTCCGCGACGAAGCCGGGCGCGGGGCCGCCCACGCTGACGAGAATGCCGTCGAAGCCGCCGAACCGATCCCGCGCGGCGGCGATCAGCTGCTCGGCGACCTGCGGATCGCCGTTGTCGGCGGCGATCCCGTACGCGTTCGGGCCGAGGGCGGCCGCCGCGTCCTGCACCTTCTGCTCGTCGCGCCCGGTGATGACGACCTTCGCGCCGTCGGCGACGAGCTCACGCGCGGCGGCGTTGCCGAGGCCACGGGTGGCGCCGGTGACTACGTAGACACGGTCCTTCAATCCAAGATCCATGGTTCCTATCCTGCCTCTGTGCTCCCCGTGGCGCCGAACAGGGTCAGCGCGGTGCCCACCAGGCCGATGTGGCTGAAGGCCTGCGGGAAGTTCCCGAGCTGGCGGCCGGCCCCGGGGTCGTACTCCTCGGCGAGCAGCCCCACGTCGTTGCGCAGCGCCACGAGGCGCTCGAACAGGTCCCGGGCCTCCTGCGTCCGCCCGGTCATGTGCAGCGCGTCCGCCAGCCAGAACGAGCAGACGAGGAACGCGCCCTCGCCGCCCGGCAGCCCGTCGACGGCGCTGTCGTCCGTGCTGTAGCGGCGCACGAAGCCGTCCCGCGCCAGTTCCTCGCGCACCGCGTCGACGGTGCCGATCACCCGCGGGTCGTCCGGCGGCAGGAAGCCCACGCGCGGGATGAGCAGCGTCGCCGCGTCCAGCTCCGTCGAGCCGTAGTACTGGGTGAAGGTGCCGCGCTCGGCGTCGTAGCCGCGCTCGCACACATCCTGGTGGATGGCGTCCCGCAGCTTGCGCAGGGAGGGGAGGTCACCGGTGAGGTCCGGGTCGTCCTCCAGGGCGCGTACCGTGCGGTCGACGGCGACCCACGCCATGACCTTCGAGTGGACGAAGTGGCGGCGCGGCCCGCGCACCTCCCACAGCCCCTCGTCGGGCTCGCGCCAGGCCTCCTGCAGGAAGTCCAGGAGCGCCAACTGCAGCCGCCAGGCGTGCGGCTGGTCGGGCAGGCCCGCGCGCCGGGCCAGCGACAGCGAGTCGACGACCTCGCCGTACACGTCGAGCTGCAACTGGTGCGCGGCCTCGTTCCCGGTGCGTACGGGACGTGAGCCGCGGAACCCGTCCAGCCAGCCAAGCTCCTGCTCGGGCAGCCGCCGCTCACCGGCCAGGCCGTACATGATCTGCAGCTTCGCCGGGTCGCCCGCGGCCGCGCGCAGCAGCCAGTCGCGCCAGGCCTCGGCCTCCTCCAGGTATCCGGCCGAGACCAGGGCGCCCAGGGTGAGGGTCGAATCGCGCAGCCAGCAGTAGCGGTAGTCCCAGTTGCGCACGCCGCCGACCTCCTCCGGCAGCGAGGTGGTGGGGGCGGCGACCATGCCGCCGGTCGGCGCGTACGTGAGCGCCTTGAGGGTCAGCAGGGAGCGCAGCACGGCGTCGCGGTGCGGGCCCTGGTAGCGGCAGCGGTCCGCCCAGGCCTGCCAGTCGGCCAGGCTGTGCCGCAGCGACTTGTGCGGGTCGATCAGGTCGGGGCGCGGCTCGTGCGAGGGGTGCCAGGTCAGGACGAAGGCGACGCTCTCGCCTGCCTCGACGGTGAACTCGGAGTGGGTGCCGAAGGACTCGCCCCAGGTGTGCACCTCGGGCTCGCTGCGCAGCCATGCCGAGTCCGGTCCGGCGACGGCCACCCGGTGCCCGTCGCAGCGGCGCACCCAGGGCACGACGTTGCCGTAGTCGAAGCGGAGCCGGAGCGTGCCGCGCACGGTGACGCGGCCGCTGATCCCCTCGACGATGCGGACGAGATCGGGTGCGTCGTCGCGCTGCGGCATGAAGTCGGTGATCCGGACGTGGCCCTCGTCGGTCTCCCACTCGGTGTCGAGGACGAGGGAGCCGGGCCGGTAGGCGCGCCGGGTACAGGCGCCGGCGCCCTTGGGCGCCAGGCGCCAGTGGCCGTTCTCCTCGTCGCCGAGCAGGGCGGCGAAACACGCGGGTGAGTCGAAGCGTGGCAGACACAGCCAGTCGACGGAGCCGTCCCGGCCGACCAGGGCCGCGGTCTGTTCGTCGCCGATGAGGGCGTAGTCCTCGATGTTTGGGTGCACGTGGTCAGAGTGCCCCGACATCGGCCCGGGACTGCATGAAATCTGCGGCTCAGCCGACGGCGGCCGGGACCTCGTCCGTGGTCTCGGTCTCCGCCTTGCGGCGGCGGTCGCGCAGTTCGCGGCGGACCAGGATGACCCAGCCGGCCGGAACGGCCGCGGAGAACAGCCACCACTGGTACGCGTACGCGAAGTTCAGGGCCGAGTCCTCCATGCCGGGCTTGCCGATCAGCTCCGGGGTGTCGCCCTTGGGCTCGGGGGCCGTCTGGGCGATGTAGCCGCCGAGCACCTGCTTGCCGAGCCGCTTGGCCTGCTGCGCGCTGTTGACCAGCATGATCTGCCGGTCGGGCAGCCCGGAGAGGTTCTTGATGCCGCTCGCCGCGGTCGTCTCGTCGGGCATCAGGCGCCCGGTGACGGTGGTCTCGCCACGGGCCGGCGCGGGGACCTCGGGGAAGGTGGACTGGTCGGTGTCGTCGTCGGGGATCCAGCCCCGGTTGACCAGGAGCACCTTGCCGTCGTCGAGGACGAACGGGGTCAGCACGTGGTAGCCGACCTCGTCGTTGGAGTTGGTGCGGCGGCGCACGACGACCTCGTCGTCGGTGTCGAAGCGGCCCGTCGCCGTCACGGCGTGGTACCGCTCGTCGCTGGTGACGGTGTGTCCCGGCTCCGTCAGCCCCTCGACGGGCACGGGCTTGGCGTTGAGCGCGTCGGTGACCAGCTG
This sequence comes from Streptomyces sp. SID14478, assembly GCF_010548525.1. GTDB lineage: Bacteria > Actinomycetota > Actinomycetes > Streptomycetales > Streptomycetaceae > Streptomyces. Next base: position 5,983 of record NZ_JAAGMG010000427.1, read on the forward strand.
GTTGCGGGCGGAACGCTCGTCGTAGCGGTGCATCTGCCAGATGCCCAGCCGGATCATCGTGGGGATGAGGACGAGGGCGACCAGGGTGAGGATCACCCACTGCCGGGTCAACAGGAAGCGGTACACCCCATGACCGTACAGCTCGGCCACGGGGTGTTTTCAGGGGGGTGTGTCCGGTACTCAGACGTTGTCGACGATGCCCACCTTCCCCTCCGCGCGCGAGCAGTGCGCCCCGCAGAACCAGTGTCCGTCGACCTCGACGCCCTGCCCGATGATGCGGCACCGGCAGTGCTCGCAGATGGGTGCCATGCGGTGGATGGCGCAGGAGAAGCAGTCGAAGACGTGGATCGCGCCCTGCGCGTGCACCTCGAACGACATGCCGTAGTCGTTTCCGCAAACCTCACAACGTGCCATGCGCCACAGGGTGGGCGTCCGGGGCGCGCCGGGCGAGCGGGCGCGGGGCGAGTCGCCCCGCAATCACCCGTCTGTCGCCCCGCGCGCTCAGGAACCGTCCGCCGGTGCCACGTCCTGCAGCAGCTGCCCGAAGGCCGCCTCGTCCATGACCGGGGTCCCGAACTGCTTGGCCTTCACCACCTTCGACGTGTACGCGTCCGGGTCGTTGGTCACCAGCAGGCTGGTCAGCCGGGACAGGCTCGTCGCCACGTGCAGTCCCGCGTCGACGGCCCGGTCCTCCAGCAGCTCCCGGTCGACGGACGTGTCCCCGGAGAACGCGACCCGCATGCCCTGCTTGAGCGGTTTGCCCGTCTCGTACCGGCCGGGGTTCGGGTGCGGGCACGGCGGCCGCTTGCGCGAGGGGCGCCAACTGCCCGCGCCGCCACCGCGGTACGCGGGCTGCGACTGGCGCGGCACCGACGAGCCCGACTGGTCGACCCATTCGGTGAGCGGGCGGCACTCCAGGAGCGGCAACCGCACGTTCCCCGCGGCGGCCGCCTGCAGGCTCGGGCGGAACGCCTCCGCGAGCACGCGCGCGTCGTCGAGCGCGTGGTGCGCGCGCTCCTGTACGACGCCGAAGTGCGCGGCGAGGGACTCCAGCTTGTGGTTGGGCAGCGGCAGGCCCAGCTCCTTGGAGAGCGCGATGGTGCACAGCCGCTGGCGGACCGGGGCGGTGCGCTGGGCGCGCGCGTACTCCCGGGCGATCATCGACCAGTCGAACACCGCGTTGTGCGCGACCAGGACGCGGCCGTCCAGGCGCGTGGCGAACTCCTCGGCGATCTCCGGGAACAGCGGCGCGCCCGACAGCACGTCGGTCGTCAGACCGTGGATCCAGACCGGACCGGGATCGCGCTCCGGGTTGACCAGCGTGTACCAGTGGTCCTCGACCTGGCCCTGCGCGTCGAGGCGGTAGACGGCGGCCGAGATTATCCGGTCGTCCCTGGAGAGTCCGGTGGTCTCCACGTCGACGACCGCGTATCCCTTCGGGTACGCGGTCGGCCAAGGGGCTGCGGGCGCAGCGGTCGGGCGGTCTTCGAGCATGGTCCCTGAGGATACGGGCCGTCACTGACAGCTCTGTCGCCGCCCGCCCGTAGCGCGCCCGCGCGGGTCAAGTGCCCGCCTCCAGGAGGGACTTCACCAGCGCCCGTACGGAGGCGGTGAACAGGCGCTCCGGATCCACCGGCGCGGCGAGCACCCGGGCGAGGGCCCGGTCGTCCTCGGCGGCGGCCAGGTTCCGCTCGGCCCACAGCTCGTCCTCGCCGGGACGCTGCACGGGGGAGCGCTCGCGGTTCCGCTCGACCAGGACGTGCCCGACGACCTGGAACTGGACGGCCCGCACCGCCTCGGCGGCGCGGGCTCCGCGCAGCCCCGCCGCGTGCACCTCGTGCACCAGGGCCTGCTGCGCGGGCAGGAACATGCGCTCGGTGAGGCCGCGCTCGTGGACCATCGCCACCAGATGCGGATGGGCGCGCAGCCGACGGCGCAGCGCCCGGGCGACGGAGACGACGCGCTCCTGGGGGCTCGCGCCGCGCGGCCGGATCTCGCCGAGGTCGGCGACGGTGCGCTCGACGAGGGCTTCGAGCAGCTCCTCGCGGTTGCCGACGTGCCAGTAGATCGACGTGACGGCCGTGCCCAGTCCGGCCGCGAGCTTGCGCATCGTCAGCGCCTGCGGGCCGTGCTGCTTGACCAGGGCCGCGGCGGCGTCGAGCACCTCGTCGCGGGTGAGCGGTGCGCGCGCCATCCGGCCCCCCTTCTCCACTCCCGTACGTGCACGTGTCTTTACCCTTCATCGCCGCCGGTGTAACTGTGTTACAGGCGCCTGACGAACGAACCCCCGCAAAGTCACCCCTGGCTTATGGAAGGGCGGTACGACATGGCACGCGTACGGTACGGAGCGCGCACCGAGGCGGAGATCGCCGCCGCGCGCACCGCGAGCAGCAAGCTCCCCGACATCTGGTCCACCGGCGTGGTCGCCGTGTGGGAGTCCGACCCGGACGCCGTGGCGGCGGTGTTGCCGCCGCCGCTCAAGCCCACCTCGCGGCCCCTGGTACGGGTCAACATCAGCAAGGTCGACCTGCCGGGATACCCCCTGGGCGCGGGGTCCGTCGCGGTCGCCGCCGAGCACGGCGCGGTGGCGGGCTGGTACCCGCTCGTCATGCCGATGACCCACGAGCGGGCCCTGATCGGCGGCCGTGAGGTCTTCGGCGAGCCGAAGAAGCTCGGCGACGTCACGGTGGAGCGCGACGGGCTCGTGGTGCGGGCGGCGCTGGCCCGGCACGGCATCGAGTTCGTGGAGGTGCGGGGCGCCGTCAGCGAGAGCCTGGCGGTCCCCGAGCCGTCACAGAAGACGGACTTCTACTTCAAGTTCCTTCCCGCGGTGGACGGTTCGGGCTTCGACGCCGATCCGGTCCTCGTGCACTGCGTGCGCAACGAGAAGGTCAGGAAGCTGGAGCGGATCACCGGCGACGTCGTGCTGCGCGAGTCCATGTACGACCCGATCGCCGACCTTCCCGTACGCACCCTGGTGGAGATCACCATCGGGGAGAAGACCACCGACCAGAGCGGCAAGGTCGTCGAACGCGTCAGCGCGCAGGCGCTGCTCCCGTACATCCACCAGCGCTACGACGACCCGCAGCAGATCCTCGACGGTCCGCCCGAGGGGAGCGTCTGATGCGGCTGGAAGCCGGGCAGGTCGCCGTCGTCACGGGCGCGGCGAGCGGCATCGGGCTCGCCATGGCGCGCCGGTTCGCGGCGGACGGCCTGAAGGTCGTGCTCGCGGACGTGGAGAAGAACGCCCTGGAGAGCGCGGCCGAGGGACTGCGGGCGGACGGTGCGACGGTGCACGCGCGCGTGGTCGACGTCGGTGACCGCGAGCAGGTCATGGCCCTGGCCGAGGACACGTACGCGACCTTCGGCGCCTGCCACGTGCTGTGCAACAACGCCGGTGTCGGGTCCGGCGCCGAGGGCCGCATGTGGCAGCACGAGCCCAACGACTGGAAGTGGGCGTTCGCGGTCAACGTGTGGGGCGTCTTCCACGGCATCCAGGCGTTCGTGCCGCGCATGATCGAGGGCGGCGAGCCCGGGCACGTCGTCAACACGTCCTCCGGGGACGGCGGGATCGCCCCGCTGCCCACCGCCTCCGTGTACGCCGTCACGAAGGCGGCCGTCGTGACGATGACGGAGTCGCTGTACGCGCACCTGAAGGCCGAGCACGCGCGCGTGGGCGCGTCCGTCCTGTTCCCCGGCCCCCACATGTTGCGTACGGGCCTGTGGGAGTCGCACCGCAACCGGCCCGACCAGTACGCGAAGGAGCGCCCCCGCAAGACGCCCTATCGCAGCCTCGACCAGTGGGAGGCCGCCATGAAGGAGGCCGGCCAGGAGATCGAGTTCACGCCCGTGGAGCAGGTCGCTGACCTCGTCGCGGAAGGCATCGCGGCGGACCGGTTCTGGATGCTCCCGCTCAGCGAGCACTCCGACCGGCAGATCCGGGCGCGCTCGCAGTCGATGCTGGACCGGGCGAACCCGGCGTACCTGGAGAGCTTCATTCTCGACTGAGAACGTGAGGGATGTGTGATGTCGGCTCAGCAGAACGCGGCGCAGCAGAACGACCCGTACCTGATCATCTCCTCCGACTGCCACGCCGGACTGCCCACCGAGGAGTACCGGCCCTATCTGGACAGCCGCTTCCACCGCGCCTTCGACGAGTTCCTCGGCGAGCGGGACAAGCGCCGCGAGGAGGCGACGCGGCTCGGCATCCGCAACGACGCCTTCGCCGCCAAGTGGTTCTCCGACAACGAGGAGGGCCTGCGCGGCGGCTGGGACGCCGCGCAGCGCCTCAAGGAGCTCGACGGCGACGGGGTGGCCGCCGAGGTCGTCTTCCCCGACGCGGACGCCGTGGACAGCCAGACGGCCGCGCCGTTCGGCGTCGGGCTCGGCCTGTCCGGCGACCAGGACCCCGAGCTCGGCATGGCGGGCGCCCAGGCGCACAACCGCTGGCTCGCCGAGTTCGTCGGGCAGAACCCCGAACGGCACTGCGGCGTCGCGCTGTTGCCCCTCACGGCCGACCCGGACAAGGTCGTGGCCGAGGTGCACCGCGCCAAGGAGTCGGGGCTCGGCGCCCTGATGATCCCTTCCATGTGGGTCGACAAGGACCCCTACCACGCGCGCCGCTACGACCCCGTGTGGGCGGCGGCGGCCGAATGCGCGATGCCCGTCGTGACGCATTCGGGCGCGGCGCCGCGCCACGAGTACGGCGACCACCTCGGCATCTACGTGAGCGAAGTGACGTGGTGGCCCGCCCGCCCCCTGTGGTTCCTGCTCTGGTCCGGTGTCTTCGAGCGGCATCCCGGGCTGAAGTTCGGTGTCGCCGAGTCGGGCTGCTGGTGGCTGCCGAACCTGCTGTGGTTCATGGACCGCCTCTACCTGGGCGCGCACGGCGGCAAGAAGCTCTCCCCGTTCGCCGAGCTGAAGCGCTCACCGCACGAGTACCTGGACCGGCAGGTCTTCATCTGCGCCACCAACACCAAGCGCCGCGAACTCGCCCAGCGCTACGAGATCGGCGTCGACAACATCCTGTGGGGCAGCGACTTCCCGCACCCCGAAGGGACGTGGCCGGACACGCGCGCGTGGCTGCAGAAGACCTTCCACGACATCCCGGTCTCCGAGACGCGGCGCATGCTGGGGCTCGCGGCCGCGGACGTCTTCGGCTTCGACACCGACAAGCTGGCGCCCCTCGCGGCCCGCATCGGCCCGACCCCGGCCGACCTCGGCCAGGACGCCGACCAGAGCGCCGTCGAGGCGTCCTGGGCACGCTCGCGCGAGGTGGGCAGGCACTGGCTGACCGACCACGACTTCCCGACCCTCGGGGTGACCCCATGACCTCTTCCGCAGACAGGTACACGGTGATCTCCGCGGACTGCCACGCGGGCGCCGATCTCCTCGACTACAGGCCGTACCTGGAGGCGCGGCACCACGACGCCTTCGACGCGTGGGCGGCCACCTACGTGAACCCCTACGAGGACCTGCTCGCCGACACCGCCGACCGCAACTGGAACTCCGACCGGCGCGTCGCCGAGCTGGAGCGGGACGGCATCGTCGCCGAGGTCGTCTTCCCGAACACCATCCCGCCGTTCTTCCCGTCGGCGTCACTCATGGCACCGGCGCCCACGCGCGAGGAGTTCGCGCAGCGCTGGGCGGGCCTGCGCGCCCACAACCGGTGGCTGGCGGACTTCTGCGCCGCCGCGCCGGGCCGCAGGGCGGGCGTCTTCCAGATCCTCCTCAACGACGTCGAGGAGGCCGTGAAGGAGATCCGCTGGGCTGCCGGAGCGGGCCTCAAGGGCGGCCTGCTGCTGCCCGGTACGCCCCCGGGCTCGGGCCTGCCCGAGCTGTACTCGGCGACGTACGACCCGATCTGGCGGACCTGCGCCGAGCTGGGCGTCCCGGTCAACCACCACGCGGGCTCGGCCTCCCCGCCGCTCGGCGAGGAACCGGCCGCCCGCGCGGTCTTCATGGTCGAGACGACCTGGTTCTCGCACCGCGCCCTGTGGCACCTCGTCTTCGGCGGCGCCTTCCGCAAGTACCCGGACCTCAACCTCGTCCTCACGGAGCAGGGTTCGGGCTGGATCCCGGGCGTGCTCGACATGCTGGACTACTACCACGGCCGTCTCGTGCGCGCCGCTACGAAGGCGAACACCGCGGAGTCCAAGTTCGGTGCGGGGCTCGCCGATGCGATGGGCAAGGGCCCTTCCACTGTGTGGCAGGAGAACTGCTACGTGGGCGCGAGTTTCATGCGCCCCCATGAAGTGCCGCTACGGGACCGCATCGGCCTCGACAAGATCATGTGGGGCAGCGACTACCCGCACGACGAGGGCACGTACCCGTACACCCGCGAAGGACTGCGCATCGCCTACGCGGGCCTGCCCCGCGAGGAGATCGCCGCGATGGTCGGCGGCAACGCGGCCCGCGTCTACGGCTTCGACCTCGCCGCCCTCGACGCGATCGCGGCCCGCGTGGGTCCGACCGTCGCCGAGATCGACGAACCCCTCAAGGAGCCGCCGGCCGACGCGACGAGCCCGGTGTTCGCGCCGGGGGCGTCGGTGCGGGTCTGGTGAGAGCCGGACCCGGCCGTTGACCCGGGGCTTGTCCGACCCCTGTGGCATCCTGATCCACACGTGGTGGTGACGGAGGTCACAGGGGGAGGCCGGGGGCATGGGGGACAACAGGCGCGCATTGGTCATCGCGGTGCCGCGGTACGAACTGCCCGACGAATTCCCGGACTTGACGGGCGCGGTGCACAAGGACGCGGAGCACCTGGGCGCGGCGCTGCAGACGTCCGGCTTCACCGTCGAACTGCTCGGACTGGCCCCCGACAAGCCCGCGAGCCGGTCCAGGATCCGCAGTGCGATCAGCCGGATCTGCTGCACCGCGCCGCCGGACGCCACGGTACTGATCCATTTCACCGGCCACGGCCTGTCTCTCGACGGGTCGGACCATCTCGTGCCGTGCGACGCCCAGTTGAGCTGGGTCGACGATCCGCCCGAGGTGGACGGCGACACCCTGATCGGGCTCGATCTCACATCGCTCCTGAAGGGCTGCCAGGCCGACACCGTGCTGCTCACCGTCGACGCCTGCCGCGATCCGGCCCGGCCCGAGAGCGGCTCCCACGGCGGGCCCGCCACCAACTTCCCCTCGTGGCGGGAGCGGGTGGCGGTGCTGTTCGGCTGCGGACCCGGCCAGCTGTGCGGGAGCGACGAGCGGGAAGGCAGCCACTTCACCAGGGCCCTCGCCGAGGCACTGCACGCGGACACCTCCCCGAAGACGGTGGCCGACGTCATCAGGTACACCACCACCCGCACCGCCGAACTCGCCCGCGGCGCACGGCACGAGCAGACGCCGACCGCCCACTACGCGCCGAGCGGACCGGACGCCATCGCGCGCGTCGAGCTGTGCGCGGGGCGCATGCTCCAGGAGAGCTGGCGGGCGGCCGTGCACGACCCACAGCTCTGGGCGGCGGTGAAGGGCACGGAACCCCGCAAGCAGCACGTGCGCGAGGCGCTCGGCAGGCTCGTCACCGAGTGCGCGCGATGGAGCGCCGGTGCGCGCGCGGGCGTCACCGACCCGTGGGCCGACGACGACTATCCCGTACGCGTACTGAAACAGGGACTGCGGCCGCTGCTGGCGCCGTCGCAGACGGAAGGCGGACCGCTGCTCGACGCCGGGGAGTTCGCCGCCCTCGTGGCCGCCCCTTTCGTGCGGGACGCCGTCCGCGCGATGGGCATCAAGGAAACCCTCGCCGCCGACCCCTTCCGGCTGGAGCCCGCCCACGGGGCGCAGGGGCGGCGCCCCGAGCGCGTCGAGCTGGAGCACACCTTCGCGGCGCACGCCCTGGCCTGGCGCAAGGGGCGCGAACTCGCGGACCGGGAGCGAGGCGAGGACGCGACCGCCGTGGCCGCGTGGCTCCTGCACCGCCATGTCAGCGGCAAGGAGGGCCTGTGGGGCACCTACGCCCCGCAACTCCTCGCGCCACTGGCCGCCGCCCTGCTCGGCGAGAGCGCCGCCCCCGCGCGGGCCGGCGAACTCACCGCCGAACTCGCCCAGGTGTGCCGGCACCTCGGCGTGGTCCCGCCGCGGCCCTCCGACGACGGGGACGCGCTCGAGCAGAGGTGGCGCATCGACGGGCTCGTCACCAGCGGCGCCCCGGGGTGCGTGGAGGGCGAAACGGAGCGCTGGCGCCCGCGCGCCCTGTCCTGGCTGGTCGCGGTGGCGGGACTGCTCGGTGCCGATCTCACGGAGCTGCCCGGGGTGCTGGTCGACAGCGTCGGGGTCACGGACGGACTGCTCCCCGGCCAGGCCGTGTCCGGCATCCGGGGGCTGAACTGGGTGCGCGACCCGTACTCGCGCGCCCTCGACCTGGATCTGCAGTGCCCGCACCCGGCGGTGCACGCCGCGCTGGAGACGCTGGTCGGCTGGGCCGACGAGGCGACCCAGCGGATCCGGGGACACGCCGGTTCCGCGCTCCTCGCCGACCTGCCGGCGCATCTGCCCGAGCGCATCACCTGCCACCGGCTGCGGCCCGAGTACGACCCGGTGAGCCGGACGGACGCGTACGGCACACCGCTGATGCGCTTCGGTCTGGCCGAGGACGAGATGCGCGAGCTGCTGATGGGCACGCAGTTGTACGGCGATCGCCGGATCGCCCTGCGGGAGTTGTTCCAGAACGCGCTCGACGCCTGCCGCTACCGGCAGGCCCGGCTGCGCTACGGGCAGGCGGCGCAGGACATCCCCTACACGTGGCAGGGCACGATCGTCTTCCGCGAGGGCGCCGACCCCGACGGGCGGCGCTACGTGGAGGTGGAGGACAACGGCGTGGGGATGGGACGCGCCACGCTGCGCGGAACGTTCGCCCGCGCGGGGCGCCGCTTCGAGCAGTCCCGTGCCTACCGTCAGGAGCAGGCCCGCTGGCGCCGGGCCGACCCCGACCTCGGGATCTATCCCAACAGCCGGTTCGGCATCGGGGTGTTCAGCTACTTCATGCTGGCCGACGAGCTGCGGATCGAGACCCGGGCCACGGACGAGGTCGGCCGCGCGGAGTCCGGCCGGGGCCTGCGCGTCGACGTCGCCTCGTCCGGCAGCCTGTTCCGGATCAGGGACCGCGCCGGGACGCTGCCGGACGGAGGCACCCGCGTACGCCTCTACCTCCAGGGTGAACCCGTGGACGTGGCGGAGGAGTTGGGCCGCCTGGTGTGGCGCTCGGACTTCGCGATGCGGGTCGAGCGCGACGGGGAGTGCGTGCGGCGCTGGGAGCCGGACCGGCTGTACTACCACGGGGACGGGGAGAGGCCGGTGCGGGCGGGGCGGGACGTCTGGTGGGTGCCCGGGGAGGGGGAGTTGCTGGCGGACGGGATCGCCGTGACCACGCTGAAGGAGAAGGACGACCCGCCGGGCGGCCCCTCGCGCCGGGAGCGGGACGATCTGCCCCGGTGGCCGGGGACCGGCGAGTTCGACCGGATCTTCCTGCCCCACGGGTGCGTGATCGACCTCAGGGAGAGCCACGCGCCGGATCTCAGCACCAACCGGGAGCGGGTCCTCTCGTACGACCAGGAATACGCCGTCGAGATCGTCGAGCGGGCGTGCGCCGACTTCGACGTGCCCGACTGGATGTCACTGGAGTGGCTGTGGGAGTTCGGCCGCGCCGTACCGGGCGGTGTGGTGCACGTCGCGGAGCGGCTCCTCGCCGCCGACGCCCACGTACGCAGCGCCCTGACCTGGGCCAGGTCGGCGACGGTGCCCTTCCGCCGGGTCGGGTACGTGGCGGTGGACCGCGAGCTGACCACGGACAGGTACGCGAGGACCTTCCGGAGCGAACATCTGATGCCATGGCGGGCCGCGGTGCTGCGGGACGCGGGACTGATGCCCGCCAAATGGTGGGACCAACTTCCCCTGCCCCGCGTCTCGACGGGGTATCCCCGGCCCGGCATCGTGCGGGGCAGTGGCTCGCTGCGAGCGACCGATCTGAACGGTCTGCTCTGGTCCGAACTGCCCCCTGCCGGCGAGCCGTTCACCCTGGGGGAGTTCCTGCGGGGGATCAGGAAGTACGCCGTGGTGGGAGCGGCGCTCCCGGAGGTCGGCGACCTGGACGCGGCGTACGCCGTGCAGTTCGACGCCGTGGACCGCGACCTCGTGGGCAGGGGCGAGTACGACGGGCTCCTGGTCTACCTGTTCCTCCGCGCGGGGCGCTTCGACCGCGGCTATTCGGACGGCCCCCTGGAGGTGCTGCGCAAGTTCTCCGCCTCGCCGGGGATCCCCTTGCGGGAGGCGCTGGCGCGAGCCCGGCGCCTCGCCGCGGCGGGGTTCCTTCTCGACGTGCCGGACGAGGCGTCCGCGGCCCCGGAGTCCGAGGTCGCCGACGCCGAGGACCTCCAAGTGCTGCACTGGCACCCGCGGTTCGCCGGCCCCGCCAAAACGTGGCGGACGTGGTCGCGGGAGGACAGGCCCTCCGACGACGTGTACCAGCGGGTACTCGCCACGTACGCGTGGCTGGGCCTGTCCGGCGAGCCGGCGGTCGCCGGCCGGGTCCCCACGCAGGAGGGGCCGGGCGAACCGTGGCGGGAACCGGAGGGCGACCCCGGAGCACGGCGAGTGCTGGCCGAGATGGACATACCGGAATACATGACCAACGAGGAGGTCTCGCCGGCGGCGATGGTCGTGTTCGCCGACAGGATGTCGCTGACGGTGCGGGAGCTGATAGCACGTCACGGCTGGGCCTTCGCGGCCCAAGGCTTGACGTACGCGGACCCCGGGGCGACGGCGGACCGGGAGTTCAGCCGGCTGGAGGTCGAGATCCTGGGCAAGGAAGACGGATCCCTCGGGGGTGACAGCGAGTGGATGTCGCGGGCCACCCCGCTGCCGCTCCTCACGCTGGCCCACAAGGTGCGACAGGTCGGCGGCGACGACCGGTCGGTCGCCGAGGCTCTCGCCTCACTGGCGCGGCTCGGGCTCGTGCCGGAGTCCGCCGCAGATCTGGTGACCGCCTGGCGAGGCCTCGCGCAGAGCGACATGGACCTGGTGTCCGAGAGAATCCGGTACACGAGACACGCCGCCTTCGACGACGGTCTCGGGTCCACGGACCTCATGCCGCCGCTCGGCCCGAAGCGGTTCGACGGGAAGTACGCGCTGATCCTGGCGGCGCTGACCGACCGTGCCGTCGGCGACGTCGCCGAACGGCTCGCCGCACTCGGCCCCCTCGTGGGCTTCGCCGTGTCCCTGGACCCCGCCTGCAGGGACCGACTCGCCGAGGCGAGGCCTTCGGTGCCCGATGCGGAGGCGTGCGTCGCCCGCGAGTGGGGCAGTGCGACAGGGGAGAGGTTCGTCTGGCGCGCGGGCGCTGGCATCACCCACCTCCTGACGCATGCCCGCCGTGAGAACTGCACCTTGGCGGAGAGCCTGCACGCCATCAGCCGCTACGCCCCGCTCGGTGCCCCCTGGCACGAGGTGGACGACCAGGACGGGCAATGGCGCGACCTCCGCCCCACCCCGCACGACAGCGCGATGTTCGAGGACGACCTGCTCGGCGACCGGCCCGTGACCCCGATGGACCTGCTGCGGGTGGCCGCCCGCTTCGGCTGGTCGGTACAGGACGCCTGGGACCGGGCCGCGCTCTATCGCCCCCTCGGCGTCCAACTCCAGGTCCGGCGCTGCGAGGTGGAGGGCGTTCCCGGCTGGCGCGAACTGATCGTCCTCAGCGAGCACTTCACCGGACGGGCGCCCGCCGTGCGGGGCGAGGTCCCCGAGCGGCACGTGGCCGTCGCCGCCCGCGAGGTCGGCGAGAGCACCGCCTGGGTCTACGGTCAACTCGCCCGGTACGCCCCGCTGTTCGGGTACACCCTGCCCGAACGGTGCCCCGCCGAGCCCGCGCCGACGCCGGAGCCCCGGCTCTTCGGGGCGGACGGGGACACCCCCGATGAGGAGCAGCGACATGTCTCATGACCTCACTCCGTTCCAGGAGCGGGAGTTGGCCGCCGACGCCGCCTTCGAGGTGCGGCGGTCCGAGGACGGCCGCTGGTACACCGTCACCGGGCCGTGCCCGACGTGCCGGGCCACGAGCGTCTTCCGCGTCGCGCACGGCGTGCTCGGCCCCGCCAAGGGGCTGCGCCGACGCCGCGCCGCGCCGGAACCGCTGACCGGAGCGATCACCGTCTTCTGCCAGTGCGGCTACCCCCACCCGGACCGTCCGCCCGAGTCCCCCGACACCGGGTGCGGGGCCTTCTGGGACGTCCCCGTGCCGCCGCCCCCGGCGCCCGGCGGTGCGGGCGGTGCGGGCACGTGACCGACCTGACCAAGAAGCGGTTCGCCCAGCTCGGACAGCAGCTCCAGGTCGATCAACTGGCGGCGGCGCGGCAGCAGGCGGAGGGCTGGCGCAACGGCCTCGCCGGGCTCACCGGACTCGTCGGCGCCGTCTTCGTGATCAAGGGCAGGGAGTCCGTCGCCGGGCTGCCGACGGCGTGGCGCTGGAGCACCGCGGCCCTCCTCGTCGCCGCCTTCGCGCTGTTGCTCGCGGGAGCGCTGAGCGCGGTGCGCGCCGCGCACGGCCGCCCCGGCGCCCAGGTCTGGCTGACCGGTGACCGGCTCTTCGCCGCGGTGCTCGACGAGGTCGAGCGGACCCATGACGCGTTGACGCGCGCACGGCGCGCGTCCGTGGCCGGGCTGGTCCTGGTCGTCGCGGCGGTCGCGGTGAGCTGGGTCGGTCCTGCCGCCGACGAGAAGACGCAGGGCACGACGAGGGGCGGGACCGCGTACGTGCGCGTGACCACCGTCGAGGGCCGGACCGTCTGCGGAGAGTTCGTCATGAGCGACATGCACGGGGTGACGCTCCGCGGGAGCGGGAGCGGGAGCGGCGCGGACGGCGTCGTGCGCACGATGACCGCGCGCACCATCCGCACAGTCGTGCCGGTCGCCTCCTGCTGAGCGCACGGGGTGCCATGCTCACCCCGTGACAGATCCCCAGGCAACGACCACCCATGACGAGGCCCATGACGAGGCCCACGGCGGCGCGCTCGGCTCGCGGCTCAACTGGCTGCGTGCCGCGGTCCTGGGCGCCAACGACGGCGTGGTCTCGACCGCAGGCCTCGTCGTCGGCGTCGCCGGGGCCACCGACGACCGCAGCGCGCTGCTGACCGCGGGACTCGCGGGACTGCTCGCCGGGTCGATGTCGATGGCCGCGGGCGAGTACGTGTCGGTGTCCACGCAGCGCGACTCCGAGAAGGCCGCGCTCGCGATGGAGAGGCGCGAACTGAAGGAGCAGCCCGAAGCCGAACTGGAGGAACTCACCGAGCTGTTGGAGGGCCGCAGGCTCAGTCGCGAGGTGGCGCGCGAGGCCGCACAACAGCTCACCGAGCGGGACGCGCTGCGCGCCCACGCGCGCGTGGAGCTCGGCATCGACCCCGACGAGCTCACCAACCCCTGGCACGCCGCCTGGGCCAGCTTCCTCGCGTTCACCGCCGGCGCCCTGCTCCCGCTGCTCGCCATCGTGCTGCCGCCCTCCGGCTGGCGCCTCGCGGTCACCGTCGTCTCCGTGCTCGTCGCACTCGCCTTCACGGGCCTGGGCAGCGCGCGCCTGGGCAGCGCGGCGGTGCGGCCCGCGGTGTGGCGCAACGTGGGCGGGGGAGCGCTGGCGATGGCGGTCACGTATGCGGCGGGGTCGTTGCTGGGAGCGGCAGGGGCCTGAGCCGCGGGCCGCACTATGCCGCGCACCGGCAACCGTCCATTGGCCCCGAGTACTCGCCGAGACCGCTCACGGCGGCGGACCGCGAAGTCACCCACACGGCGCTGAGGGCGGAGGGCTTGAAGGTGCCCTGTGGGGCCGCATCGGTGACGAGCTCGCGTGGCGCGCCTTCGAGACAGCCAAACTCGCTCGGGAGTACCTCGACGAGTCCACCGGCAAGACCACCGTCACCGGGAAAATGGGCTACACCATCACCCGACGAGCCCCGGAGTCTCTGTTCGAGTACATCTTGCGGTACGCGAAACTCCACCGCATTACCTCAGGCCCTCTGTGGTCCGTCAGTCCCGGCCACCTCTCGGGAGCGGTCGCAGGGATCGCCAGGGGCGTCGGCGTGAGCATGGAGTACCACCAGCTCCGCCACACCGGCATCGCCGCCTACTACCGGAGCACCAAAGACCCACGTGCGGGAAAACCCACATCTCCTCGGTGGACCTGAGGGGATGTAACACCCGACTCCGTGGCGCCCGCCGCCCACGTCCCCCCGCGGCGATCCTCGCCGTCCTCCTTGTCCAGACCACCGTTATCGGCTACATAGCCGGGCTCCTCATTGCCCGCGTACGCACCGAAAAGGATCAGCCCACACCATGACCACCAGCACTTATGCACTGATCACCCCTGAGGGAGCCGAGTTCCGCGACGGTGGAACGGTCTCGTCACCGTCTATAGCGCCAACGGAGACGTGCTCTCTAACGGCAGCTTCTAGCGGAGAAGGCACTCAGTGAAGTCGTCCGTCCTCCCCCGGTCGGCTGACCCTCACTCCGTCCGACCTCCCCACCTCCGCCGGACGGAGGTGGGGAGGAGGAGAAGCAGGATTGCGCCAAGGGCAACAAGATCAAGCTCATCAAGGCCGAGCGCTACAAGGCGTATTGAGCCACCTCCCGACGCTCGCTGGGGGAAAAGCTTCGCGCCGTTCTTCCCGGCGGGACGCGTCCTGAGTATGAGTACTCAGGCATCGTGGTGCAGCCGCGACTACTGTCACGGGAGTTGGCTGAGCAGCCGCAGGGGATGTTCGAGGAGGGCATGTGCCCACGGGGGACAGCAGCTCATGGGTGTCGGGCGTCTTCGACATGGCGAAGGACGCCGCGGGCGCCGCTGCGGATGTGATGACGGAGCTGACGTCGTTCACTGCGTTCCAAAAGCGTATCGACGTACTCATCCATGACCTCAAGGCATCGCCGGCCAGTGCGCACCAGGTCGGCACGGATCAGCCGGGCCGTGGGAACTTCGGCGGAGGCGATGGCGCGTGGGGCTCAGCCGACGCGCTCGGCACCGCGCACGCGAAGGTGATCAGCGAGCTGGAGAAGCTCTCCAAACTCCTCTCGGACTCCATCGAGGGCATGGGCATCGCGGTACTCGCCTCACATAAGGGCTACGAGAACGTGGATGCCGACGTCCGCGACCGGCTGCACGCCATCGCGGCGCACACCCAGAAGAACTTCGGCGGCAAGTACGTCCCTGACCTGTCCAAGCAATCGGGCGACAACAACGGCGACCGGAGCAGCTCGCCCACGGCGGACGCGTCGGGCAGCGGCACCGCGGGAGGCATCTGAGATGGGCAACGATCCGTTCGCCGGTATGTCCCACGAGGAGATGCTGGCCTGGCTCGACAAGGCCAATCCTGCGATCGTGCAAGCCGGTGCCGACAAGCTGTTGGCGGCGGCCAAGGAGATCGAGAAGATCGCCGAGGAGCTGAAGACCCGCCCGCAGTACGTGGAGTGGAAGGGCCAGGGCGCCGACTCCTTCCGCGCGTGGGGCGGCGACCTCGCGAACGCGACGCTGCGGATCGCCGACTACAGCTCCGAATCCGGAAACTTCCTCTCCCACACCGCGGACGCCATCGCTCGCACGAAGTCGTCGATCCCGCGTGACGACGGCGGTGCGCAGGCCAACATCGACGCGGCGAAGGCCACCTCGAACGACCCCGACGCAGTGAAGGTGTTGGCGAAGGCGACGGGGCAGAAGGAAGCGGTGCGTCAGCAGGCTGCCGACGAGATGACCAAGCTAGGGCAGGCCTACGAGCAGTCGGCGGAGCGGATGACCGCGCTCAAGCCGCCCAAGGTTCCACCGCCGCCGGACGCGGTGCTCCCCAACCAAGGGCGAGACATTAATGGTGGCGGCTCCAATGAGGCACTCCCTGGCGCGGCAGGTGGCGGAGCCGGCGGTGGTGGTGCTCGCTCAGGCACGACGGTGTCCGGCCATGGGGCGGGAGGTGCGGCGGCTCACATGCACTCTGCCGTGAGCGCCCATGGAGGCGCCGTATCGGCAGGCCAGACGCCGCATGTAGAGCCCACTCCAAGTGCGCACACCGGGCTTGACTCGACAGGGACACTCCCCGCCGCGCACACGCCTCCGTCTACCACGGGTGTGACACCGCCCGCGCACAGCCCAACTACGAGTGGTCCCAGCACGCCTACCATGCCTGTGCCGCCGATGACCGGTCCCGGAACAGGGCGGTCCGGCCCGATCTCAGGAGCACGGCTGCCGTCCGGTCCCTCCCAGATGCCTGGCCAGGGCCGCACGGTCGGCACGACGCGTCCGTCCACACCGGGACAGTCGACTCCCCGCCCGGGAGCGGGCATGTCCGGCTTCGAGGGAGGCCGCGGCACGACGCCCGGTGCCGGCCGCGCGACCGGGACAACGCCGTACGTGCGTGCGCCAGACGGTACGCGGGGAATCGTCGGAGGCCGGCCGTCCCAACCGTCCACGGGTAGGACGCCGCCCTACCGGGGCACTGTCGCAGGCGGTGAATCTGAAGGCCAGGCCACTGCTGGGCGTGGCTCGGCGTCCGGAGTGGGCCGGAACGGGCATGGCGAGCAGACGGCAGGCCGGGGCATGACTGGCTCGACGACGGGTGGCCGTCCTGGGGCCGGAACGCGGTCTGGCGCCCGGCCGGGTGCTGTGGGCGAGGAAGGTGTCGTACGGGCCGGAGCGCCTCGGGGACAAGCGTCGGCAGGCCGTTCCTCGATGCCGCGACGAGGCGTGATGGGGGTTCCTCCCGCGCAGCGCATCGTCCGTACGGCCTCCGGCGAGCGTGCCGTCCTTAGTGGCGCGACTTCGCGCGACGGCATCGCGGGCGGCGCTGGGATCCCACAGCGCGACGACAAGAAGCGTCGTAACGGGGATCGGCGTGATCAGCGCCCGGGGTTCTTGACCGAGGCCGAGGAGACCTGGCTGCCTGACGGGCGCCGTATCGTGCCCCCTACCGTCGACTGACGTCTCGCAGAAAACGGACCCACCTCGCCATGCCCAGCCCACGTCTCCTCGTCCGACGCGCGGTCACAACTTTCGCCACCACACTGGTCCTGACGGGCGCCGCCGCCCTGCCTGCCCACGCAGACTCCATTCGCGACCGTCAGTGGTTCCTCGATGCCATGAAGGCCGAGCAGATGTGGAAGACCAACACCGGTAAGAACATCACCGTCGCGGTCATCGACACCGGCGTCAACGCCAACCACCCCGACCTCCGCGGCCGGGTCCTGCCGGGCAAGGACCTGGCCGACGACAAGCCCGGTGACGCGCGCACGGACTACGACGGGCACGGCACCGGCATGGCCGGGCTCATTGCTGGCACCGGCGCACGGGGGGCCACCACAGGTTCCTTCGGCCTGGCGCCAGGTGCGAAAATCCTCCCCGTACGGCTGCCCCGTAAGGACGGTCAGAGCCAGGCTGAGGGTGACCAGGACCTGGCTCAGGCAATCCCCGTCGCCATTCGCTACGCGGCTGACGCGGGGGCCAAGATCATCAACGTCTCGCAGGCGATTCCTGCGAGCAGTCGCGCCATGACCGACGCCGTCACCCACGCTCTGGACAAGGGGGCGTTGGTGTTTGCCGGTGTCGGCAATAACGGCGGCGACGGCAACCCCGTGATGTACCCCGCGGCGACCCCTGGCGTCGTAGCCGTCGGCGCGGTCGGCAAAGACCTCAAGAAGACCGAGGAGTCCGAGTACGGATCCCAGGTAGATATGGCAGCCCCGGGAGAAGACATGGTTGCCGCGTGCGGCGGCGAGACGGGCGTGTGCCGCACGCACGGAACCAGCGACGCGACGGCGCTGGCGTCGGCGAGCGCCGCCCTGGTCTGGTCTGCGCACCCCAACTGGACCAACAACCAGGTACTGCGGGTCATGCTGAACACCATCGGCGCACCCGTGGACGGTTCGAAGCGCACGGACGCGATCGGCTACGGCATCGTCCGCCCCCGGATCGCGATGACCAAGCCCGGCGACCCCGGGTCGGCCGACGAGTATCCGTTGCCGGACTTCCCGGCGAAAGCTTCGGCGGCTCCGTCGGCATCGTCGTCCACCGGTCACGTCGGCGAGGAGCACCAGGCGGCCGGGGTCAAGGACAGCTCTTCGCAGGGGACTACGACGTGGGTAGCCGCGGGCGCCGGAGCTGTAGTTGTGATGGGTGCGCTCGCCGGCTTCGTGGTGATGCGGCGCCGCAAGCGTACGGCGGGATTCGGACAGGTTGGCCACTCGCAGCCGCCGTACGGCCCTCCGTCGTCATACGGCCCGGCCAGTACGAATCCGCAGGACGAACACCGACCGTATTAGGCCACACCTGGGCCCGGCCCGTGTGTTTCCTGCCGATGTGACGGCTCTGGGTACAGATACTCAGTCCCGGATTTGAGTGATCGCACGGACGCATCTGATCCGGCGCGGCCGTAGCGTGCTGATCGACCACCGCACGCCATCACCGCACGAGTGGGAACGAGGTACCCCCTCGGTAACGGCCCTGGGGGAAACGGGGAGGAGACCGCGCATGGCGTGGGAGGAATGGGAGCAGCTCAAGAGCGCGGCTGTTGACAGACATACGGCACACATGCACCTCAACAGCGCCTCCGTCGACGGGGGGTACTCCACACCCACCACGGGCAGCGGCGGCCCCGATCTGCTGATCACCGACACCCCGTGGACGGGCGCTGCCCGCGTGGCCAAGGAACTGCGCACCTCCACCGACAACGGCCTGACCGGGTTGAAGAAGTCGGACGACGGTATCGGTGGTGGTACTGAGGGTTTCGATTGCACGGCCGCGCTCAAGGAGATCCAGCCGACCTGGGAAGCTCGTCTGACCTCGGTCCGCGACGAATGCGACCACCTGCACGACACGCTCGGCAAGACGGGCAAGAAGTTCGGAGAGACCGACCACAAGGTCAAGGACAAGGTGGGCGGCGTGCACACCCCCAACAAGCCCGGCTGGGCCAGGTGATCTAGATGCTTACCTGGCAGCAATTGCGTGATCTGAAGATCAGAGAGTACGAGGACGCCGCCGACGGATGGGGCGACGTCAGCAACCGCTCAGATGCCTCCCGGGTCCGTGTGGACCAGGAGATGTCCATCCCCGTGCGCAGCACCCAGAAGGGTGAGACCCCGGATGCGGCCGTCGGGCGGCTCAACCGGCTGCGCGACAACTACCAATACCTGCACAGTGAGTGCGGTCTGATCCGCACCACCCTCAACGCTCTCGCCGCGGACCTTGCCGCCCCGCAACGCAAGCTGAAGCAGGCCCTCGAAGACGCCGAAAACCTGGGCTTCACCGTCAACTCGGACGGCACGGTCACCTACCCCAACCCCGTGCCCCTTGCGCCGGGCAACGGGAAGGCCACCCCCGGCGCGCCGCTGCCGCTCCTGCCCGGAGCCGGCGAGGGACAGGGCAACGACAACAAGGCCAAGGCCGAGGACATCGCCGAGCGCATCTCCACCGCCGTCGGTGACGCCGCCGAGATCGACGCCCGCCACGCCGGGGTGCTGCGCAGACTCAAGGCACCGGCCGGCCTGGCGGTCACCAAAGAGATGCTTGCCGACGAGGGCAGGGACATGAAGGCCGTCCAGAAGACGGCCGGTGGCTTGGTCGACAAGGGCGATATCCCACACGGCAAGAGCCCGGCGGAGAACAAGGGTTGGTGGGACCACCTCACGCAGGAGCAGCGCGACGAGTACGTGACGCTGTACCCGGCCGAAGTGGGTGCTCTGGACGGGATCCCGAGCATCGCTCGGGACACGTCGAACAGGATGGTGCTCGCGCAGACCATGGCGCAGACCCAGATCGATCTCGACGGACTCCCCGACAACCCGCCGCAGTACATCATGAAGGGCGACCCGCCCTCCTCGGTGGTGAACCCGGCATGGCAGAAGTGGGTCCAGCTCAACGACAGAATGAAGGGCATGGAGGCGATCCAGGCCCGTCTCGACGCGAGTGGCACGCCGGGCAAGGGCCCGAACGACAAACCAACGTCTGGGTTGCCACAGGCCTACCTCCTCGGCTTCGACGCCAAGGATGACGGGCGCGCCATCGTCGCCAGCGGCAACCCCGACACCGCCGACAACACGGCTGTCTACGTGCCCGGGACGGGGGCCAGCCTCGAAAACGCTCACGGCGACATCAACCGGATGTCGGAACTATGGCGCAGCGCGAACCAGCAGTCCCCCGGGCAGAGCACCTCAACGGTTACGTGGATCGGCTACGACGCCCCGGACCAGATCCCCAACGCCCTTGCCCGTCACTACGCCTACGATGGCGCTGCACCCCTCAACAACTTCATGGACGGCCTCCAGACCGCCCAGGGCGGTCCCGATAACAGCCACACCACACTGGTCGGCCACAGTTACGGCACCACCACGATCGGCGCCGCCGCCAAGCTGCCCGGTGACATCGCTGCGGATGACATGGTCGTAGCCGGCAGTCCTGGCATGCTCGTCAGTGACGCCTCCGACCTTGAGGTCGGGAGCGATCACGTGTGGGCGGAGGCCGCGCGCACCGATCCGGTCCCCGCTCTCGGACAAGAGGCGCTAGGGGGCCGCAAGCTCGGAGTCTCGACGTGGAACGGCATCCCCTACAACGCCGGGCCAATCATCTCGATCCCCTCCGACGAATCCTTCGGCGCACATCGTATGGACGTCGATACCAGCGGCCACAGCGGTTACTGGGACCAAGACTCGACTTCACTGCAGAACCAAGCAAATGTGGTGGTCGGCCGATACAACCGGGTGAAGGAAGACTGATGAGTTCCGTACCTCCACGGCGCCCCCAACGCCGCTGTCGATGGCCGTGGGCAGGTGCAGCGGCGATCGGTCTCACCGTGTCCCTTCTCACCACAGGATGTGCCAAGACCGTGGACGACCTCGGCTACAAGCCCATCACTCTCTCCGTCGACAAGGCCCGCGAAGAGACCAGCACCATTTCAAGTCAGATCCTCGACCTCATCGCCATCAAGGAAGGCAAGGTCACCGAACCCGGGCCGGGAGTTTCCACGTGCGATGAGGACCCCGGCCACCTGTACAAGACACGTCACCCCTGGTCGATCTACCAGGTGTCGTCCGAAGACGTCCTCAAACAGGGCTTCGAGCGACTCCGCAAACAACTCCCCCAGCACGGCTGGAAGATCGTCCGTTACGGCCACGACAACAGCAAGGCCAAGACCCTCGGACTGACTGCGGACTCGACGACCAAGCGATTCTCGATCAACGTGGAACTACTCGTGTCCAGCCCCACAGCGGGTAAGGAGAAGGAGCCTCTCCTTGCGGTCACGGTCGTGTCCGGCTGTTTCCGGGCCCCGGAGGGTACGGACCTCAACAAGGAGTACTAACTCCTCGTGTGTCGGTCCTGTTACTCCTGAACCGTTCCGGGTTCGGTGGGGGCTCGATCGTTTGAGAGGGTCGAGTCATGGCACGTCCTTTCCCCTACCCGCTTGAGCTGCGCAAACGAGCAGTCCGTATGTTCACCGAGGTTCGTCCGGACTACGACACCAAGTGGGCCGCGATGAAGGCCGTTGCGTCGAAGCTCGGGATCGGAACGACCGAGACGCTGCGCAAGTGGGAGCGGCAGGACCAGGTCGATTCCGGCGTCCGGCCGGGGACGACGACGGAGGAGTCCGCCGAGTTGAAGCGGCTGAAGAAGGAGAACGCCGAGCTCAAGCGGGCGAGCGAGATCTTGAAGGCTGCGACGAGTTTCTTCGCGGCCGAGCTCGGCCGGCTACACACCCGCTCGTGAGCTTCATCGACGAGTACCGGGACCGCTTCGGCGGCGTCGAGTCGATCTGCCGTGTGCTCGCCACACACGACTGTCAGATCGCCGTCAGAACAGGAAGGCCAAGTACACCCTGCGCGACATGCATCGCGTCGGTGAGGTCTTCGGCGTCGCCCCGCTCGTCATGGCGCATGGCGCCGGCGACTGGTTGAACGGCATCGCCCCGGCTGCCGTCGCCTCCCGTATCGAACGCCTGGCCGCATTTGATACTTGTCAGTAACAACGTCTAGCCGCGAGGCCCGCGGCGACTTACGGTGCACCCATGTCGTCCCCGAACCTGCCCGATGTCGTGCTGTGGTCGATACCCGCCTTCGTGCTGCTCACCGTGATCGAGATCGTGAGCGTACGGATCCATCCCGATGAGGACGAGGCCGGGTACGAGACCAAGGACGCGGCGACCAGCATCACCATGGGCCTGGGAAGCCTCGTCTTCGACTTCCTGTGGAAGATCCCCATCGTCGCGATCTACACGGCGCTCTACGAACTGACGCCGCTGCGCGTGCCCGTGCTGTGGTGGACGATCCCGCTGATGCTGCTCGGGCAGGACTTCTTCTACTACTGGTCGCACCGCGGGCACCACGTCATCCGCATCCTGTGGGCCTGCCACGTGGTGCACCACTCCAGCCGCAAGTTCAACCTGTCGACCGCGCTGCGCCAGCCCTGGACGAGCCTCACCGTGTGGCCGTTCTACCTGCCGCTCATCGCGTGCGGCGTGCACCCGGCGGCGCTCGCGTTCTGCTCCTCGGCCAATCTCGTCTACCAGTTCTGGATCCACACCGAACGCATCGACAAGATGTGGCGCCCCTTCGAGTTCGTCTTCAACACGCCCTCCCACCACCGCGTCCACCACGCCTCCCAGGGCGGCTACCTGGACCGCAACTTCGGCGGCATCCTCATCGTCTGGGACCGGCTGTTCGGGTCGTGGGTCGCGGAGGTCGAACGCCCCGTGTTCGGTCTCACCAAGAACATCAGCACCTACAACCCGCTGCGCGTCGCCACCCACGAGTACGCGGCGATCGCCAGGGACCTGAAAGCGGCGGCCGGCTGGCGCGAGCGGGCCGGGAGGGTCTTCCGGGGGCCGGGGTGGCAGCCCGGGCCCCCGACCGCGCCCGTCGCCCCGCAGAAGGTCACCGAGGGCGCCGCGTGACCCTCTCCCGGGCGCTGCGCGCCGGCTTCCTCGCCGTGTGCGCCGTCGACCTCGGCGCGCTGCTCGCCGGGTCGGACCCGGTGCACTCCGTCGCCAAACCCCTCCTCATGCCCGTCCTCGCCGCCTTCGTGGTCGCACGCGGCGGGCCGCGACTCCTGTGCGCCGCCCTGCTGTTGGGGTGGGGCGGCGACGTCCTGCTCCTGTTCGACCAGGACGCCGCGTTCCTCGCCGGGATGGGCTGCTTCGCCGCGGGACACGTCTGCTACCTCGCACTGTTCCGGCGGCACGGCTCGCCGCGCGCGCACGGGACCCTCCTCGCCGTCCTGTACGCGGTCGCGCTCGTCGGCACCGTCGCCGCGCTGTGGCCCGGTCTGCCCGCCGACATGCGCGGGCCCGTGGCCGGCTACAGCGTGCTGCTCACCGCCATGGCGTACGGGGCGTCGCGGCTCGGCACGGTGGCGGGGCTCGGCGGGGCGCTCTTCCTGCTCTCCGACTCGCTCATCGCGATGGGCGTCGCCGACTGGCCCGCACTGCCGCGCCCCGACTTCTGGATCATGCTCACCTACGTGGCGGCGCAGTACCTGCTGGTCCAGGGGGTGCTCGGGGAGCGGGCGGAGCCGCGGGCGGCGTACCGTGAAGAGCGCGCCGAGACCCGGCGCACGCTCCACTGACCTGCAGCGATCCGCACCGACCTGCACTGATCGGCACAAAGGAACCAGCACCATGCGCGCCACCACCATCCACGCCCCGTTCGACATGCGGGTGGAGGACGTCCCCGAGCCCGTCGTGGCCCTGCCCACCGACGCCGTCGTGCGCGTCCTGCGCGCGTGCATCTGCGGCAGCGACCTGTGGGCCTACCGAGGCGAGGCCGCGCGGCAGCCGGGCCAGCGCATCGGGCACGAGTTCCTCGGTGTCGTCGAGGAGACCGGCGCCGAGGTGGCAGGCGTCCGGCGCGGTGACCTGGTCGTCGCGCCCTTCATGTGGTCGGACGGGGTGTGCGACTACTGCCGCGAGGGTCTGACCACCTCGTGCGAGCACGGCGGATTCTGGGGCGCGGTCGGCTACGACGGCGGACAGGGCGAGGCCGTGCGCGTGCCGTACGCCGACGGCACCCTGGTCCGGCTGCCGGCCGACGCGGCCTCCGACGACCACCTGCTGTCCGCCCTCCTCACGCTCTCCGACGTGATGGGCACGGGCCACCACGCGGCCCTCGGCGCGGGCGTGCGCAAGGGCGCGACCGTCGCCGTCGTGGGGGACGGCGCGGTGGGCCTGTGCGGCGTCCTCGCGGCCAAGCGGCTCGGCGCCGAGCGGATCATCGCCCTCGGCCGCCACGAGGCGCGTACCGACATCGCACGCCGTTTCGGCGCCACCGACGTCGTCGCCGAGCGCGGCGACGCGGCCGTCGCGGCGATCCGCGACATGACCGGCGGCCAGGGCGCGCACGCCGTGATCGAGGCCGTCGGCACCGAGCAGTCGATGAGGACGGCCGTGAACATCACCCGCGACGGTGGCGCCATCGGCTTCGTCGGCGTCCCGCACGGCAGCAGCACCGGGCTCGACCTGAGCGTCATGTTCGACCGGAACATCGCGCTGCGCGGCGGCGTCGCCCCGGTCCGCACCTACATCCCCGAGCTGCTCCCCGACATCCTGGACGGCACCATCGACCCGTCGCCCGTGTTCGACATGACGGTCGACATCGAAGGCGTGCCCGGCGGCTACAAGGCGATGGACGAGCGCACCGCCCTCAAGGTCATGGTCGCCAACTAGCCCCGCCCGGAAGCTGCCCGTCACCCGGTACCCGGTACCCGAAATCGGGCTACCAGCGGATCGGCAGCGGCAGCGCCGTCAGCGCCGCCGACACCGCCACCACGACCGCGAGCACCACGACCTCCGCGCGTGCGGGCACATGGGCGCGCATACGGTCGCGGGTCCCGCGCAGCCGCAGCCGCGCCACCAGGGCGAGCCCCGCGACGACGGCCACGAGCAGCACCTTCGCCAACAGGGTGCGCCCGTAGGCCGTCGTCGTCAGCTGGTCGACGACCGTGCTCGGCGGCATCCGGCGCAGCGTGCTGCACACCCCGCTCGCCGTGATGGCGGCGAGCAGCACCGCGGCCACGCGCGCGTAGAGGCCCAAAAGCGCCGCGCCCGCCTCCGGAGCCGTCGTCCGCCACGCGCGCAGCGTGCGCAGTACGTGAAGCAGGCCGCCCGCCCACAGTGCCGCGCACGTCAGATGGACGAGCGTCAGTCCCGAGCCGACGAACGGGGTGTCCTCGGTGGGCGGATGGGCGCGCAGCGCCTCCGCGACGACCACGGCGGCCAGCGGCAGCAGCGCCGTCGCCGGGCGGCGGGAGCGGGCGCACAGAGCGGCCACCAGGAAGGCGTTGACCTCCAGGAGGGCGAGGGTGCCGTCCCGTGTCCCGTACAGGCCGCCGACGTCCAGCGCGGCGAGGCTGTGCGGGATCAGATTCCCGGAGGCCACCACGGAGGCGAGCCCGAGCGCGGCCACGAACCCGGCCCAGGGCGCGTACGACGACCACGTACGCGGGGCCTCCTCCAAAGGGGCGACCTTGCGTGCGAGTTGCCCGGCGAGGATCTCGCCGGCCTGCACGCACAGCGCCGCGAACAGCACCGTGCGCAGCAGCGAGATCCCCCCGACGCCGGGCGCCGCCGCCTCGCCCGTGCCGTCC
>NZ_JAAGMG010000012.1 GCF_010548525.1 Streptomyces sp. SID14478
TGGCCTGCGGCGGCAGCGCGCCGATCTCGCGGTTGGCCAGCGACAGCGGCGACGTGCCGCCGGCGTGCGCGACCTTGGCTGCCTGAAGCGCCTCGAGCGAGTCCGCGGCGGCGAAGGCGGCGAGCGCCTCGTCCCGCACGCGCTCGATCTCTTCCGGTTTCAGTGCCTCGACCTCAACAGGGTCGTACGACTTGTTCGGTGCCGACATCTCTTCCCGTGCTTCCGATTGGCTGGCGGATGGCCCCGTCGACGAACCCGTCCCGATTCCGATGACGAACCGTCCCTGACGTGGAGACGCAATGTGCCAAAGGACGAGTCTAACGGGGGTGACGTGTGTGAATTCGCCCGTGGGGGCCCTGCGCTCAGCTGGTGAGATACGCGGGTGCCCCGACGGGCAACGTAAATCGGAACTGGGCGCCGCCGGCGGGCGCCCGCCCCACCGTGATCGTTCCGCCGTGGACCTCGACGATGCCCTTGACGATGTACAGGCCGAGCCCGGTGCCGCCGCGCTTGCTGCCCCGCCAGAAGCGGGTGAAGACGCGGTTCATGGACTCCTCCGGGATGCCGGGGCCCTCGTCGCTGACGGTGACCGAGGTGGATTCCCTGGCCGCCGTGGAGGGCTCTACGGCAATGGTGACGGCTCCCTCGCCGTGCCGCACCGCATTTTCCAGCAGGTTGCTCAGCACCTGGTCGACCTTGTCGGGGTCGGCCCACAGATCGGGCAGCGGTTGCGTGACGCGCAGCAGGAACCGGTCGGCCCGCTGGCCGGAGGCGACGTGGGCCTGGATGTGCCGGGAGACGGCGGCCGCGATGTCGACGGGCTGGCGCCGCAGTTCGAGCCGCCCGGAGTCGATGCGCGAGATGTCGAGCAGTTCGGTGATGAGCCGGGTCACCCGGTTCGCGTCCGCGTCGACGGTCTCGAGCATCAGCCGCTTCTGCTCGTCGGTGAAGCGCTCCCACTTCGCGAGCAGGGTCGCCGTGAACCCCTTCACGGAGGTCAGCGGGGAGCGCAGCTCGTGGGCGACGGTGGCGATCAGCTCGGCGTGGCTGCGCTCGGTGCGGCGCCGGGCCTCCGTGTCGCGGATCGAGACGACGACGCGGCGCACGGGCCCGAGGGGACGGGTCCGCACGTAGCGCGCGGTCACCAGCACTTCCCGCCCGCCGGGCAGCAGCAGGTTGCGCTCGGGCTGTCCGACGCGGGTGGCGAGGCCGCCGTACGGGTCGGTCAGCTGCCACCAGCGCCGGCCTTCCAGGTCCTCCAGCGGCAGCGCCTGTTCGAGCGGGGCGCCGAGGGCGCGGGCGGCGGGGACGGCGGTGATGCGCTGCGCGGCGGCGTTGAAGCAGACGACCCGGCCGCTCTCGTCGGCGACGACGAGTCCGTCGGGAAGGTCGTCGGGGTGGAGGCCGGTACCGGCGAGATCGTCGGGGCCGCGCCGGGGCGCGACCGGTCCGGACCGGCCCCGCTCTCCTCGCGAGCTGCTCGTACCGACGACGCTCATCTTCCCCGTGTCCCACCTCTCGGCCCTGGGCCCGAGGTGGTCACCCTACTAGTTGGGGGTGACGGAGCGGCACCCTCCGGGGGCGCGCTGGGCGCGGGCGGAGGCGTACAGGCACACGGCGGCGGCCGTCGCGAGGTTGAGGCTCTCGGCCTTGCCGTGGATCGGGACGCGTACGACGGCGTCCGCCAGCGCGCGGGTCTCCTCGGGCAGGCCCCAGGCCTCGTTGCCGAAGACCCAGGCGGTGGGTGTGCCCATGGTGCCCTTGTCCAGCTCGTCGTCGAGGTCGTCGTCCCCGGCGCCGTCGGCGGCGAGGATGCGGACGCCGGCGGCCTTCAGCCCGGCGACGGCGTCCTCGACGGGTACGCCCATGGCGACCGGCAGGTGGAAGAGGGAGCCGACCGAGGCGCGTACGGCCTTGGGGTTGTACAGGTCGACGGACCCGTCCGTGAGGACCACGGCCTCGGCGCCCGCGGCGTCGGCGCAGCGCAGCACCGTCCCGGCGTTCCCGGGGTCGCGCACGTGCGCGAGTACGGCGACGAGCTTCGGGCGGGCCGCGAGGATCTCCTCGAAGGGCGCGTCCAGGAAGCGACACACCCCGACGAGTCCCTGCGGGGTCACGGTGGTGGAGATGTCGGCGATGACGCTCTCGTCGGCGAGGTGCACCCGGGCGCCCGCGTCCCGCGCCTCGCCCACGATGTCGGCGTAGCGCTCCGCGGCGTCGACGGTGGCGAACATCTCCACGAGCCCGCCGTGTGCGGCGGCCTCCCGCACGGCCTGCGGCCCCTCGGCGAGGAACAGCCGCTCCTTTCCCCTGAAGTTCCGCTTCCCCAGCCGCCGGGCGGCAGAGACGCGGGACGACTTGGGAGAGATCAGCTCCGGGGCGGCAACCATCACAACTCACCTTGGTACATAGGGGGCGCGGGGAACTGCGCGAGCAACCCACCACGACGGGTCGGACCGGGAACGACAGAAGGCGGCAGACGCAGTCGGACCCGCGGGCCTGTTGGCCTGCGGGTCCGAAACACGGCTCAACGCACGTTTCAGGCGGCAGCCTTCGGGGCGTTGACGTCCGCCGGCAGCGCCTTCTGCGCAACCTCGACCAGCGCGGCGAACGCGTTGGCGTCGTTGACGGCGAGCTCCGCCAGGATCTTGCGGTCCACCTCGATGTTGGCGGCCTTCAGACCCTGGATGAGGCGGTTGTACGTCATGCCGTTCTGGCGGGCAGCGGCGTTGATGCGCTGGATCCACAGCTGACGGAAGTCGCCCTTGCGCTTCTTGCGGTCGTTGTAGTTGTAGACCAGGGAGTGGGTGACCTGCTCCTTGGCCTTGCGGTACAGACGCGAACGCTGACCGCGGTAGCCGCTGGCCTGCTCGAGGATCGCCCGACGCTTCTTGTGCGCGTTTACCGCGCGCTTGACGCGTGCCACTTTTTTAACTCCTTGTAGCGGGGCCGGGGTTGACGTCACCCGACCCGAATTCGAATAGGTCCCGGTCTAGCCGACGTGCGCGGCGCCGAAGCGCCGGTACGTCACTTGCCGAGAAGCTTCTTGATCTTCTTGGCGTCGCCCGGGGCCATCTCGGCGTTGCCGGTGAGGCGGCGCGTCAGGCGCGACGACTTGTGCTCGAGCAGGTGGCGCTTGCCGGCGCGCTCACGGAGCACCTTGCCGGAGCCGGTGATCTTGAAGCGCTTGCTGGCACCGCTGTGCGACTTGTTCTTCGGCATAGCGCCGTTCTCTCCATCGTCAGTGGCGTCCCCGGCCGGTTCGCGCGTGAACCCGAACCGGCTGCGAGGGAACGTCAGTCGTGTCAGTTGGTATCCGAGGCGCACAGGCTGTGCGCCGCCGGATCATGCCTCGGCAGGAGCCTCGGCGGGGGCCTCGGAAACCTCGGCGGAAACCTCGGCCTCGTCCTCGGGAGACTGGTCCTCGGCAATGTTCTGCGACTTGCCGGGGTTGGCCTTCGCGTCGGCCTTGCGGGCGGCCTGCGCCTCGCGGGCCTCGGCCATGGCCTCGGTCTTCTTCTTGTGCGGACCCAGGACCATGATCATGTTTCGACCGTCCTGCTTCGGGTTCGACTCGACGAAACCGAGGTCCTCGACGTCGTTCGCGAGGCGCTGCAGCAGTCGGAAGCCGAGCTCCGGCCGGGACTGCTCGCGACCACGGAACATGATCGTGATCTTGACCTTGTCGCCCTGCTTGAGGAACCGAACGACGTGACCCTTCTTGGTGTCATAGTCGTGCGGGTCGATCTTCGGCCGGAGCTTCATCTCCTTGATGACCGTGTGCGCCTGGTTCTTGCGCGCCTCACGGGCCTTCATGGCCGACTCGTACTTGAACTTCCCGTAGTCCATGAGCTTGCAGACGGGCGGACGGGCGTTCGCCGCCACCTCGACCAGGTCGAGGTCGTACTCCTGAGCAAGCTCAAGGGCCTTGGCAAGCGGAACAATCCCGACCTGCTCGCCGCTGGGACCGACAAGTCGCACTTCGGGAACGCGAATCCGGTCGTTGATGCGGGGCTCGGCGCTGATGGATCCTCCTCGGTAGCACCACACGACGGTCTGGCGGACCGCCGCGTACGTTTATTCCTAAGTACCAACCGCGTCGAAGCACAAAAAATGCCCCGGACGGTACACATGGGGGGCTCCAAGAACTACCGGAGCACCACCACGATGACCGCGGGGCGCATCTCGGACGGTTCCATCGTCCGTACGGAACGATGGGGACCGTCTGACCGGTGACCCGCCGCCCCGGAGGGCAGTCAGGTGGGAGATCGGAGCCTCCACTTGTGGGCCGGTTACTCAGGTCGTGCAGACGTGGGTGTCCGGCCGGTCGTTACACAAGGTTAGCAGCACTTGGGGGGTGCGCCCAACCGGGTGCGCGGGCGGCATATCGTGTGGGCATGAGTGACACCACCCCTTCTGCCGATGCCCCCGATTACGACGCGCTGACCCGCGACATCGCCGAGGTGCCCGCCGTCGAGGTCATCGTGACGGTCGCGGTGAACCTGATGAGCGCCGCCGCCGTGAAGCTCGGCCTCACCGACGAGGGCGACGCCCACAAGGACCTCGACGAGGCCCGCAAGCTGATCCACGCCCTGGCCGGGCTGCTCGACGGGAGCGCGACCGAGATCAGCTCGTTCCACGCGGCTCCGCTGCGGGACGGTCTGAAGTCGCTGCAGTTGGCGTTCCGCGAGGCGTCGCTCGTGCGGGACGAGCCGGGCCAGGGCCCGGGCGAGAAGTACACGGGCGCCGTCTACGGCTAGCGCCCGCAGTCAGTCGCGTACGAACAGGGGCTCGCCCGGGAGCGTGGCCTCGGCCGGCAGCAGTGCCAGGTCGAGGCCGTGCACCAGGCGGGCCCTCAGCGTTTCGTCGGCGGCCAGCCGGCGGGCGACGGCGTGGACGGCGGCGTCCTGC
>NZ_JAAGMG010000044.1 GCF_010548525.1 Streptomyces sp. SID14478
TGGCCGTCGTCCTCGCCCTCGGCGGAGCCGTCCTCGCCGCACTGCGCACGCCGCGCACCCGGCTGCCCCAACAGCGGCCGCTGACCGGGTCGTTGGCGGCCGTCGCGGGCGCCGTGGTCGCCCTGCTCGTCGCGGTGGGCGTCTTCGGCGCCGGTACGTCCCCGAAGACCGACGACGTCGCCGACGCGCGGTCGGTGCGTCCCGCAGCGTCCACGACGAAGCCCATCCCGGTCACGTCCTCGCCGCAGCCGTCCGCCACGCACAGCGCGACGCCCACGCCCACTCCCACCCCCACGCCGACGCACTCGGCGACCCCGACGCCCACGCCGACCCGCACCAAGACGCAGGCCCCGGCGCCCACGCACACCAGGACGAAGGCCGCCGCTCCCGCGCCCGCTCCGACGCACGCCAAGACGCGGGCCCCGGCCGCCCCGGCCTGCGAGATCGTGTCCAACGCGGGCAACTGCTACAGCGCGGGCCAGTTCTGCCGCAACGCCGACGCCGGGAGCACCACGCACGCCGCGAACGGCCGGGTCATCAAGTGCGTCGCGGACGGCAGCCGTCACCGCTGGGTCAACACCTGACGGACGCCTGCGACAGCGCCGCCGCCAGCCGGTCCCGGACCGCCGTCTGCGCCGTGATCCGCCGGTCGATCACGGCGAGGCGGTCGTGGGCGATGCGCAGGAAACCCGGCGAGGGCCAGCCGGCCAGCAGGTCGCCGTCCAGGCACGGCAGGAACACCTGCAGATCGTCCGTGGTGAGCCCCGCGTCGATCAGCATGCGGATGTTGCCGACGCGGGCCACGGCCGTCTCGTCGTACACCCGGTAGCCGTTCGCCGCCCGTGCGGACGTGATCAGTCCGGCCTGCTCGTAGTGGCGCAGGGCGCGCGGGGTGGTGCCGGTCGCCTGGGCCAGTTCTCCGATCCGCATGCCCGCATCGTCACGCCACGACCGCACCCCCGTCCACCGGGACCACGACCCCGGTGACGAACGCCGCCTCGGGCGAGGCGAGATGGGCGATCGTCGCCGCCACCTCCTGCGGGCGCCCGACCCGGCCGAGCGGCGTGTGCTCCAGCTGCCACTTGCGGATCGCGGCCCGCTTTTCGGCCGTGAACGCGGAGTGGTCGGCGATCGGCGTCTCGATCGCACCCGGAGCGACGGCGGCGACCCGTATCCCGCGCGGCGCGAGCTGCACCGCCCAGCTGCGGGTGAGCGAGTCGAGGGCCGCTTTCCCCGCCGCGTAGACGGAGTTGCCGGGCCAGCCGCGCCGGCCGATCGCGGTGGTGACGCTGATGACGACGCCGCGCGAGGCGGTCAGCGCGGGCAGCGCCGCCTGGGTGAGCAGCGTCGGGGCGACCAGGTTCGTGGCGAGCAGCGCGTGCACCGACTCCCGCGTGTACGTCTCCAGGGACTCGGAGTTGGTGACGCCCGCGTTGTGCACCAGGACATCGAGGCGGCCGTGCGCCTCCAGAGTCCTGGCGACGATGCCGGCCGGCCCGTCGTCGGCCGTGAGGTCGGCGGCGAGCGGGGTGATCAGGCCGGGGGCGTACGCGGCGGTCTCGGCGAGGGGCTGCGGTCTGCGGCCCACCGCGACGACCCGGCAGCCCTGTCCGGCGAAGGCGTGGGCGGTGGCGCGGCCGATGCCGGTGCCCGCTCCGGTGACGACGACCGTGCGCGGAGTGCTGGCGTTCATGGTGTCCATACCGGGATCGTCTGACCCTGACGCCAGTGGCAAGGTCAAACGGGCTTCGGGGTAGGGGAGTTCACGACCGGGGCTCCGCTCCCGCCCCTCGTGGGTGTGATCATGCCTCGGGTACGGTGGGCCGGCTGGGGAACAAAGGGAACAAAAAGGGGAGGTGGCGTCGTGCTGCGAGGCGCTGGGCGGATCGTGGCGGCCGTGGCGGTGGCCGCTGTCGCCGTCACCGGGTGCGAGGTGACGACGGGCGGGAGCGGCGAGGCGGGTCCGCAGCCCCAGGGCAAGGCGGGCAGTGCGCTGGCTGCCGTCGACTCGCTCACCGTCAAGGGGCGTGCCCCGAAGACCGGTTACGCGCGGGAACGGTTCGGCACGGCCTGGGCCGACACCGACTCCAATCACTGCGACACCCGCGACGACATCCTCAAGCGGGACCTGAAGGGAGTGCGGTACGCGGACGGCGACTGCAAGGTCGTCGCCGGCACGCTGTCCCCGGACCCGTACGGCGGCAAGGACATCGCCTACGCGCGCGGCCGCAGCAAGGTCGACATCGATCACCTCGTCGCGCTGTCCGACGCCTGGCAGAAGGGCGCCTTCCAGTGGCAGCCGAGCAAGCGCATCGCGTTCGCCAACGACCCGCTGAACCTCCTCGCCGTCGACGCGACTCCCAACCGCAGCAAGGGGGACGGCGACACGGCCACGTGGCTCCCGCCCAACAAGGGCTACCGGTGCACGTACGTCGCCGGGCAGGTCGCCGTGAAGAAGAAGTACGGGGTGTGGGTGACCGCCGCCGAGCGCGACGCCATGAAGAAGGTGCTGCACACCTGCCCGGACCAGAAGCTGCCGACCGGCGGAAATCCGACTGCGGCGCCGCCGCGGTTCCATGCAGGATGACCGTATGAACACGCCTTCCGCCCCCGTCGACGGCCTGACCGTCACCACCCTCGCCGAGCGGCCCGAACTCGTCGGGCCGCTGTGGGCCATGCCGGACAACTGGCCCGTCTTCGTACCCCACGACCCGGTGGGCGCCCTGCTCATGCACCGGGTGCGCGACGAGTTCCCCGAGTACGTGCTCGTCGCCACCGACGCCGAAGGGGCCGTCGTGGCCCGGGGCTTCAGCGTGCCGTTCGCGCTGCACGCCGAGGGGCGCGGGCACCTGCCCGACCGGGGCTGGGACCAGGTGCTGACGTGGGCGTTCACCGACCGCGCGGCCGCGCTCGCCCCGGACACCGTCAGCGCGATCGAGATCACCATCGTGCCCGGCATGCAGGGCAAGGGACTGTCCGGGCGGATGCTCGCGGCGATGCGGGACAACGCGCGCGCCCGGGGGTTCCGCGAGGTCGTCGCGCCGGTGCGGCCGAGCGCCAAGCACCTGGAGCCCGCGACCCCGATGAGCGCCTACGCGTACCGCGTCAGGGAGTCGGACGGGCTGCCCGCCGACCCGTGGCTGCGGGTGCACGCCCGCGCGGGCGCCGTCATCGACAAGGTGGCGCCCGCCTCGATGACCGTGTCCGGGTCGCTGGCCCAGTGGCGGGAGTGGACCGGGCTCGCGTTCGACACCGCGGGCCCCGTGGAGGTGCCCGGCGCGCTGGTGCCGGTGCACTGCGAACCGGCGGGCGGGTACGCCGTGTACGTCGAGCCGAACGTGTGGGTGCGGCACGCGCTGTGAGCGCCTGCCGCACCACCCCCCTCGTGCCCTCGCCGCGCTGTTACAGCTTCAGGTCCCACTGCGAGGCGTTGTACTCGAAGCTCGGGGTGACCTCGACGGTCAGGTTCTCGGCGTCCGCCGGGGTGTCGAAGGCGTAGACGACCGTGGCCTTCTTGCCGGGCAGGATGGTGCCGTCGAAGCCCGTGCCGACCTTCTCGTCGAAGACCTGCTCCGCGTCGACGCCGTCCTGGCCGGCGCGGGCGTCCGCGGTCAGCAGCGACGAGTCGAACTTCTTCTTGCTGTCGTTGGTGACCGTGACGGTGACCTTGTACGCGTGATGGCCCGCGGTGTGGCCGGCGGCGTACTCGCTGGGGCTGTACGCGACCGCGTTCG
This sequence comes from Streptomyces sp. SID14478, assembly GCF_010548525.1. Lineage (GTDB taxonomy): Bacteria > Actinomycetota > Actinomycetes > Streptomycetales > Streptomycetaceae > Streptomyces. The sequence goes on from NZ_JAAGMG010000044.1 coordinate 3,735, forward strand.
AGACCGTGACGGTCAGGTCGTCGTCGTAGACCACCGCGTCGCCCGCCTCCAGCGCCTTGCCGAGGTCGGCCTTCTTGTCGTCCTTGCCGCTGCCGGACTTGCCCGGGCTGTCCGCGTCCTTCGCGTCACCCGACGTCTTCGTGTCCTTGGCCTTGGTGTCCGACACCGACTTGTTGATCTCGTCGACCGCGTCGTCGACCGCCTTGAACGTCGTGTACGCGCCGAAGACCGCGAGCCCCAGCGACGCCAGGGCGAGGAGCACGCCCGCCAGGGCGACCCCCTTGTTCGTCGCCTCGCCGCGCTTGGCCCGGCCGCGTCCCGTCAGCCCCAGGATCAGGGCGATCACGCCGAGGGTGCCGGCCAGCCAGAACAGGATCGGGAGCAGGCCGGACAGGACGCCGATGACGCCGAGGATCAGCGCCGCCGTCCCCAGCCCGTTGCGCGCGACCTGCTGCGGGTGCTGCTGCGGCGGCTGGAACGGCGGGTACTGAGGGTGCTGATGGGTCTGGGACATGGATGTTCCTCCGTGATGAGAGACGCCAACCTCCCCCCGGCTTTCCGTGACTCCGGCGGTTGGCTGGGTCAAGAACACCATTCTTTGTGAACCGAGTCAACCGTGTTCACGCGAACCAGTACGTGAACAGTTGTGAATGGGGTTCTTACGCGGCGCTCGGTAGGGTCGGCCGCATGGACAACGCGACAGAGGTGACGGCCGCCGGAATCGCCCGGCTCGCCGGCGTGGGGCGAGCCGCGGTCAGCAACTGGCGGCGGCGCCACGCCGATTTCCCCAAGCCCGTCGGCGGCACCGAGACCAGCCCCTCCTTCGCGCTCGCCGAGGTCGAGGACTGGCTGCGCACCCAGGGCAAGCTCGCCGAGGTCCCGCTGCGCGAGCGCGTCTGGCAGCAGCTCGCCGGACACCCGGCGGGCCCGGTCACCGCGCTGCTGCACGCCGGAAGCGTCCTGCTGCTCGTGCACGACCGGCCCACCGAATGGCTCGCGCTCGGCAAGGCGGACGACGGCGCCCTCGCCGAACGCCTGCCCCCCGCCCTCGAAGGCGTCCTCACCCCGCGCTTCGGCCACGCCACCGAGCGGGCCCTCGCGACCCCGACCGCCGCCGACCTGGTGCCGTCCGTGCCCCTGCTGCGCG
>NZ_JAAGMG010000078.1 GCF_010548525.1 Streptomyces sp. SID14478
GACGGGCGGCACGGCGGTCGCCGTCGCCTGGGACGGGGCGGCACGCGGCGTCCTGGCCGTCGCGGACACGCTCAAGGAGACCAGCGCCGAGGCGGTCGCGGACCTGCGCGCGCTCGGTCTCACCCCGCTCCTGCTCACCGGCGACAACCGGGCCGCGGCCGAGTCCGTCGCGCGGGCGGTCGGCATCTCCCCCGACGACGTGATCGCGGAGGTCCTGCCCGAGGACAAGGTCGACGTGATCAGGCGGCTGCAGGCCCGGGGCCGCAGCGTCGCGATGGTCGGCGACGGGGTCAACGACGCCGCCGCCCTGGCCGCCGCCGATCTGGGTCTGGCCATGGGCACCGGCACGGACGCGGCGATCGAGGCGGGCGATCTGACGCTGGTGCGCGGCGATCCGCGGGTCGCCGCCGACGCGATCCGGCTCTCCCGCCGCACCCTGGCCACGATCAAGGGCAACCTCTGCTGGGCCTTCGGCTACAACGTCGCCGCGCTGCCGCTGGCCGCCGCCGGACTGCTGAATCCGATGATCGCGGGAGCGGCCATGGCCTTCTCGTCGGTGTTCGTGGTGACAAACAGCCTTCGATTGCGGAGATTCAGCTAGCCAGGCCTGGACCTTCACGCAATCCACACGGCACAATTGCAGCACTCTTACGAGAGGGGCCCACATCTGCATATCGGGCCTCTTGCGTACACACGGGACATATGCAAGAGACGCAGATCACACCGATGGGCACGTAACCCTTTGCCGGTCTCGTGAGTCTAAGGAGGCGATGCAGGAACGTCTTGGGGGACGTTTCCGTATCGAGCGGGGCCGTCTTGGGGGACGGACCCGACTGCGTTGGCCGGGGCACGTGCACCGGGGAGCTTGAGCGGCCCACCCGTGCGTACGTGTTCCCGGCGGCCGACGTGGACACCACAGACGCCCGGCCGGATCCCGTGGGGGGAATCCGAACCGGGAAAAAGGAAAGCGCCCCGACTGTCAGCCCGTGGGGGGACTGGCAGGGGGGCGCTTTCCGTACTTTCAGGGGCCCGCGCTCCAGGAGCGCGGCGGCCGGCTCAGCGTCTCAGCGCTCTTCCACGGGAACGAAGTCCCGCTCGACGACGCCCGTGTAGATCTGGCGCGGGCGGCCGATGCGCGATCCCGGCTCCTTGATCATCTCGTGCCACTGGGCGATCCACCCCGGCAGCCGGCCCAGTGCGAAGAGCACCGTGAACATCTCGGTCGGGAAGCCCATGGCCCGGTAGATCAGGCCGGTGTAGAAGTCGACGTTCGGGTAGAGCTTGCGCTCGACGAAGTAGTCGTCGGCCAGCGCGTGCTCTTCGAGCTTGAGCGCGATGTCGAGCAGCTCGTCGCTCTTGCCGAGCGCCGAGAGGACGTCGTGCGCCGCCGCCTTGATGATCTTCGCCCGGGGGTCGAAGTTCTTGTAGACGCGGTGCCCGAAGCCCATGAGCTTCACGCCGTCTTCCTTGTTCTTCACCTTGCGGATGAAGGTGTCGACGTCGCCGCCGGAGGCCTGGATGCCTTCCAGCATCTCCAGGACCGACTGGTTGGCGCCGCCGTGCAGCGGGCCCCACAGCGCCGAGATGCCCGCCGAGATCGACGCGAACATGTTGGCCTGCGAGGAGCCGACCAGACGCACGGTGGACGTCGAACAGTTCTGCTCGTGGTCCGCGTGCAGGATCAGCAGCTTGTCCAGCGCGGAGACGACCGTCGGGTCCAGGTCGTACTCGGCGGCCGGCACCGAGAAGGTCATGCGCAGGAAGTTCTCGACGTAGCCGAGGTCGTTGCGCGGGTAGACCACCGGGTGGCCGACCGACTTCTTGTACGCGTACGCCGCGATCGTCGGAAGCTTGGCGAGCAGGCGGATCGTCGAGAGGTGACGCTGCTTCTCGTCGAACGGGTTGTGGCTGTCCTGGTAGAAGGTGGACAGCGCGGAGACGACCGACGACAGCATGGCCATCGGGTGGGCGTCGCGCGGGAACCCGTCGTAGAACCGCTTGACGTCCTCGTGCAGCAGGGTGTGCTGCGTGATCTCGTTCTTGAAAGTGGAGAGCTCGTCGACGGTGGGGAGCTCGCCGTTGATCAGCAGGTACGCCACCTCGGTGAAGGTGGAGCGCTCGGCCAGCTGCTCGATCGGGTAACCGCGGTAGCGCAGGATGCCCTGCTCGCCGTCGAGGTAGGTGATCGCGGATTTATAGGCGGCGGTGTTGCCGTATCCGCTGTCGAGGGTCACCAGTCCTGTCTGGGCCCGGAGCTTCCCGATGTCGAAGCCCTTGTCGCCGACGGTGCTGTCGATCACCGGGTAGGTGTATTCGCCATCGCCGTACCGCAGTACTACAGCGTTGTTGGTGTGCTCGCTCACGTCTCGTCCCTCACCGACGTAGTGCCTCTTCTTCGAGGTGCCCTGACTGTCTCTACCATCCCCCACTTGGCCCAGCAGAGTGCACTCGGGGTCGACCATTGGGCCTATTGGCGGCACTGAGTGCCGCTAACCTGCTCATCCTGCCCCCTTCGCCCCGGTTCCGGAAGTGCCGTGTGACCTTCGCGACGAATCTGATCGATCAAATCTTTTGAAGGTGTGCACCGGACAGCCGGAAATCGAGTGCTGTACACCGTCTGCCCGCCGAAACCGTGCGCACCGCCTGACCTAGAGCCTTCCGTGAACCGACCAGGACCACCAGCCTCTTCGCGCGGGTGACCGCCGTGTAGAGCAGGTTCCGCTGGAGCATCATCCATGCTCCGGTCGTGAGCGGGATCACGACGCACGGATACTCGCTGCCCTGCGAGCGGTGGATCGTCACGGCATAGGCGTGCGCCAGCTCGTCCAGTTCGTCGAAGTCGTACGGGACTTCCTCGTCCTCGTCCGTCCGGACGGTCAGTTTCTGCTCGTCGGCGTCGAGGGAGGTGACGACGCCGACCGTGCCGTTGAAGACGCCATTGGCGCCCTTGTCGTAGTTGTTCCTGATCTGCGTGACCTTGTCCCCGACCCTGAACACCCGGCCGCCGAACCGCTTCTCGGGCAGCTCCGGGCGGCCGGGCGTGATCGCCTGCTGGAGCAGGCCGTTCAGCGTGCCCGCGCCCGCCGGGCCGCGGTGCATGGGAGCCAGCACCTGGACGTCACGCCGCGGATCGAGCCCGAACCTGGCAGGGATGCGGCGCGCGGCCACGTCCACCGTCAGCCGGCCCGCCTCCTCCGTGTCCTCCTCCACGAAGAGGAAGAAGTCCTTGAGGCCCTGGGTGAGGGGCGGCGTACCGGAGTTGATGCGGTGGGCGTTCGTGACGACGCCGGACTCCTGGGCCTGGCGGAAGATGCGGGTGAGCCGGACGGCGGGGACGGGGCTGTCGTCGCTGAGCATGTCGCGCAGCACCTCGCCCGCGCCGACGCTCGGCAGCTGGTCCACGTCCCCGACGAAGAGGAGGTGGGCACCCGGTGCGACCGCCTTCACCAGTTTGTTGGCGAGGAGCAGGTCCAGCATGGACGCCTCGTCGACCACGACGAGGTCGGCGTCGAGCGGCCGGTCCTTGTCGTACGCGGCGTCGCCCCCGGGCTTCAGCTCCAGCAGCCGGTGGACCGTGGACGCCTCGGCGCCGGTCAGCTCGGCGAGCCGCTTGGCCGCGCGCCCGGTCGGCGCGGCCAGCACCACCTTCGCCTTCTTCGCCCTGGCCAGTTCGACGATCGAGCGCACGGTGAACGACTTGCCGCAGCCGGGACCGCCCGTCAGGACGGCGACCTTGCGCGTCAGCGCGAGCCGCACGGCCTCCTCCTGCTCGGGCGCGAGGTCCGCCCCCGTACGCCCCGCCAGCCAGGCCAGCGCCTTGTCCCAGGCGACGTCCCGGAAGGCGGGCATCCGGTCCTCCGCGGTGCGCAGCAGCCTCAACAGCTGCGCGGAAAGGGACAGTTCGGCACGGTGGAAGGGGACGAGGTAGATGGCGGTGACGGGTTCGCCGTGCTCGCCGGGCACCTGTTCCCGGATGACTCCGGGCTCCTCGCCCGACTCCTCGTCGGGCAGGGCCAGTTCGGCGAGGCATTCGATGACGAGGCCCGTGTCGACCTGGAGGAGCTTCACCGCGTCGGCGATCAGCCGCTCCTCGGGCAGGTAGCAGTGGCCCTGGTCGGTGGACTGCGAAAGGGCGTACTGGAGGCCTGCCTTGACGCGCTCGGGGCTGTCGTGCGGGATGCCGACGGACTGGGCGATGCGGTCGGCGGTGAGGAAGCCGATGCCCCACACGTCGGAGGCGAGCCGGTACGGCTGGTTCTTCACGACGGAGATGGAGGCGTCCCCGTACTTCTTGTAGATGCGCACGGCGATGGACGTCGACACCTCGACGCTCTGCAGGAACACCATCACTTCCTTGATGGCCTTCTGCTCCTCCCACGCGTCCGCGATCTTCTTGGTGCGCTTGGGGCCGAGGCCCGGCACCTCGATGAGCCGCTTCGGCTCCTGCTCGATGATGTCGAGGGTGTCCACGCCGAAGTGCTGCGTGATGCGGTCGGCGAAGACCGGGCCGATCCCCTTGACGAGCCCGGACCCGAGATAGCGGCGGATGCCCTGGATGGTCGCGGGCAGGACCGTCGTGTAGTTCTCCACCGTGAACTGCTTGCCGTACTGCGGGTGGGAGCCCCAGCGTCCCTGCATCCGCAGCGACTCCCCCGCCTGCGCGCCGAGCAGCGACCCGACGACGGTCAGCAGGTCGCCGGCGCCCCGGCCGGTGTCGACGCGCGCGACGGTGTACCCGGTGTCCTCATTGGCGTACGTGATCCGCTCGAGGACTCCCTCGAGCACCGCCATCGGCCGGGCACCGGCCGCCGCCTGCTCCTTCGCCATGGATCAGACGGTATCGGTGGGGTCCGACAACGGGACAGGGCCCCGGAGAAGTTGCCTGAAGGATCCTTTCTGCGGCCGTTCGGGCGAGTCTCCGGACATTCCGTGTCCAAAGGAATGATTTCGCGTGACGTCTTTTCACCGGGTGAGTTTCAACAGGTCGACAACCGCCTGAAAAGAACGGCTGTCACCACCCCCACGAAAAGGGAGAATCAAATGATCCGCAAGGTTCTGGCCGGCGCCGCTCTCGCGACCGCCGCTGCCGCCGCGACCGTCGGCACCGCGGGCGTGGCCTCGGCCACCACCGGTGGTGGCCCGGAGGCCGAGAACATGCAGACCAGCGCGCACGACATGAACCAGGCCGCGCGCGTCGCCTACGGCGACACCACCAGCGGAACGGGTGCCTCGGAGTTCGCCACGCGCAACGGTGACGTGGCCATCGCCGGTGACCCGGGCGGCGTCCTGAACAGCTACGGTGCCCCGTTCGTCGACGTCGACCTGCGCTGCGCCGTCCCCGCGGCCCAGGGTGTGGGCGGCAACGTCCTCGGCGGCCCGGTCACCACCTGCAACAACGCGCCGGTCGACCAGTTCGACGCGCCGGAGCGCATCATCTGAGCCCCTCCCCGGAGTTTTCCTTCCTTCGGAGACGGTTGCGGTAAAGCCCTCTTCCGATCGCGTCCTCCTTGCGCGACCGGAGAGGGCTTTCCGCTGCGCCGGTGCCCGAATGCGGACCTCCGGAATTCCGGGCTTCCGGGCTTCCGGTTCTCCTTATGGTCCGGCCTTCTCTTCCCGCACGACGACTTCCCGATGGCTGCCGACGCTCGTCGAGGGCATGTCGAGAGCGCCCGATGACTTTCCGTCCCCGCCCCGGTCATACGTGCACGACGCTCCAGCGCCTCACCGAAGGGCAGGAATACCATGACCGCCACCAAGGGCCCCGCCAGCTACTTCCCGTCCATCGAGAAGAAGTACGGGCAGCCCGTCTCGCACTGGCAGGAGCTCATCCGCTCCTCCCCGCTCAGCAAGCACATGGCACTCGTCGCCTGGCTCAAGGCCGAACACGGCCTCGGGCACGGCCACGCCAACGCCCTCGTCGCACACACGCTCACCGAGGACCGGGGGGCCTGACAGGGGGTCAGTTCAACGCGGACTCACCCGTGTTGGCCATGCGCAGGGCGCGCTCGACGGTCGCTCGGCGAATCCGTCGAACGTGACCACGGCAACCTGCATCACGCACAACTCCCCGACGAGCGGCTGAGGTTCAGCGCTCTCCCAGGGCCCCCTGCACGGCGCACGGGCCAATCGGCGGCCGTGGCCCGTGCCGGCCGGCTCAGATGCCGCCCATCGGCTCCGGGTCCACCTTCACCGGCGTCCCCCACACCCGCACGACCTCGTAGTCCGTGAACTCGTGCACCAGCCGGTACGCCGCCGCCGCGTCCGGCCGGCGGCGCTGGGCCGCCAGATAGAGGTCCGCCTCGCGCCGGTCGTGGCGCGGGGTGCCGCACAGCTGCCACACCTGCCCGTTCCACATCTCGGGGATCCAGCGCTGCTGGGGCTGGGGGCGGTCCTCGCGCGTGCCGTAGCGCGACAGGACGGGGCGCTGCTCGGGCTCCGGGCGGCCGGGTCCGCTGGCGAACTCCGAGCGGCGCGCCTTGCGGCGCCGGGTCTCGCAGATCAGGCAGAGGTCGGGGGCGGAGGCGTCCACCGCGCCGTTCGGATGCTCGGCGCAGCGGGTGGTCGGGGGCGCGCCCGTCGCCGTGTCCTCCAGGAGGTCGAGGGCTCTCTTCAGATCGCCCCGCCACTCGTGGAGCTTGTCCTGCGGTGTGTCCGCGGTGATCTCCTGGCCGTGCTCCCCGAGCACGCGCAGGGCGCGGCCGAGCGCGGTGAGCTGTGCGTGGTTCACCTGTCCACCGCCTTGTCCGCGCCGGGGCGCCGTCCGTCGTAACCCATGGCATCCACCCTGCCACGCGTCACTGACAACTCCCCCGCCCTGGGCGTGTTGCCCTGCGAGGTCGGGGACGCGGGGCACGGCGCGCCGGCCTGCGGCGTTGCCGTCGGTTGCCCACGCTCCACGTTGCCGCCCGCCTCCGCCTCGCCTCTCGACTTACCAGGTCCCGCTCACCCGCACAGAACGGCACAGGCCTCCTCGGCCGCGACCTGACCCGCCGGACAGGCCCTCGCTCCGCGTCCATCACGATCCGGTCACGACAACCGGAATCCCCCTTGCCAGCGACCCGTGTAATCGATTCCAATCCCTCATGCAAGCCGATGTAATCGATTCCATGCAGCCACAAGGAGGTGGTCTGTGATGTCTGCGATGTCTTCGAACGCGAGCATCAAGGATGTCGCTGCCGCGGCCGGGGTCTCCGTCGCCACGGTCTCCCGCGTCCTGAACAGCCACCCTTCCGTCAGCCCGGACGCCCGCGCCCGCGTGCTGGCCGCCGTGGAGTCGCTCGGCTACCGGCCCAACGCCGTCGCCCGTTCCCTGCGCACCGCCCAGACCCGCACCCTCGGCCTGGTCATCAGCGACGTGCTCAACCCGTACTTCACCGAACTGGCCCGGTCCGTCGAGGAAGCGGCCCGCTTGCTGGGCTACAGCGTCATCATCGGGAACGCCGACGAACGCCCCGACCTCCAGGACCACCACGTCCAGAACCTCCTGGACCGGCGGATCGACGGGCTGCTCGTCTCCCCCACCGACGGCGGCTCCCCGCTGATGCTGGACGCCGCGAGGACCGGCACCCCGATGGTCTTCGTCGACCGGTGGATCCCCGGGGTCGACGTGCCGGTCGTGCGCTCCGACGGGCGGGCCGCGATCCGTGACCTCGTCGCGCACCTGCACCGGCTCGGGCACCGCAGGCTCGCCATCATCTCGGGCCCGGCCGCCACGACCACGGGCAGCGAGCGCGTCAGCGCGTTCCGGGAGGCGCTCGCCTCGTACGCGCTCGACCTGCCGGACGCCTACATCGGGCAGGGCGACTTCCAGGCGGACAGCGGGCGGCGGGTGACCGAGGGCTTCCTCGACCTGCCCGAGCCGCCCGAGGTCGTGTTCGCCGCCGACAACCTGATGGCCCTGGGCGCGCTCGACGCGATCCGCGCGCGCGGGCTGCGCGTCCCGGACGACATCGCGCTCGCCGCGTTCGACGACATCCCCTGGTTCGTGCACACCGCGCCGCCGGTCACGGCGATCGCCCAGCCCACGAAGGAGCTGGGGCGGGCCGCCGTGCGCGCCCTGGTCGACCGCATCGAGGGCCGCCCGCCCGCCTCGGTGGCGCTCCCCGCCCACCTCGTCGTACGGCACTCGTGCGGCGAACCCGTCCCCCCGTCCCCCACCCGACCGCGTACCTCAACGGAGAGGAGCACCCGGTGAAACCGTCAGACAGCCCGGACGAGTTGCTGCGTATCGAGGGGATACGCAAGACCTTCCCCGGCGTCGTCGCACTCGACAGCGTCGACTTCGACCTGCGCCGCGGCGAGGTGCACGTCCTGCTCGGCGAGAACGGGGCCGGCAAGAGCACGCTGATCAAGATGCTCTCCGGCGCCTACACGCCCGACGAGGGCCGCCTCTACGTAGACGGCGAACAGGTCCGCATCCATGGCGCGCAGGACGCCGAGCGCCTGGGAATCGCGACCATCTACCAGGAGTTCAACCTCGTCCCCGATCTGACCGTCGCCGAGAACATCTTCCTCGGGCGCCAGCCGCGCCGCTTCGGTCTCATCGACCGCAAGAAGATGGAGGCCGACGCCGAGACGCTCCTCGCGCGCGTGGGCGTACAGGTCTCGCCACGCGCGCGCGTGCGCGAACTCGGCATCGCCCGGCTCCAGATGGTCGAGATCGCGAAGGCGCTCAGCCTCGACGCGCGCGTGCTCGTCATGGACGAGCCGACCGCCGTGCTCACCTCCGAGGAGGTGGACAAGCTCTTCGCGATCGTGCGCCGACTGCGCGAGGACGGTGTCGGCATCGTCTTCATCACGCACCACCTGGACGAGATCGCCGCCCTCGGCGACCGGGTCACCGTCATCCGGGACGGCCGGAGCGTGGGCCAGGTGCCCGCCTCCACGCCCGAGGACGAGCTCGTGCGCCTGATGGTGGGGCGGTCGATCGAGCAGCAGTACCCGCGGGAACGGCCGGACACCGGGGCCGCGTTGCTGACCGTCGAGGGGCTCACCCGCGACGGCGTCTTCCAGGACGTGAGCTTCCAGGTGCGGGCGGGCGAGGTCGTCGGCATCGCGGGCCTCGTGGGCGCCGGGCGCACCGAGGTCGTGCGCGCCGTCTTCGGGGCCGACCCGTACGACAGGGGTTCGGTGGAGGTCGCGGGGGCCCGGCTGCCGCGGCACGACGTGAACGCCGCCATGTCCGCCGGGGTCGGGCTGGTGCCCGAGGACCGCAAGGGGCAGGGCCTCGTCCTCGACCAGTCGGTGGCGGAGAACCTGGGGCTCGTGACGCTGCGCTCCGCGACCCGCGGCGGCTTCGTGGACCTCAAGGGCCAGCATGCCGAGTCCGCGCGGATGGCCTCCCAGCTGGGCGTGCGCATGGCGGGACTGGGGCAGCACGTGCGCACCCTGTCCGGCGGCAACCAGCAGAAGGTCGTCATCGGCAAGTGGCTCCTCGCCGACATCAAGGTGCTGATCCTCGACGAGCCGACGCGCGGCATCGACGTCGGCGCGAAGGTCGAGATCTACCAGTTGATCAACGAGCTGACCGCCGCGGGCCACGCCGTGCTGATGATCTCCAGCGACCTTCCCGAAGTGCTCGGGATGAGTGATCGCGTGCTGGTGATGGCGCAGGGGCGCATCGCCGGTGAGCTCGCCGCCGCCGACGCCACCCAGGACTCCGTGATGGCGCTCGCCGTCAGCGCCCCCTCCCCCACGAACGCCGTGAACGACAACGCCGTGAACGAAAGCGAGGCCCGCCGTGGCCACTGACACGCTCAAGAGCTCCGCGGGCACCAGTAGCGCCGCCTCGATCCGCCGCCTGCTGCTCGACAACGGCGCGCTCACCGCGCTGATCGTCCTCGTCATCGCGCTGTCCGCGTTGTCCGGGGACTTCCTGACCACCGACAACCTGCTCAACATCGGCGTCCAGGCGGCCGTGACCGCCATCCTCGCTTTCGGCGTCACCTTCGTGATCGTCTCCGCGGGCATCGACCTGTCGGTCGGTTCGGTGGCCGCGCTGTCCGCGACCGTCCTCGCGTGGAGCGCCACCAACCAGGGCGTGCCCGTCGTCCTCGCGGTGGTCCTCGCCGTCGCCACGGGCATCGTCGCCGGGCTCCTGAACGGTTTCCTCGTCGCGTACGGGAAGCTGCCGCCGTTCATCGCGACGCTCGCGATGCTGTCGGTGGCCCGCGGTCTCGCGCTGGTGATATCCGACGGCTCGCCCATCCCGTTCCCCGACTCGGTCTCGCACCTGGGCGACACGCTCGGCGGCTGGCTGCCGGTGCCGGTGCTCGTCATGGTCGTGATGGGCCTGATCGCCGCGGTGGTCCTCGGCCGTACGTACATCGGGCGTTCCATGTACGCGATCGGCGGCAACGAGGAGGCCGCCCGCCTGTCCGGGCTGCGCGTGAAGAAGCAGAAGCTCGTCATCTACGCCCTGTCGGGCCTGTTCGCCGCGGCCGCGGGCATCGTGCTCGCCTCCCGGCTCTCCTCCGCGCAGCCGCAGGCCGCCGACGGGTACGAGCTGGACGCGATCGCCGCGGTCGTCATCGGCGGCGCCTCGCTGGCCGGCGGTACGGGCAAGGCGTCCGGCACGCTCATCGGCGCGCTGATCCTCGCCGTGCTGCGCAACGGCCTCAACCTCCTTTCCGTGTCCGCCTTCTGGCAGCAGGTCGTCATCGGCGTCGTCATCGCGCTGGCCGTCCTGCTGGACACGCTGCGGCGCAAGGCCGGGGCGACGCCCGTGACGTCGGGCGCCGGCGGCGGCAAGGGCAGGCAGGCGGCGACGTACGGGCTCGCCGCGGTGGTCACCGTCGCGATCGTCGGGGCCACGTCCTTCCTGCACGGCGGTACGTCGTCCTCGGCGAACCCGAAGATGGGGCTGTCCCTGTCGACCCTCAACAACCCGTTCTTCGTGCAGATCCGGGCGGGCGCCCAGGCCGAGGCGAAGAAGGCCGGCGTGGACCTGACGGTGACGGACGCCCAGAACGACGCCTCGCAGCAGGCCAACCAGGTGCAGAACTTCACCAGTTCCGGCCTCGACGCGATCATCCTCAACCCGGTGGACTCCGCGGCCTCCAGCAACTCGGTGGCCGCCGCGAACAAGGCGAAGATGCCGGTCGTCGCCGTCGACCGGGGCGTCGACAAGGGCAAGGTCGCCACCCTCGTCGCCTCCGACAACGTCGCGGGCGGCGTGCTCTCGGCGAAGACCATGGCCGAGAAGCTGGGCGGCAAGGGCACGATCGTGATCCTGCAGGGGCAGGCCGGTACGTCCGCCGCCCGGGAGCGCGCGGCCGGCTTCGAGAAGGGCCTCAAGGCCTACCCGGGCATCAAGGTCCTCGCCCGGCAGCCCGCCGACTTCGACCGCACCAAGGGCCTCGACGTGATGTCGAACCTGCTCCAGGCGCACCCCGACGTCCAGGGCGTCATCGCCGCCAACGACGAGATGGCGCTCGGCGCGATCAAGGCGCTCGGCGCCAAGGCCGGCAAGTCCGTCCCCGTCATCGGCTTCGACGGCGAGGCCGACGGCATCAAGGCGGTGGAGGCGGGCACGATGTACGCCTCCGTGGCGCAGCAGCCGCGCGAGCTCGGCGAGATCGCCGTGCGCAACGCGGTACGGGCGGCGCAGGGCAAGAAGATCTCCGACGCGGTGAAGGTGCCGGTGAAGGTCGTGACGTCGAAGAACGCCGCCGACTTCCAGTGACCCGTTCCGGTTCGCATATCTTCGAGTGACGTACGAAGAAAGGCACAGCATGAACACGTACGACCTCCTCGTCGTCGGGTCGGCCAACGCCGACCTGGTGGTGGGCGTCGAGCGCCGCCCGGCCGCCGGGGAGACCGTCCTCGGCTCCGACCTGGTGGTCCACCCCGGCGGCAAGGGCGCCAACCAGGCGGTCGCCGCGGCCAGGCTGGGGGCGCGTACGGCGCTCCTCGCGCGGGTCGGCGACGACGGGCACGGCACGCTGCTGCGGGAGTCGATGGAGTCGGCGGGCGTGGACACGTCCGGCGTGCTGGTCGGCGGGGCGCCCACCGGGGTCGCGCTGATCACCGTCGACCCGTCCGGGGACAACAGCATCGTGGTGTCGCCCGGCGCGAACGGGCGTCTGACGCCCGAGGACGTACGCGCCGCCGGGGAGCTGTTCGCCGGGGCCCGGGTCGTCTCGACCCTGCTGGAGATCCCGCTGGAGACGGTCGCGGAGGTCGCCCGGTCGCTCGCCGACGGGGCGCGGCTCGTGCTGAACCCGTCGCCGCCGGCGCCGCTGCCCGACGAGGTGCTCGCGGTGTGCGACCCGCTGATCGTCAACGAGCACGAGGCCCGGGTGGTCCTCGGTGCGGAGACCGGCGAGGACCCCGAGGACTGGGCGCGGGCGCTGCTCGCGCTCGGCCCGCGCTCGGTGGTGGTCACGCTGGGCTCCGAGGGTGCGCTGGTCGCGGACGCGGCGGGGTCGCGGCGGGTGGCCTCGGTGAAGGTGAAGGCCGTGGACACGACCGGCGCAGGTGACGCGTTCACCGCGGCGCTCGCGTGGCGGCTCGGCACCGGGGAGTCCCTCGCGGACGCGGCGGCCTACGCGGCCCGGGTCGGCGCGGCCGCCGTGACGAAGGAGGGCGCGCAGGCGTCGTACCCGAGCGCGGAAGAGGTCGCCGCGCTGTGAAGAAGTCCGGCATTCTGAACCGTCATCTGGCGGGCGCCATAGCCGAGTTGGGGCACGGGGACGGGGTGCTCGTGTGCGACGCGGGGCTGCCGGTCCCGCCGGGTCCGCGCCTCGTCGACCTCGCCTTCCGGGCCGGGGTGCCGTCGTTCGCGGAGGTCCTCGACGGGCTGCTCGACGAGCTGGTGGTGGAGGCGGGCACGGCGGCGCGCGAGGTGCACTCCGCGAACCCGCAGGCGGCGGAGCTGCTGCGGGAGCGGGTGCCGTCGCTCGGCTTCGTCACGCACGAGGAGCTGAAGGCACTGGCGAAGGGGGCGCGCCTGGTCGTACGCACCGGGGAGGCGCAGCCCTTCGCGAACGTGCTGCTGCGGTGCGGCGTCTTCTTCTGAAGCACCTGGGGACCCGACGAGGGGCCCGGTCCGCGGACCGGGCCCCTCGGGCCTACCCCCTCCTGCGTCAGGACTTCCTCGATCCCCCCAGATCCCCCTCCAAAAGTCCTGACGCACGCTAGACCCGCCGGGTCCCCGAAAGGTTGCACGGCGGCGGAGCGTTTTCTTCCCGGGATTTTCAGGGTGCCGACATAACGGGGCACCCTTAGCGTTTGGGACATGAGCGAAGAATCCACGCCGCAGTCGCTGGAACAGGATGTCCTCGACGAGCTCGGCGAGAACAAGCTGCAGGAGCTCGCGGGCCTGCTCGGCACGGACGCCACCCAGGCGCAGGACGTCGTGGGCAGCACCGTCTCGGCGCTCTCCGGCGGCCTGCGGGAGCGGGCCGAGGAGAGCACCGACGGGGCGCAGGAGGTGCAGCAGGCCCTCGCCGAGACCGAGCAGCCACCGCTGCAGGGCGTCGCCACACTGGGCGGGCTCGGCGGCCTCGCCTCGGGCGGCCTGATGGCCGGTCTCCTGTCGAAGCTGAGCCGGCCGGTCGCGAACGCGGTCGCCAAGAAGACGGGGCTGCCCGCGGCGAACGTGGCGCGGGGGATCGAGATGCTGATCCCCGTCATCCTGGCCGTGATGACCAAGCGGGCCGCCCGGAAGAAGTAGCGGACCGGCCCGTACGCACATCCAGCCCCTCCGGCGTCCGAGGAGCGGGGCCCCGGGCGCAGCCCCGGAACCCGCGCGCCGGAGGGGCTGGAATCACGCGTGCTGCTTGAAGCGCTCGACCGTCTCCCTCAGCACCTCGCGGCCGTCCCGCGCCCACAGTCCGTCGTTGAACAGCTCGACCTCGATGGGGCCCGCATAGCCCTGGTCCTCGACCAGGCCGCGCCAGTACCGCATGTCGATCGCGCCGTCGCCGATCTGGCCGCGCCCGTTGAGCACGCCCTCGGGCAGCGGGGTAGTCCAGTCCGCCAGCTGGAACGTGGCGATGCGCCCCTGCGCCCCGGCCCGCGCGATCCCCGCGGGCGCCAGGTCGTCCCACCAGATGTGGTACGTGTCCACGCAGACGCCGACCTGGTGCGCGGGGAAGCGCTCGGCGATGTCCAGGGCCTGGGCGAGCGTCGAGACGACGCAGCGGTCGGCCGCGTACATCGGGTGCAGCGGCTCGATGGCGAGCCGGACCCCGCGCTCGGCGGCGTAGGGGGCGAGTTCGCCGAGCGCGTCCGCGATCCGCTCGCGGGCGCCGCGCAGGTCGTACGAGCCGGCGGGCAGTCCGCCGGAGACGAGGACCAGGACGTCCGTGCCGAGGGTGACGGCCTCGTCGACGGCCCGCTTGTTGTCGTCGATCGCGGCCGTGCGCTCCGCCGGGTCGATGCCGGTGAGGAAGCCGCCGCGGCAGTGCGTGGAGACGCTCAGGCCCGCGTCCCCGAGCAGCTTGGCCGCCGCCTCGACGCCGTACGCCTGGACGGGCTCGCGCCACGTGCCGACGTACTGGACGCCCGCTGCGACGCATTCCCCGACGAGTTCGGGCAGGCCGAGCTGCTTGACCGTCATCTGGTTGAGGGAGAAGCGCGGGTCGGCGATCGGGCCGCTCATGAGGTGACTCCGTACAGGGCGAGCAGGTTCTTCATACGGGACTCGGCGAGCCCCGGGTCCGGGAACAGGCCGAGGCCGTCGGCGAGTTCGTAGGCGCGCGCGAAGTGCGGCAGCGAGCGGGCGGACTGCAGGCCGCCGACCATCGCGAAGTGGTCCTGGTGGCCGGCGAGCCAGGCCAGGAGCACGACGCCGGTCTTGTAGAAGCGGGTCGGGGGCTGGAAGAGGTGGCGGGACAACTCGACGGTGGGGTCGAGGAGTTCGCGGAAGCCCTTGGCGTCGCCGGTGTCGAGCACCCGTACCGCCTGCGCGGCGAGCGGGCCCAGCGGGTCGAAGATGCCGAGCAGGGCGTGGCTGAAGCCGCGCTCGTCGCCCGCGATCAGTTCCGGGTAGTTGAAGTCGTCGCCGGTGTAGCAGCGCACGCCCTGGGGTAGACGGCGACGCAGCTCGACCTCGCGGCGGGCGTCGAGCAGCGACACCTTGATGCCGTCGACCTTGTCCGGGTGCGCGGCGATGACCTGGAGGAACGTCTCCGTCGCGGCGTCCAGGTCGGTGGCGCCCCAGTAGCCCTCCAGGGCCGGGTCGAACATCGGGCCGAGCCAGTGCAGGACGACCGGTTCGGTGGCCTGGCGCAGCAGGTGACCGTAGACGTCGAGGTAGTCCTCGGGGCCCGTGGCGACGGCGGCGAGGGCCCGGGACGCCATGAGGATCGCCTGCGCGCCCGTCCCCTCCACGAGCGCGAGCTGCTCCTCGTAGGCGGCCCGGACCTGGGCCAGGTCCCTTGCGGGGGCGGTGAGTTGATCGGTGCCGACCCCGCACGCGATGCGGCCGCCGACCGCCTTGGCCTCGGCCGCGGACCGCTCGATCAGCTCGGCGGCGCCGGCCCAGTCCAGGCCCATGCCGCGCTGCGCGGTGTCCATCGCCTCGGCGACGCCGAGGCCGTGCGACCACAGGTGGCGGCGGAAGGCGAGGGTGGCGTCCCAGTCGACGGCGGCCGGCGAGTCCGGCGTCGTGTCGGCGAACGGGTCGGCGACGACGTGCGCCGCCGAGAAGACGACACGGGACGCGAGCGGCGCGCCCGGGTCGACGGCGAGGGGCGTGGCGCGCGGCTCGTACGCCCGCAACTCCCCTGTGCTGCCCGGCAGGTGGATGGTCACAGCGTGATCTCCGGTACGTCGATGCGGCGGCCCTCGGCGGACGAGCGCAGGCCCAGCTCGGCGAGCTGCACGCCGCGGGCGCCGGCCAGCAGGTCCCAGTGGTAGGGCGCGTCGGCGTACACGTGCTTGAGGAAGAGCTCCCACTGCGCCTTGAACCCGTTGTCGAACTCGGCGTTGTCGGGCACCTCCTGCCACTGGTCGCGGAAGGAGTAGGTGGCGGGGATGTCCGGGTTCCAGACCGGCTTCGGGGTCGCGCTGCGGTGCTGGACGCGGCAGTTGCGCAGTCCGGCGACGGCCGAGCCCTCGGTCCCGTCGACCTGGAACTCGACGAGCTCGTCGCGGTTGACGCGCACGGCCCACGAGGAGTTGATCTGGGCGACCGCGCCGCCGTCCAGCTCGAAGATGCCGTACGCGGAGTCGTCGGCGGTGGCGTCGTAGGGCTTGCCGTTCTCGTCCCAGCGCTCGGGGATGTGCGTGGTGATCAGCGCCTGCACGGAGGCGACCCGGCCGAACAGCTCGTGCAGCACGTACTCCCAGTGCGGGAACATGTCGACGGCGATGCCGCCGCCGTCCTCGCTGCGGTAGTTCCACGACGGCCGCTGGGCCTCCTGCCAGTCGCCCTCGAAGACCCAGTAGCCGAACTCGCCGCGCACGGACAGGATCTTCCCGAAGAAGCCGCCGTCGATGAGCCGCTTCAGCTTCAGCAGGCCCGGCAGGAAGATCTTGTCCTGGACGACGCCGGACCTGACGCCCGCGGCCCGGGCGAGCCGGGCCAGCTCCAGGGCGCCGTCGAGGCCGGTCGCGGTCGGCTTCTCGGTGTAGACGTGCTTGCCGGCGGCGATCGCCTTCTTGAGGACCTCCTCGCGGCCGGAGGTCATCGCGGCGTCGAAGAAGATGTCGATGCTGTCGTCGGCGAGCACGGCGTCCACGTCGGTGGAGATGTTCGCCTCGTCGAGCCCGTGCTTGGCGGCCAGCGCCTTCAGCGCGTGCTCGCGGCGGCCGACGAGGACCGGCTCGGGCCACAGCACCGTGCCGTCGCCGAGGTCGAGCCCGCCCTGGTCGCGCAGGGCGAGCAGGGAGCGGACGAGGTGCTGGCGGTAGCCCATGCGCCCCGTCACGCCGTTCATGGCGATGCGCACCGTCTTGCGTGTCACGTGAGTCCCTTCGTCCGTTCCGTACGGCTCTGCGTACGCGGCAGCCACGAAATGCGCCCGCTCGCCGAATCCCGCGTAGCAAGCGCTTTCTATGTGAGAAGAAGCTAGCCTCTGCACAGCCGCTCGGACAAGAGCGGATACCGGACCGGATACGAGGATGGCTCGATGACCGTGACCCTGGCGGACGTGGCGGCCCGCGCGCAGGTGTCCCCCGCCACCGTGTCCCGCGTGCTGAACGGCAACTATCCGGTCGCCGCCACCACCCGGGAGCGCGTCCTCAAGGCGGTGGACGAACTCGACTACGTGCTCAACGGCCCGGCGAGCGCACTGGCCGCGTCCACCTCCGACCTGGTCGGGGTGCTGGTGAACGACATCGCCGACCCGTTCTTCGGGATCATGGCGTCCGCGGTGCAGTCGGAGATCGTCGGCCCCGGCGGCCGCGCCGGCGGCGAACGCCTCGCGGTGGTCTGCAACACGGGCGGCTCCCCGGAGCGCGAGCTGACCTATCTGACGCTGCTCCAGCGCCAGCGCGCGGCGGCGGTCGTGCTCACCGGCGGCGCGATCGAGGACGAGGCCCATGTGGCGGCCGTGGCAGGCAAGTTGAGGCGGCTGTCGGAGGCGGGCACCCGGGTCGTGCTGTGCGGGCGGCCGCCGGTGCCGGAGACGGACGCGGTGGCGCTCACCTTCGACAACCGGGGCGGGGGCCGGGAGTTGACCGAGCACCTCCTCTCCCTCGGCCACCGCCGGATCGGCTACGCGGCGGGTCCGCGGGAGCGCACGACGACCCGCGACCGCCTGGAGGGCCACCGCGACGCACTGGCCGCGGCGGGCGTGACGGAGTCGGACGGCCTGGTCGTCCACGGCCCCTACGACCGCGCGGCGGGCCATGCGGCCACGACCGAACTGCTCGCCCGCGACCCCGGGTTGACGGCGGTGGTCGCGGCGAACGACACGGTGGCGCTGGGCGCGTGCGCGGCGCTGCGGGAGGCGGGGCTGCGTATCCCCGAGGACGTCTCGGTGGCGGGCTTCGACGACCTGCCGTTCAGCGTGGACGCGGTCCCGGCGCTGACGACGGTACGGCTGCCGCTGGCGGACGCGGCGGCGCGGGCGGGCCGCATCGCGATGGGCCGCGAGACGGTGCCGGAGGGCGGGATCGAC
>NZ_JAAGMG010000112.1 GCF_010548525.1 Streptomyces sp. SID14478
CGCGGTGGTTCTTCTTGCGGCCGCGCGCGCCCGGCACCTCGGCGCGCACCAGGTCGCTGGCCCGGAGCAGGATCTGGTTGACCTCGCCGCGCAGGGTGGGCACGTCGACGGCGAGCAGTTCGGCGGCGTCCGCGCGCGTGAGCCGTTCGACGGCGTCCCGGGCGCGCCGCGCGTCGGGGTGCACGGCCCCGGCCGGGCGCAGGGCGAGCACTTCGCCCAAGTACCAGAGCAGTTCGTGCAGTTGGCGCATGACGGGGAACACCTCGTACATCTGCCGGGCGCTCTCGGGACGCTCGCGCCAGCTGACCCCGCCGAACGTGACCTGGGACACCTGCTGTCCCGCGCCGAAGCAGTCGAAGACGGTGCACCCCTGGTAGCCCTCGTCGCGCAGCCGGGTGTGGATGCCGCAGCGGAAGTCGTCCTGAAGGTTCGTGCAGGGCGTGCCCGCGCTCTTGTTCCGTGCGAAGTCCTGGGACTTGGCGAACGGCAGCGCGACGCAGCACAGGCCGAAGCAGTTGCCGCAGTCGGCGGCCAGCGTGCGGTCGGGGGCGGGGTCGGCGGAGGTCACCCGCCCATTGTCGCCGATCTCCCGCGCGGTCGCGGACGCCCCCTTGTGGGCCGCGCGGGCCCGCGCCACCGTGGACGGGACCGCACCGCCCTCGTCCCCTCTGGAGTCGACGTGGCCTCCTTCCTCCTTCCTCATGAACTGCACGGCGACGGCCCGCACAAGGTGATCGCGGTGCACGGCTGGTTCGCCGACCGGTCCGCGTTCGCCCCGGTCGTCCCCGATCTCGACCGGGACTCCTTCCAGTACGCGCTGGTTGACCTGCGGGGGTACGGCGAGGCACGGGACCAGCCGGGCGCGTACACGACCGCCGAGGGCGCGGCCGACGTGCTGGCGCTCGCGGACCGGCTCGGCTGGGAGCGGTTCTCGCTGATCGGGCACTCGATGGGCGGCAGCGTGGCGCAGCGCGTGGTGGCGTCGGCGCGGCAGCGGGTGCGGCGCCTCGCGGGCGTCTCGCCGGTCCCGGCGTCGGGCCTCGCGCTGCCGCCGCAGCAGTGGGAGCTGTTCTCGACGGCCGACATGGAACCGGCGCACCGCCGCGCCATCCTCGACGTCACCACGGGCGGGGTGCGCCCGGCGGCCTGGCTGGACCGGATGGTGGCGCGCTCGCTGGAGCGCAGCGACGTCAAGGCGTTCCGCGCCTGGCTGGACTCGTGGACCGGTGACGACTTCCACCGCGATCTGGACGGCTGTACGACGCCCGCACTCGCCGTCACCGGTCAGCTCGACCCGGCGCTGTCGGCGAGCCTGATGCGCGAGACCTGGCTGCACTGGTTCGCCCGCGGGGAACTGGTCGACCTGCCGGTGTGCGGCCACTACGCGATGGACGAGGCGCCGCTCGCGCTGATCCGGGTGGTGGAGGACTTCCTGCGGGCGGACGGCGCATGAGCGCACCCGCCCTCGCTCCGGACGTCTTCGACCCCCGGCTGTACGCGGACGGTGTCCCGCACGAGCGCTACCGAGTCCTGCGCGAGAGCCACCCGGTGTCCTGGCAGGACGAACCGGCGGTGCTCGGCTGGCCCGAGGGCCCCGGGTTCTGGGCGGTGGCCCGGCACGCGGACGTCGTCTCGGTGCTGAAGGACTCCTCGACGTACTCCTCGCACCTGGGCGCCACCCAGATCCGGGACCCTGATCCGGCGGACCTGCCGTTCGTGCGCGGCATGATGCTCAACCAGGACCCGCCGGCCCACGGGCGGCTGCGCCGTCCGGTGAGCCGGGCGTTCACCCCGCGCCGCGTGGAGGCGTTCGCGCGGGCGGCGCGCGAGCGGGCGACGTCCCTGCTCGGCCGGGCGCTCGACGCCGCCCCGGTGGTGGACCTGGTGGCGACGGTCACCGACGACTACGCCCTGCTCAACCTCGCCGACCTGCTCGGCGTCCCGGAGTCCGACCGGGGCCTGCTCCTGCACTGGACGCGCCGGGTCATCGGGTACCAGGACCCAGACGAGGCAGAGGAGACAGCTGGGACAGCCGGGACAGCTGAGACGGAGGGGACTACCGGGGCTACCGGGACGCGGGTGAACCCGCGCTCGCCCTCCGCCCTGGCCGACATGTTCGCGTACGCCGACGAGCTGACGGCTCACAAGCGCGCCCATCCGGCCGACGACGTCATGACGACGATCGCCCTGGACCGCGAACTCACCCCGCCCGAACGGCAGATGTTCTTCTTCCTGCTGACGGTCGCGGGCAACGACACGGTCCGCAGCGCGGCCCCGGGCGCGCTGGCCCTGCTCGCCGGGCACCCGTCGGCGTACGCGCGGCTGCGCGGCGGACAGGTCGATCTGACGACGGCGACCGACGAACTGCTGCGCCGCCACCCGCCGGTCCTCACGTTCCGCCGCACCGCCGCCCGCGACACGACCCTGGCCGGCGCGCGCATCCGCCGCGGCGACAAGGTCGTGGTCCTGCACGCCTGCGCCAACCACGACGAGCGCGTCTTCCCCGACCCCTTCGCCCTGGACCTGACCCGCACCCCCAATCCGCACGTGTCCTTCGGCGACGGCCCGCACGTCTGTCTCGGCGCGCACTTCGCCCGCCTCCAACTCCAGGTGCTGTACGAGGAGGTGGGCCGGGCCCTGCCGACGCTGACCCTCGCGGGACCGCCGAGGCGGCTCGTCTCCAACTTCATCAACGGCATCAAGGCGCTGCCGGTCCAGACGCGGGAGACGTCGCCGACATAATCGTCAACAATCTCGTCGACAGGTCTTGTCCGCGCGATCTCCGCCACGTTACGTTCCTTCGACGTGCCGCCGTCGCAGGACCAAGTCGCCCCCACCGCAGATCACTTGGCGCTCCCGGCCGCACCTCCCCATCCCCGTGCGAACGGAGCCCCGCGCATGCCCCTGCTCCCCAGACGGCGTCGACGCAAGACCCCCACCCTCATGGCCACTCTCGTCGCGGTCCTCGCCCTCGTGGCCGGCGGCAGCACCCTGACCGCGTCGGCCACGTCCGCCGCTCCTGCCGCCTCCTCCACCACCACTTCCACCACGGCGGCGACCGGTATCGGTCCCGCCATGCCGTGCTCCGGTGTTCCGGCCCTCGACCTGGCCGCCGCCGTCCCCGGCGTCCCCTTCGAGATCACCTCGGCCACCGAACTGGCCGCGCAGGACAACACGTTGGGCGACTGGGCCGCCTGCGACGTGAAGGGCGTCATCGCCCCGCAGATCCACTTCGAGATCAAGCTGCCCGTAACGGGCTGGCAGGCGGACTACCTCCAGGTCGGCTGCGGCGGCCTGTGCGGCAACGTGAACCTCACGAACGCGCCCGCCTCGGCCGGCTGCGTCCCGCTGACCGACGGCGCGTTCGCCGTCGCCTCCAGCGACGAGGGCCACTCCCAGGGCGGCGGCCTCTTCTCCACCGACCCGACGCTGCGCGCCGACTTCGGCTACAAGTCCGACCACCAACTGGTGCAGGCGGCCCAGGCCCTGATCAAGAAGTACTACGGCCGGGCCGCCACCCACACGTACTTCGACGGCTGCTCGCAGGGCGGCCACCAGGCACTGACCGAGGCGCAGCGCTACCCGGCCGACTTCGACGGCATCATCGCGGGCGCCCCGGCGAACAACTTCACCGCCCTGAACACCTTCTCGCACGCCTGGACCGCCCAGTCCGTCTACCTGAACGGCGGCCCGGCGACCCTCACCAACGCCGACCTCGCCCCGCTCCACGAGGCCGTGCTCAAGGGCTGCGACGCACCCGCCGACGGCATCATCGCCGACCCGCTGGCCTGCGACTGGGACCCGGCCGACATCCGGTGCGCGGCCGGGCAGACCTCGACACCGGACGCCTACTGCCTCACCGCCGACCAGGTCACCACCGTGCGCCGGATCTACGCGGGGCCGACCGACGAGCACGGCCGACTCCTCTACCCGGCCTACCAGTTGCGCGGCTCCGAGCCGAACTGGGCCGGCGTCATCACCCCGGCCACCGCCACCGGCACCAGCGGCGACATCGGCTTCGTCCGGGAGACCCTCCGCTACCAGATCTTCGACACCCCGCAGCCGTCGCTCACGTACAAGGACATCGCGTTCACGCGGGCCTCCTACAAGAGGATCATGGCGCTGGGCGAGGGCATGTACGACGCCACCGACCCCGACCTGTCGGCGTTCAAGAAGGCCGGCGGGAAGCTGATCCTGTGGCACGGCCTCGGCGACCAGCACATCCCGGCCGTCGGAACGATGGCCTACTACAAGGCAGTTGAGCAGGAGATGGGCGGCGCCTCGGCGACCACGGACTTCGCCCGCCTCTTCCTGCTTCCGGGCGTCGCGCACTGCGGTGGCGGCCAGGGACCCGACACCTTCGACGCACTCACCGCGCTCACCGGCTGGGTCACCGAGGGCGACGCCCCGGCGCGCCTGACGACCAGGTCGCTCGACGGCGACGGCCGGACGACGGCGACGCGTCCCGCCTATCCCTTCCCCGTCTACGCCAGGAGCACCGCGGACGGCTACACGCCGGTCAGGTCCGCCGCGGAGGCGGACCTGAAGCTGAACTGGCTCGGCTCGTTCCGCTCCGGTTACGAGACCGTCGGCGCCTGGGTGGGCGGCAAGTGGGTGGTGCGCAAGGGCAGGAGCTGAGCGTCCCGGCCCGGCTCGTCCCGCACGAAGCGGCTCCCGGCGGGTGCCGGGAGCCGCCGCCTGTGCACCCTCGCCGTCCGCGGCGCCCGCGCCTACGATCGGCCCATGTCCGCCGACACGCCCGCGCAGTTGTACCGGTCCGATCGCCTCGCACCGCTCCTCGACAGCCCGCAGGACATCGGCCCGGCCGAGCTCGACGCCTACCGCGGCCTCGGCTTCCTCGCCGTGCGGCGGGCCCTGGACGCCGCCGAGGTGCGCGAGGTCCTGGACGCGCTCGCGGCCGTCGCCCGCCCGCCGTCCCCGGCCGCGGTGGAGCTGGAGGCGTGGGTCAGGCCCGACGAGGCAAGCCCCGACGAACTCCTCGACGGGGTAAGGAAGTTGATGTCTTTCACCGACCACGACCCGCGGCTGGCCCGGCTCGCCCGGCATCCGGCGGTGACCGGACCCGCGGGCCGGCTCCTGGGCGGCGCCGAGCCCGTCCTGCTGCAGGACATGGCGCTGCTCAAGCCGCCCGGCGGCGGCCGCGAGAAGCCCTGGCACCAGGACAAGGCGTACTTCGACGTGCCGCTGGGCACGCCCGTCGTCGGAGTGTGGATCGCGCTCGACGACGCCACGGCCGACAACGGCTGCATGCACGTGCTGCCCGGCACCCACGCCGAGGGGCCCGTCGTGCATTTCAAGCGGCGCGACTTCCAGATCTGCGACACCGCGGTGCAGACGCACCGTGACACGGCGGTCCCGCTCCCGGCCGGCGGCGCCCTGTACTTCGACGGGCTGCTCCACCACGGCACCCCACCGAACCTCTCCCGCACCCGCCGCCGCGCCGTGCAGCTGCACTACGTCCCCGCGGGCACGCCGCACCTGCCGCAGGAGCGACGGCTGGCGGTGTTCGGCGCGGACGGCAAGGACGTGAGCTGCTGAGGAGGCCGGCTACGGCCGCGCCGTCAGCGGTCCGCTCTCGCCCTCGGCGGTGAACTCCCTTGCCAGGCCCGTCTCATGGAGCCGCGCGAAGGGCGTGAACGGAATGCCGTACTCGGACTCGCCGCGGTCGAAGTTCCAGCTCTTGTGCACCCGGAAGCGGTACGTCACGCCCACGGCGCCGTCCGTGCCCGCCTCGACGGTGCCGACGAGCCTGAACTGCACCCCCCGCAACGCGAGCCACAGGTCGCGGCTCTCGCTGCGGGTGATGAGCACGCCGCGCCAGCCGCTGTCGGCCGGATGGCTCCCCGGAGGCCGGGCCCGCGCCTGCGCGCCCCACCGGGCGAGCTGCGCGTCCACGGCGCCACGGACGACGGGCAGCGCCAGCAGAGCACCGGCGT
>NZ_JAAGMG010000153.1 GCF_010548525.1 Streptomyces sp. SID14478
CGCCCCGCCGCACGGCGCCCGCGCCCCGGCCCCGCGAAGACGCCCACCCCACTGCGCCTGGGCAGCCCGCGGCCCCGTCTGCGGATGGTGAGCCTGGGCCTCACGCTCGTCCTCATGGTCTTCGTCGTCCGCCTCCTCCAGGTGCAGGGCGTCGACGCGAGCACGTACGCCGCGAAGGCCGAGCTGAACCGCTTCGTCAGCCACACCATCGCGGCCGAGCGCGGCGGCATCACCGACCGCAGCGGTGTCGCCCTCGCGACGAGCGTGGACGCCTACGACATCACGGCGGACCCGACGCTGTTCACCGAGAAGGCCACCAAGGTGAAGGACGCGCCCGAGCAGGCGGCGGCCCTGCTGTCACCGATCGTCGGGGTGGACGCGGACGCGCTGGCCAAGAAGCTCAAGACCAGGAACACCCGGTACGTGCGGCTCGCCGCGCGGCAGACGCCGCAGGTCTGGAAGCAGATCAAGGACCTGCGCTCGACGCTGAACGAGAAGGCGAACGCCGAGGGCCGCGAGGCGAGCGTGCTGTCCGGGGTGCTCGCCGACCCCAGCAGCAAGCGCGTGTACCCGAACGGCGACCTCGCGGCCGGGATACTGGGCTGGGTCAACGCCGACGGCAAGGGCGGTGGCGGCGTCGAGCAGCAGCTGAACAAGGACCTCTCGGGCAAGGCCGGAAAGATCCGCTACGCCCAGTCGGGCGGCCAGCAGGTGCCCACCGCCGGCAGTACCGAGCAGCCCGCGGTGCCCGGCGCCGACGTCGAGCTGACCATCGACCGCGACATCCAGTGGGCCGCGCAGAACGCCATCACCGAGCAGGTCAAGAAGTCCCACGCCGACCGCGGCTACGTGATGGTGCAGGACACGCGGACCGGCGAGGTGCTGGCCATGGCCAACGCGCCCGGCTTCGACCCGAACGACCTGTCACAGGCCACCTCGTCCGCCATGGGCAACGCCGCGCTGCAGGACGCCTACGAGCCCGGCTCCACCGCCAAGATCATGTCGATGGCGGCCGTCCTCGAGGAGAACGTGGCGACCCCGGGCACCCACGTCGTCGTGCCCAACCGGCTGCACCGCGGCGACCGCCTCTTCCAGGACGACGTCGACCACCCGACCTGGCACCTCACGCTCAACGGCGTGCTCGCCAAGTCCAGCAACATCGGCACGATCCTGGCGACCGGCCAGCTCGGCGCGACGCAGCCGCAGGCGAACCAGACCCTGTACGGGTACCTGAGCAAGTTCGGCATCGGCAAGCCGAGCGGTCTCGGCTTCCCCGGCGAGACCTCCGGCATCCTCGCGCCGGCCGACAAGTGGTCCACGTCGCAGCAGTACACGGTCCCGTTCGGCCAGGGCTTCTCCATCAACGCCATGCAGGCGGCCTCCGTGTACTCGACCATCGCCAACGGCGGCGTACGGATCGAACCGACCCTGGTGCGCGGCACGAAGGGCGCCGACGGCCGGTTCACGCCCGCGGCCAAGCCCAAGCAGACCCGTGTCGTCAGCGCCAAGACGGCGAAGACGGTCGCGCAGATGCTGGAGTCCGTCGTCGACGACGAGGAAGGCACGGGTACGAAGGCCCGTATCCCCGGCTACCGCGTCGCCGGCAAGACGGGTACGGCCAACCGCGTCGATCCGGCCACCGGCCGCTACAAGGGGTACACGTCGTCGTTCGCCGGGTTCGCGCCCGCCGACAAGCCGCGCGTCACCGTCTACTGCGCCATCCAGAACGCCACGAAGGGGAGTTACTTCGGCGGCCAGATCTGCGGGCCCATCTACAAGCAGGTCATGGAGTTCGCCCTGAAGACGCTGCAAGTGCCGCCCACGGGCGCCAAGTCCGCGCGGTTGCCCGTCGCGTTCCAGCCATGACGGGCATGACCATGATCACCAGCACACCGTGAAGAGTCCGTGACAACCATCACCTCCGATCCAGGGAACCGGCCCACGCCACGCCCCTCGCTTCGCCCAGGGCGGGGTGGGCCCGGTACGCTCACCGCCGTGCCACACGCTGATCAGTCCCAAACCACCCAGAAGGGCGCACCCGTGACATATCCCGGGCCGCCGCGACCGGTCGAGGTCTCCGCCACCCCCCTCGCGGAACTCGCCGGTCAGCTGGGTGTCCCCGCGCCCGGCAAGGCCGTGGACATCACCGGCATCACCCACGACTCCCGCGCGGTGCGCCCCGGCGACCTGTACGCCGCACTGCCCGGCGCCCGCGCGCACGGCGCCGACTTCGCCGCGCAGGCCGCGACCCTCGGTGCCGTCGCCGCCCTCACCGACCCGGCGGGCGCCGAACGCGTCGCGGACGCCGGGCTCGTGCCGCTCGTCGTGGAGAACCCGCGCGGGCGCATGGGCGAACTGGCCGCCACGATCTACGGCCACCCCGGCCGGGACCTGCTGCAGCTCGGCATCACCGGCACCTCCGGCAAGACGACGACGGCGTACCTCATGGAGGGCGGGCTCAAGGCGGTCCGCTCGACCGGGCTCATCGGCACCGTCGAGATGCGCATCGGCGACGAGCGCATCAAGTCCGAGCGCACCACCCCCGAAGCCACCGACCTCCAGGCCCTGTTCGCGGTCATGCGTGAGCGCGGCGTCGACGCCGTCGCCATGGAGGTCTCCAGTCACGCCCTCGTGCTCGGCCGGGTCGACGGCTGCGTCTTCGACGTCGCCGTCTTCAACAACCTCAGCCCGGAGCACATGGAGTTCCACTCCGACATGGAGGACTACTTCCGGGCGAAGGCGCAGCTGTTCACGCGTGCACGCAGCAAACAGGGCGTCGTGAACTACGACGACGAGTACGGACGCCGTCTCATCGACGAGTCCGAAGTACCCGTCGTCACCTTCTCCGCCGAGGGCCACCCGGACGCCGACTGGCGCGCCGAGGACGTCGAAGTCGGGCCGCTGGGCTCGACGTTGACCGTGGTCGGCCCCCAGGGCGAGCGCGCCACCGCCAAGGCGCCGCTGCCGGGCCCCTTCAACGTCGCGAACACCCTCGCCGCGATCGTCACCCTCGCCGTCGCCGGGATCGACCCGCAGACCGCCGCGGACGGCGTCGCCGCCGTGCCCGGGGTGCCGGGCCGCCTGGAGCGCGTCGACGCGGGCCAGAAGTACCTCGCCGTCGTCGACTACGCGCACAAGACCGACGCCGTCGAGTCCGTGCTGAAGGCGCTGCGCAAGGTCACCGAGAACAAGCTGCACATCGTGCTCGGCTGCGGCGGCGACCGGGACAGGACGAAGCGGATGCCGATGGGCGCCGCGGCCGCCCGGTTCGCCGACACCGCCATCCTCACCTCCGACAACCCCCGCTCCG
>NZ_JAAGMG010000181.1 GCF_010548525.1 Streptomyces sp. SID14478
GCCCGGGCCAGCGCCGCGGCCCGCGCCGCGACGGCCGGACCGGGCTCGCGCATGCGCACCGTCCGTATCCCGTCCTGTGATCCAAGGAGGTCTCTGTGGTCGAGCACGTCAGTCCCACTCTCGTCCGGTCGGCGGTCGGAGCGGCCCGCACAGTCGCGATCGAGGACTTCCTCGACAGCGTCGGCGTCGAACCGAGCAGCCGCTCCGGTTCGGGTGCGTTCAACATCTGGGGCAATGCCTTTCCGGCCGGGGAGCTGCCCTGCGGCACGCTCACCGCACACGACCGGGTGCCGTTCCGTTTCCCCGCGGCCGACGGCGTGCGGCCGGACCACCTGCGGTGCCGCGGACAGCGGATCGCGCTGCCCGCCGGCCGGACCGACTGGATCCACGTCCTCGGGGCCGCCGAGCGCCGCACCGAGGACGGCGTGCTCCTCGAGTACGCCGACGGCAGCGTCCGCCGGCAGTGGCTGCGGCTGTCCGACTTCTGGCCCGAGACCGGGCCGCGGTTCGGTGAGCGCCTCGCCTACCGGACCACCGCGATGCTCTACCCGCGGCACGAGCAGTACACGATGAGCCCGTCGATCTGGCACCAGCGGGTGCCGGTCGCGGTGCCCGACGGGCTGACGGCACTCGTCCTGCCCCACAACCCCGCGATGCACTTGTTCGCACTGACCCTGGTGACGGAGGCGGCATGAGAGTCGAGCTTCAGGACGTACGGCCGTGGCGCCACGACCTCGGGCACTGCCTGCACGCGACGATGGGGGTGCTGCTCGCCAGCCAGGGCGCCGATCCGCTCCATGTGCTCGGCGCTGCCTGGGGGTTCGGCTACCGCTCGGGCGACCTCCGGCGCGAGGAGTACTACGTCCCCTTCGGCGCCCGGTCCCTGCTCGGGGCCATGGCCCCGCACCATCCGGTGACCTCACACTGGCACCGCCCGCCGGACCCGGAGACGGCCTGGACACAGGTACGCGACGCGGTGCGGGACGGACGCGCGGTGGCTGCGGCGGTCGACAACTACCACCTGCCGTTCCGTCCCGCCTACCGGGATGTGCACACCAACCACCTGCTGACCGTGTACGGGTTCGACGACGAACGCGACGAGGTGCTGCTGGCCGATCCGGTGCCGCCGCGCTTCCAGGGCGCGATCACCCGGGCCGAGTTCGCCGCCGCACGTTCCTCGGCAAACCCCGAGGACCACGACCGCGACCTGTTCTTCACCCGCAATCCGATCGACGGACGGTGGCTGGAGGTCTCGGTCGGCCCGGACCTGCCGCCCTGGGACCTCGACCACGTCCGTACGGTCATCACCGCCAACGTGGCCGCGCTGGAAGGCGACCGCACCCTGCCGGACGGATACGCCGACGACGGCGCGGAGCTGTTCGGCGGGCGGCGCGGCCTGGCCCGCTTCCTCGACGCCGCCGCGGCGCGGATGCGCACGGGCGGCGACCCCGAGGTGGTGGACGAGACCTTCGTCGTGGCCGGCACGGTGCTCGCCGAGACCGGGGTGCACGCGGACTGGCTGGCCGCCGCGGGCCGCGCCTTCGGCCGGCCCGCGCTGACGGAGGTGTCGCGGCTGGTGGAGCGGGTCGCCCACCACTGGAGCGCGGTGCGGATCATCGTCGCCAATTCCCGCGCCGACACCACGGCGGCCGCCGGGGACCTGGAGCGCAGGGCCGCGGAGCTCCTGGCCGACCAGGACCGCGCCCTCGACGGCCTCGCACGGGCGCTGTGACGCGCTGCTGACGGACCGCCGCGCTGTCGTGGCGGTCCGTCAGCAGCGCCTTCCTGTCACGGGGCCAGGCTGCGCTGGACACAGAACTCGTTGCCCTCGGGGTCGGCCATGACCACCCAGCTCCGGCCGGGGCCCTGCCCCACGTCGGCCCTGCTCGCCCCGAGGGCGAGCAGGCGCGCGACCTCGTCCTCGGTGCCCGCGTCGACGGGACTGACGTCCAGGTGCAGCCGGTTCTTCACGTCCTTGCCCTCGGGCACGGCGACGAACAGCACGGTGGGCGGCTTCTGGGCTGCCCGGACTTCTTCGACCGTCGGCACCCAGGAGCCGATCTCGACCTTGCCCTCGCTCCGGTCGATCACCTTGAAGCCCAGTACCTCGCACCAGAAGGCGGCGAGCCCTTCCGGGTCGCGGCAGTCGACCGTCAGTTCCGTGAGCCTGCTCGTCATGTCTCTCCAGGATCGTGCGGACGGGGCCTTCGAGTATTTGGTCCCCGCCGCCCGGCCCACAAGTCCGGGATCTACCTGACTGCTGGCGAGCGCACCGCGCCGAGAAGCTGAACCCGCAGGTGTCCGACCAGGAGGAGAGGACCTTATGCCCACAGCGGAGACGACCGTACAAGCCTGTCCGGAGTGCGAGGGCCAGGTAGGCGTGGAGAGCGAGGTCCGGGCCGGCGAGATCGTCGAGTGCCCGGAGTGCGCCGCCGAACTCGAGGTCGTGGGAGTCGCACCGGTGCTGCTGGCACTGGCTCCCGAGGCCGACGAGGACTGGGGAGAGTAGCCGTGGTGGATGTCGCGGTGGTCGGGGCCTCGGGCTACATCGGCGGTGAACTGCTGCGGCTGCTGCTCGACCATCCCGAGGTACGGGTGTCCGCCGCGGTGTCCGCCAGGCTCGCGGGCAGCAGGGTGGATCTGGTCCACCCGAACCTGCGGGGCCGGACCGACCTCACGTTCACGGCCCCCGACGCCCTGGGCGAGCACGACGTGGTGTTCGTGGCGGTCGGCCAGACCGCGGGCCTGGAACTCGTGCCCCGACTGCGGGAGCAGGCCAAGGTCCTCATCGACCTCGGCGCCGACTTCCGGCTGCGGGACCCGAAGCTCTACGAGCGGTACTACGGAACCGCGCACACCGCCACGGAGCTGCTCGGTTCGTTCGTCCCCGGACTGCCGGAGACGCACCGCGCCGAGCTCGCCGGGGCGGACGCCATCAGCATGCCGGGCTGCATGGCCGTCGCGTCCATCCTGGCCCTGCGTCCGCTCGCCGAGGCGGGAGTGGTCGCGGGACCGGTGACGGTGGACGGGCGGATCGGATCGAGCGGCTCGGGCGTGCGCGCCGAGCAGATGAACCTGCACGCCGAACGCAGCGGCGCCATGCGGCTGTTCGCCCCCGCCGGCCACCGGCACGAGGCCGAGATCGCGCAGGCGACCGGAGTCGAGGCACGGATGGGTGCGACGGGTGTGGAAGCGGTGCGCGGCGCCCAGGTGGTCTGCCGGGTGCCGGTGCGCGAACCGCTGGGCGACAAGGAAGTGCGGCGGCTGTACCGCGGCCAGTACCAGGACGAGCCGTTCGTGCGGATCGTCGCCCAGCGCCGCGGTCTCTACCGGCTTCCGGAGCCCAAGATCCTGGCCGGCACCAACTACTGCGACGTCGGGTTCGCCACCGACCCCGCCACGTCCACCGTGGTGGCCGTCGCGGCCCTGGACAACCTCGTCAAGGGCGGTGCGGGCGGCGCGGTCCAGTGCCTGAACGTACGCATGGGATGGGCGGAGAACCTCGGCCTCTCGTTCCCCGGACTGCACCCCGTCTAGGGCCTGACGGTCCGGAGCCCGACGGACGCGGGCGTGACGCAAGAGAGCGTGACGGAAGAGATCCACCGGCTCGCGGCGACTGCCGCGAGCCTTCCGTCACACCGTCACACCGCCGCGCACCCGGCACCGGCCACGGCGCCCGTACGCGGCGTCCGGCACATCCCCCTCAGGAATCCGGCACATCCCCTCAGAAGGAGATCCGCGTGGGCACGGGACTGACCGTGGTGAAGTGCGGCGGCACCGCAGAGGTGCAGGCCGAGGCAGTGTGCGCCGGAGTGGCCCGGCTCGTGCGCGAGGGCAGGCCGGTCGTGCTGGTGCACGGCGGCTCCGCGATGGTCACCGAACTGGCCGGCCGTCTCGGCGTGCCGCTCGGTGAACTGGTGGCCCCCGACGGCACCGTGAGCAGGCGGACCGACCCGGCCACCCTCGAAGTGGTCACCCTGGCGCTCGCAGGGAAGGCCAAACCGGCCCTGCTGCTGGAACTGGCCCGCCGCGACGTGCCCGCCGTCGGACTGACCGGACTGGACGCCGGCCTGTTGCGCGCCCGGCGCAAGAAGGCGCTGCGCACGGTCGTGGACGGCCGGACCGTGGTGGTGCGCGACGACCGCAGCGGCCGGCTCACCTCGGTGGCGACACCGCTGCTGCACTCCCTGCTGGCCGACGGGATGGTGCCCGTGCTGTCACCGCCCGCCCTCGCCGAGGACGGCCGGCCCGTCAACGTCAACGCCGACCGGGTCGCGGCCGCCGTCGCGGCAGCGCTGGGCGA
>NZ_JAAGMG010000220.1 GCF_010548525.1 Streptomyces sp. SID14478
CCGGGCCAGTTCGAGGGCTTCGGCCCGGCCCAGGCCGCGGCCTGCGCCGGTCACGATCGCCGTGCGGCCCTTGAGCGGCGTTGACATGTTGCGGTTTCCTCTCGCCGTTGCCGGTTGCTGATGCGGTGACGCGGGCGACGCCGCCGTGGCCGGTCGCGCTCGCGCGGCGGCGCCGCAGGGGGCATGGCCCCGCGCCCCGGGGGGGCTATATCTCGATGCACGTCCGCAGGGCGGAGCCCGTCCTCATCTGGTCCAGGGCCTCGTTGATCTCCGCCAGGGGCACGCGGTGGGTGATGAGCGACTCCAGGTCGATGCGGCCCGCCCGCCACAGCGCGATGGCGCGCTCGTAGGACTGCCGGACGTCGCCGCCGCCGTACATCGACGGCAGGATCCGCTTCTCGTCGAAGAACAGCTCGAACATGTTGAGTTGGAGGAAGTCGTCCGTGGCGCCCGCGCCGACGACGACGAGCGTGCCGCCGCGCCGCGTGGTCTCGTACGCCGTGCGGGTGGTGGCCGACTTGCCGACGACCTCGAAGACGTAGTCGAAGCCCTCGTTCGCGGTGAGCTGCTGCTTGGCGTCGGCGAGTTCGTCCGGCGCGACCGCCCGGGTCGCGCCGAACCGCAGGGCCGCCTCGCGCCGGGAGGCCACCGGGTCGACCGCCACGATCTGCGCCGCGCCCTTGAGCCGGGCGCCCTGGATCGCCGAGATGCCGACGCCGCCGCAGCCGATGACCGCGACCGAGGAACCGGCCCGCACGTCCGCGGTGTTGAGGGCCGCGCCGAGGCCCGTCGTCACGCCGCAGCCGATGAGCGCGGCGACGTCGAACGGGACGTCGTCGGGGATCGGCACGGCGCAGCCCGCGTCGACCACGACCTCCTCGGCGAACGTGCCGGTGCCGGCGAAGCCGAAGACGTCGCCGGCGGGGCGCCGGAAGTTGGGGGTGCCCGCGTTCATGAACCCGGCGAGGCAGAGCTGGGTCTGGCCGCGCTTGCAGGCGGCGCAGTGGCCGCAGGCGGGCAGCCAGCTCACCAGGACGCGCTGACCTGGCGTCAAATGCGGTACGCCGTCGCCGACTTCGAGGATCTCGCCGGCGCCCTCGTGGCCGGGGACGAACGGGGCGGGCTGCGGCAGTACGCCGTTCATCGCGGAGATGTCGGAGTGGCACAGGCCCGTCGCCCGCACCCGGATGCGCACCTTGCCCGGGCCGAAGCCGACCGCCTCGACGTCGTCGAGCACCTCGAGTTTGTCCTGGCCCGTCTCCTGCAGTACGGCTGCTCGCATGGGGTGCGGCTCCTTTGCGTGAGATGTCAGCTGTGGTCGATGACGGTGTCCGCCAGGACGGGGGCCTCGTCGCGCTCGACGGCCGCCACCGTGACCTGCACCCGGTTCGGCTCCTGCCACATGCGGATGCGCAGCGTCTCGCCGGGCAGCACGGTGCCGGCGAAGCGGGTGGTGTAGCGGGTGACGCGGGAGACGTCACCGCCGAGGACCGTGTCCACCACCGCCTTGAGCGTCATGCCGTAACTGCACAGGCCGTGCAGGATCGGCTTGTCGAAGCCGGCCAGCTTGGCGAACTCCGGGTCGGCGTGCAGCGGGTTCCAGTCGCCGGACAGGCGGTAGAGCAGGGCCTGGTCCTCGCGGATGGGGCGGTCGACGGTGCGGTCGGGCTCACGGGCGGGCACCTCCAGGCGGTCGGAGGGGCCGCGCTCGCCGCCGAACCCGCCCTCGCCGCGGATGAAGATCGAGGCGTCGCTGGTCCACAACGGGCCGTCGTCGTCGACGACTTCGGTGCGCAGGACGACGACGGCGGCCTTGGTCTTGTCGTGGACCGCCGCCACCTTGGCCGTGGTGCGCGCCGCGCCCTTGACGGGGATGGGGCGGTGCAGCTGGATGGTCTGGCCGCCGTGCAGCACGTGCGCCAGGTTCACGTCGATGCCGGGGGCGGCGAGGCCGCCCATCATCGCCATCCCGGCGCCGGCGACGGTGGCGAAGCTGGGCAGGACGTGCAGCTTCGACTCCAGGGTGTAGCGCAGCTCGTCCGGGTCGGTCGCGGGCAGGCCCGCACCGAGACCCAGGTGGTAGAGCTGGATGTCCTTGTGGTCCCAGGTGATCTCGGCGGTCCTGGGTTCGGCGGCCAGTGCCTTCGCGGCGTCGATCGGCATGGGCAGGGGCTCCTCAGACTGGCTGGTCAAGACCTCGGTGCGGCCGTCCGCACCGTCGGCCGCACCGAGGTCGTCGCGGGCCGGGTAGAACCTGTTCCAATTCACCCGGCGACCCCATGTATAGCCAAGAGCAGTTGGCTTGGGAAGGGTCAGGATCCGCCTTTCTGACGCCACGTCAGAAACTGCCTCGCGGAGCCACCGTGACATTTGTACTGCCAAGGTCCGGACACTGCGCCTCTGCCGGGGCCGTCCCCGCGTGCGTAGCGTCACGGACATGACGACACAGGCAGCGGCGGTGTCCTTCACGGGGGCCGTCAAGACGTTCGGGGACGTACGGGCGGTCGACGGGCTCGACCTGGAGATCACGCCCGGCGAGACCGTGGCGCTGCTCGGCCGCAACGGCGCCGGGAAGTCCACCACCATCGCGCTGCTGCTCGGCCTGGACGAGCCGGACGAGGGGCGCGTCGAGCTGTTCGGCGCCACGCCGGAGTTCTCGGTGCGGGCGGGCCGGGTCGGCGCCATGCTGCAGGAGGGGCGGGCCGTGCCCCGGGTCACCGTCGCCGAGCTGGTCGGCTTCGTCGCCGGGCGCTACCCCGCGCCGATGGACGTGACGGAGGCGCTGCGGCTCGCCGGGATCGAGGAGCTGGCCGGGCGGCGGGTCGACAAGCTGTCCGGCGGGCAGACGCAGCGCGTGCGGTTCGCCGTGGCGCTGGCCGGGAACCCGTCGCTGATCGTCCTCGACGAGCCGACCGCCGCGCTCGACGTCGAGGCGCGGCACGCGTTCTGGGCGTCGATGCGGGCCTTCACCCGGCGCGGCCACACGGTGCTGTTCTCCACGCACTACCTGGAGGAGGCCGACGCCAACGCCGACCGGATCGTGGTGATCGACCGCGGCCGGGTCGTCGCCGACGGCAGTGGCGAGGAACTGCGCCGGGCCGGGGGCGGCAGCCTGGTCTCCTTCGACCTCGCCGGACACGGCTCCGAGGGGCTCGCGATGCTGCCGGGGGTGCTCTCCCTGGAGATCCGCGGCGACCGGGCGCGGCTGCGCACGGACGACTCGGACGCCACGGTGATGGCGCTGGCCGCCCTGAAGGCCGTACGGAACCTGGAGGTCCAGCCGGCCTCCCTCGACGACGCCTTCATGGCACTGACCGCGGACCCCCGCGACCTGGAGCGTGTGTGATGTGGGACTACCTGCGGCTCGAAGTGCGGCGCACGCTGCGCGACGGGCGGTTCGTGATCGGCACGGTCGCGATGCCCATGATGATGTACCTGCTCTTCACCAACCTCGGTACCGATGGCGGG
This sequence comes from Streptomyces sp. SID14478, assembly GCF_010548525.1. GTDB lineage: Bacteria > Actinomycetota > Actinomycetes > Streptomycetales > Streptomycetaceae > Streptomyces. Next base: position 3,469 of record NZ_JAAGMG010000220.1, read on the forward strand.
AGTTGGCAGACGGCGTCGATGATCGGCATGGCCGCGTACGGAGCCCTCGGCGCGGCCCTGAACACGGCGGGCGGCGTCGCCGAGGACCGGGCGATCGGCTGGCTGCGCCAGCTGCGGATCACCCCGATGACCCCGCGCCAGGGCGTGCTCGGGCGGGCCCTGACGGGGGCGGTGACCGTGCTGCCCGCGATCACGGTGGTGCTGCTGGCCGGCGCCCTCGTCAACGGCGTACGGATGGACGCGTGGAAGTGGCCGGCCATCGCCCTGCTGCTGTGGCTGGGCTCCCTGCCCTTCACCATGCTCGGCCTGGGCAACGGCTACCGGATGACCTCCCAGGCGATGGGCGGCATCAACATGCTGTCCTACCTGGGGCTCGCCGTCCTCGGCGGCCTGTGGTTCCCGGTGGCGCTGTTCCCCGGCTGGCTGCAGACGGTCTCCTCCTTCACCCCCACCAACCGCTTCGCGCAGCTCGGCACGGCGGTCGCCGACGGGCACGCCCCCTCCCTGACGGCGCTCACCGTGCTCCTGTGCTGGCTGCTGGCCTTCGGTTCGTACGCTGTGGTCTCGTACCGCAGGGCAGCGCGGACCATCTGAGAACGGGGAAATCGGGCATGTCGTGGAGGAAGCGGGCCGTGGGGTACTGGCGGTCGTGGCAGGTGGCGCGGGACGAGTGGAAGACCGAGAAGGAGCGCATGAAGGCGGCGCGCAAGGCGTGCGGGAAAAACGATCCCCGCCCCGAGCAGCTCGGACCGCCGCCCTCCGGCTTCGCGATGCTGCCGTGGCTGCTGATGGGCCTGGGCGCCTTCTCGAACCTCGTCAACGGCCAGACCCCCAACCCCTGGGTCGGCGGCCTCGCCCTGCTGACCTTCAACTCCCTCTACATCTACGTGGTGTTCCGGGCGTTCGACAAGGAGAAGCGGGAGGCGCGCTCCACCGCGGTCGCGCTGGTCCTGATGACGCTGCTCACCTGTGGACTCGCCGGGGGGTACGGCGGCAACTGGCTGGCGTTCTTCCCGCTGCTCGGCCTCGCCGTCGGCGCGATCACCCGGGGACGCAACATCGGCAAGGTGGGGATCGGCCTCAGCGTCCTCGGCGGAGCCGTCGGCGCGCTGCGCGAGGGCTGGGACGCGGTGAGCGTGTTCTACGGCACGTTCCTGTCCACGATGGTGACCGCCGCGATCCTCTCCCTGTCCGAGGCGGTACGTGAACTGCGCGACGCCCGCGAGGAGTTGGCACGCCAGGCGGTCGAGAAGGAACGCCTGCGCTTCTCCCGCGACCTGCACGACCTGCTCGGCCACACGCTGTCGGTGATCGTGGTGAAGTCGGAAGCGGCGCGGCGGCTCGCGCCGCGCAGCATGGAGGCGGCCCTGGAGCAGGTCACCGACATCGAGGCGGTCGGGCGCCAGGCGCTCACCGAGATCCGGGAGGCCGTCACCGGCTACCGCGAGGGTTCGCTCGCCACCGAACTGGACCGGGCGCGCTCGGCGCTGACCGCCGCCGGCATCGAACCGGTCGTCCGCCAGTCGGGACCGCCGCTGTCCGCACAGACGGAGGCGCTGCTCGGCTGGGTCGTGCGGGAAGCGGTCACCAACGCGGTGCGCTACAGCTCGGCGACCACCTGCACCATCACCGTGGACGGCACCGGCGAGCGGGTGCGGCTGCGGGTCTCGGACGACGGCCTGGGCGCGGCCGCGGTGGTGGACCCCGGCATCGGCGGCACCGGCCTCAAGGGCCTCACCGAGCGCCTCGCGACGGCGGGCGGCTCCCTGGAGGCGGCGCCGGGCGCGCGCGGCGGATTCACCGTGCGGGCCGAACTTCCCGGCGGGGCGCGGGAGTCGGCGCCGGACGCGGCACTCGCGGAGAGCGTCTGAGGAGGCCGGGCGCGGTCCGGGCACGTAATGTCTCCCCCGTGACAGAGATGCCTCAGGACCACCGTCCGGCCAAGAGCGTGCGGGTCCTGCTCGCCGAGGACCAGGGAATGATGCGGGGTGCGCTCGCGCTGCTGCTCGGGCTCGAGGAGGACCTGGAGGTCGTGGCGCAGGTCGCGGCCGGCGACGTCATCGTCGACAAGGCCCTGGAGTGCCGTCCCGACGTCGCGCTCCTCGACATCGAACTGCCCGGCCGCAGCGGTCTGGACGCCGCCGCCGAGCTGCGCGACCAGGTGCCCGACTGCCGGGTGCTGATCCTCACCACCTTCGGGCGGCCCGGGTACCTGCGGCGGGCGATGGAGGCCGGGGCCGCCGGGTTCCTGGTCAAGGACGGGCCCGTCGAGGACCTCGCCGAGTCGATCCGCAAGGTGCTGCGCGGCGAGACGGTCGTCGACCCGACGCTCGCCGCGGCGGCGCTGTCGGCGGGGCCGAGCCCCCTGACGTCGCGGGAGGCGGATGCGCTGCGGGCCTCGGCGGACGGGGCGACGGTGTCGGACATCGCGGCGAAGTTGCATCTGTCGGAGTCGACGGTTCGTAATTACCTGTCGTCCGCGATCGGTAAGACGGGTACGCGTAATCGCATGGAGGCGATGCGCTCCGCTCGGCAGCAGGGGTGGCTCTAGCGTCGGCCCGTCCGGGGGTTGGGCGGTGGTCTGTGCGGGGCGTTGTCGCTCTGCGGGGCCGGTTGCCTGTGCGGGGCGTTGTCGCTCTGCGGGGCCGGTTGCCTGTGCGGGGCGTTGTCGCTCTGCGGGGCCGGTTGCCTGTGCGGGTGCGTCGTGGCTGGTCGCGCAGTTCCCCGCGCCCCTGTAGGGCCTGCCTTCGGCGGCCCCCGGTCGCAGTTTCGTCTGCGCGTCCGGTGGGGGGTCTCGCGCCGTTCCCCGCGCCCCTGACGGGGCGGTTCTTTGTCTGCACGTACGGTGGGGGTTCTCGCGCCGTTCCCCGCGCCCCTGACGGGGCGGTTCTTTGTCTGCACGTACGGTGGGGGTTCTCGCGCCGTTCCCCGCGCCCCTCAAGGGGCGGTGCTTCGTCTGTGCGTCCGGAGGTGGGTCAGGTGTGGGGGGTGTCCGTCGTGGTGTGATGGCGGGGCATCCATGTCAGTAGCACCACTACGGCCACCACCAAGATGCCCGCGCCGCAGAGGAACGCCGCCGCGTAGCCCCGGGTCAGCGAGGCGGGGGCCGCCGAACCTGCGGAGCGGCTTGCCGCGACGGTGGAGAGGATCGCCAGTCCCAGTGAGCCGCCGAGCGTCCGGGACGTGTTGATCAGACCGGACACCAGGCCCGCGTCACCCGGCGCGGCACCCGACGTCGCCAGCGACGCGAGCGGTGTCATCGCGAAACCGGCCCCGGCCATCATCACGATCCCGGGCAGCATGATCGTCGTGACGTACGAGCCGTCGGACGTCATCGTGGACTGCCAGGCGAAGCCGGCGGCGGTGACGAACACACCGGCGACCGCCACGTTCCGCGGGCCGAACCTCGGCATCAGGCGTGGTGCGAACTTCGAGCCCGCGACCACCGCGAGCGAGCTGGGCACGAGGGCCAGGCCGGCCTCGATGGGGGTGTAGCCGAGCACGTTCTGCGCGTACAGGGTCATGAAGAACCACATGGCGAAGCTGCCCATGCCGCAGACGAACATCGCCGCGTTGGCCGCGGCCACCGCGCGCACCTTGAACAGCGCGAGCGGCATCAGCGGCAGCCGCGTACGGGCCTCGACCACGAGGAATCCCGCGATCAGCGCCAGCGCGACGGCGAGCGGCACCAGCGTCGAGGCGGCGCCCCAGCCCTGTGCCTCGGTCTGCACGATGGCGTAGGCGAGGGTCGCCGTGCCCGCCGTCACGAGCAGCGCGCCGGGCAGGTCGAGCCGGCGTTCGCCGCCCGCGCGGGACTCCTTGATCCAGCGGGCGGCGGCCGCGAGGACGACGGCGCCGAGGGGAACGTTGATCAACAGCACCCAGCGCCAGTTCAGGCCCTCCGTCAGGACGCCGCCGACGAGACCGCCGGCCGC
>NZ_JAAGMG010000263.1 GCF_010548525.1 Streptomyces sp. SID14478
CCGACGCCGCGCCCGCGTCCGCCCCGGCTCCCGCGAAGGCCGCCCCCGCCACCGCCACCCCCGCTCCGAAGAAGGCTGAACCAGTGACGACCGAGGCCCCTGCCGGCCCCGAGTTCGTGACGCTGCGCGGTCCCGCCGCAGCCGTCGCGAAGAACATGAACGCCTCCGTCGAGGTCCCCACGGCCACGTCCGTGCGCGCCGTCCCGGTGAAGCTGCTGTTCGACAACCGCATCGTCATCAACAACCACCTCAAGCGCGCCCGCGGCGGGAAGATCTCCTTCACGCACCTCATCGGGTACGCGATGGTGCAGGCCATCAAGGCCATGCCGTCGATGAACCACTCCTTCGCGGTCAAGGACGGCAAGCCGACCCTGGTCAAGCCGGAGCACATCAACTTCGGCCTCGCCATCGACCTGGTGAAGCCCAACGGCGACCGCCAGCTCGTCGTCGCCGGCATCAAGAAGGCCGAGACGCTGAACTTCTTCGAGTTCTGGCAGGCCTACGAGGACATCGTCCGCCGCGCCCGCGACGGCAAGCTCGGCATGGACGACTTCAGCGGCGTCACGGTCTCCCTGACCAACCCCGGCGGCCTCGGCACCGTCCACTCGGTCCCGCGCCTGATGCCCGGACAGTCGGTCATCATGGGCGTCGGCTCGATGGACTACCCGGCCGAGTTCCAGGGCACGAGCCAGGACACCCTCAACAAGCTCGGCATCTCGAAGGTCATGACGCTCACGTCGACCTACGACCACCGGGTCATCCAGGGCGCCGCCTCCGGCGAGTTCCTGCGCGTCGTCGCGAACCTCCTCCTCGGTGAGAACGAGTTCTACGACGACATCTTCAAGTCGCTGCGCATCCCCTACGAGCCGGTCCGCTGGCTCAAGGACATCGACGCCTCGCACGACGACGACGTCACCAAGGCCGCGCGCGTCTTCGAGCTGATCCACTCCTACCGGGTCCGCGGCCACGTCATGGCCGACACCGACCCGCTGGAGTACCAGCAGCGCAAGCACCCCGACCTGGACATCACCGAGCACGGGCTCACCCTGTGGGACCTGGAGCGCGAGTTCGCCGTCGGCGGCTTCGCCGGCAAGTCGATGATGAAGCTGCGCGACATCCTCGGTGTGCTGCGCGACTCGTACTGCCGCACCACCGGCGTCGAGTTCATGCACATCCAGGACCCGAAGCAGCGCAAGTGGATCCAGGACCGCATCGAGCGCGCACACTCCAAGCCGGAGCGCGAGGAGCAGCTGCGCATCCTGCGCCGGCTGAACTCGGCCGAGGCGTTCGAGACGTTCCTGCAGACGAAGTTCGTCGGCCAGAAGCGCTTCTCCCTGGAGGGCGGCGAGTCCGTCGTCCCGCTGCTCGACGCGGTCATCGACTCCGCCGCCGAGGCCCGCCTCGACGAGGTCGTCATCGGCATGGCCCACCGCGGCCGGCTGAACGTGCTGGCCAACATCGTCGGCAAGTCGTACGCGCAGATCTTCCGCGAGTTCGAGGGCAACCTCGACCCGAAGTCGATGCACGGCTCCGGCGACGTGAAGTACCACCTGGGCGCCGAGGGCACCTTCACCGGCCTGGACGGCGAGCAGATCAAGGTCTCGCTGGCCGCCAACCCGTCCCACCTGGAGACGGTCGACCCGGTCATCGAGGGCATCGTCCGCGCCAAGCAGGACATCATCAACAAGGGCGGCACGGACTTCACGGTCCTGCCCGTCGCCCTGCACGGTGACGCGGCCTTCGCGGGCCAGGGCGTCGTGGCCGAGACGCTGAACATGTCGCAGCTGCGCGGCTACCGCACGGGCGGCACGGTCCACATCGTCATCAACAACCAGGTCGGCTTCACGGCGGCTCCCGAGTCGTCGCGCTCCTCCATGTACGCCACGGACGTGGCCCGCATGATCGAGGCCCCGATCTTCCACGTGAACGGCGACGACCCCGAGGCCGTCGTCCGCGTGGCCCGCCTCGCCTTCGAGTTCCGCCAGGCGTTCAACAAGGATGTGGTCATCGACCTCATCTGCTACCGCCGCCGCGGGCACAACGAGTCGGACAACCCGGCGTTCACGCAGCCCCTGATGTACGACCTGATCGACAAGAAGCGCTCGGTGCGCAAGCTCTACACCGAGTCCCTCATCGGTCGCGGCGACATCACCCTGGAAGAGGCCGAGCAGGCGCTGCAGGACTTCCAGGGCCAGCTGGAGAAGGTCTTCACGGAGGTCCGCGAGGCCGTCGCGCACCCCGGCGAGAGCGAGTCCCCGGCCCCGCAGGCCGAGTTCCCCGTGCCGGTGCAGACCGCGATCTCCCAGGAGGTCGTCAAGCGCATCGCCGAGTCCCAGGTCAACATCCCGGACAACGTCACGGTGCACCCGCGTCTGCTGCCGCAGCTGCAGCGCCGCGCGTCGATGATCGAGGACGGGACGATCGACTGGGGCATGGGCGAGACCCTCGCCGTCGGTTCGCTCCTCCTGGAGGGCACCCCGGTGCGCCTGTCGGGCCAGGACTCGCGCCGCGGCACCTTCGGCCAGCGCCACGCGGTCCTGATCGACCGGGAGACGGGCGAGGACTTCACCCCGCTCCTCTACCTGTCGCCCGAGCAGGCCCGCTACAACGTGTACGACTCGCTCCTGTCCGAGTACGCGGTCATGGGCTTCGAGTACGGCTACTCGCTGGCCCGTCCCGAGTCGCTCGTGCTGTGGGAGGCGCAGTTCGGTGACTTCGTCAACGGCGCGCAGACCGTCGTCGACGAGTACATCTCGGCCGCCGAGCAGAAGTGGGGCCAGACGTCCGGCGTCACCCTGCTGCTCCCGCACGGCTACGAGGGCCAGGGCCCGGACCACTCCTCGGCCCGCATCGAGCGCTTCCTGCAGCTGTGCGCGCAGAACAACATGACGGTGGCCATGCCCACGCTCCCGTCGAACTACTTCCACCTCCTGCGGTGGCAGGTGCACAACCCGCACCACAAGCCGCTGGTGGTCTTCACCCCGAAGTCGATGCTGCGCCTCAAGGCCGCCGCGTCGAAGGTGGAGGAGTTCACGACGGGCGGCTTCCGTCCGGTCATCAGCGACGACTCGGTGGACGCGGCCGCGGTCAAGAAGGTCGTCTTCGTGGCGGGCAAGCTGTACTACGACCTCGAGGCCGAGCGGAAGAAGAGCGGCGTCACCGACACCGCGATCATCCGCGTCGAGCGCCTGTACCCGCTGCCCGGCGCCGAACTCCAGGCGGAGATCGCCAAGTTCCCGAACGCCGAGAAGTACATCTGGGCGCAGGAGGAGCCGGCGAACCAGGGTGCCTGGCCGTTCATCGCGCTCAACCTGATCGACCACCTGGACCTGGCGGTCGGCGCCGACGTCCCGCACGGCGAGCGCCTGCGCCGCATCTCGCGCCCGCACTCCTCGTCCCCGGCGGTCGGCTCCGCGAAGCGCCATCAGGCGGAGCAGGAGCAGCTGGTGCGTGAGGTGTTCGAGGCGTAGGTCTCGTCACTCGCGTCCTGTACGCCGGTGGGGCCGGGCCCCGGGTCTTCACGGACTCGGGGTCCGGCCCTTTCCGTACGTAGGCTGTGCACCACAGCACCGCATTCGACACCCCCTGCAGGAGAACGACCCCATGTACTTCACCGACCGCGGCATCGAAGAACTGGAGAAGCGGCGCGGCGAGGAGGACGTCACCTTCGAGTGGCTCGCCGAGCAGCTGCGGACGTTCGTCGATCTCAACCCGGACTTCGAGGTGCCGGTGGAGCGCCTGGCGACCTGGCTGGCGCGGCTGGACGACGAGGACGAGGACGACGAGTAGCAGCGCTCGTCCCGCCGGTCAGCCGCGCGCCGCGCGCATCCTGTCGTACGCGAACCCGAGCGCGCCGTGGACGAGCAGCACGGCGCCCGCGGTGAGCCAGCCGCCGCTGCGCCGCCGCAGCCCGTGCAGGGCGAACGGGACGCC
>NZ_JAAGMG010000310.1 GCF_010548525.1 Streptomyces sp. SID14478
GCCCCGGGACACGAGCCGGCTGAGCCTGACCCGGGCGTTCTCCGGCAGCGCGTGATGCCGGCTGAGCTCGCCCCACTGCTGCAGGTAGACCGTGTCGGTGACCGACCGGAACATCACGTGGGCCGGCACGGCCGCCACCGGCAGTTCGTGCCGGGCGCAGGCCTCGACCAGCACCTCGGGCACCGCGCCGTGGGTCTCCTCGCCGGCGAGGAGCACGGCCGCGCCGGCGCCGCGCAACGCGGACACGAACCGCTCGACGCGGCCCCGGCCCCCACGCGGCGTCCACCACACCAGACCGCTGAGCACGACCTCGCCAGGCCGCACGAAACGCGACGGGTCCTCGAGGTCCGTCACGGTCACCCCGCTGATCTCCCGCGCGAGCAGGGGGTCCTCGGCCCACAGCAGCCGCAGGCCGAGGGTCTCGTCCTTCAGGAGGTGTTCGACGTGCATGGTGCTCCGGCTTTCTCGTACGGCCCGGATCCGACGGCGCCCGGCGCCACGACTTCCGGCATCTCGCATTCACCAGGTAAATGCGACTGCTGGCATCGTAAATGCCAGGCAGATCGAGGGGAACACCTCTTGGTTGATCGTCCAGTACGGCCCCCGGGGCACTCGGAGTTTCCGTCCGTCGGCCACGGGGGATCCCGCGGTGCCCGCCGCCCCGCTCAGACCCAGGAGACGCAGTCCCCGGACACCCGTATCGCGCTGATGCCGCTGATGTGCCGCGCCCCGCACCGGTCCTGCGGCAGCACGAGCTGCGGCCCGGCGCGGTCCAGCGGGGCGTCGTCGATGGTCAGCGCCAGCAGGACGGGAGCGCCGGCGAAGTCCGGGTCGATCTCCGCCCACGACAGCAGCGCGTGATGGCCGTCGGCGCCGCGCACCGCGACGAGGAAGCGCAGCCGGTCCTTGCGGCGCACGGGGTCGAAGCCGGGACCCGCCGCCGTCAGTACGTCGTACAGGCGCGGACCGGTGAAGCGGTGGTGCTGCACGCCGCTGGTGGCGCACTCGAAGTCGACCTCGGCGCCGTGCTGCGGCCAGGCCCGCAGATCGGTCACGGTGAGCTGCGCCGGGCGCGCGAGATCGCCGCTCAGGTCCAGCTGCGCCACGGGGTCGGCCACGGCGTGCGTCAGGGACTGGCTCATCGGCCACCACCTCCCGCAGGACCGTACCCGCAAGGCCGCATCGGACAAACGCACATGCGTACATCCAAGCCACAAGATCCCAGCTCATGCGATGTGCCAGAAGACTTACACCTGGCAGGTGCGGCAGTATGATCCCCGCAACCCGTCGACGCCCGCACACGTCGCATGCTCAGGAACCAAGGGAGTGGACCCCGTGATAACCCGTTCCGCACGCCGGACCCGCAGGATGCTGTCCGTGGCCGGCCTCGGCACCGCAGCACTCCTGACCCTGAGTGCCTGCGGCTCGTCCGACTCCGACTCCGGCTCGTCCGCCGACTCCTCCTCGTCCGCCTCGGCCGACAAGAAGCTCTCCGGAACCGTGACGGTGTTCGCCGCCGCCTCGCTCAAGGAGAGCTTCACGACGCTGGGCAAGCAGTTCGAGAAGGAACACCCCGGCACCAAGGTCACGTTCAGCTTCGGCGGCAGCGACAGCCTCGCCGCGGGCATCACCGGCGGCGCCCCAGCCGACGTGTTCGCCGCCGCCAGCCCCAAGACGATGAAGATCGTCACGGACAAGGGCGACGCGGCCGGCGCGCCGTCCACCTTCGTGCGCAACCAGCTGGAGATCGCCACCCTGCCGGGCAATCCCGACAAGGTCGCCTCGCTCAAGGACCTCACCAAGTCCGACCTCAAGGTCGTGCTGTGCGACAAGTCCGCGCCGTGCGGCGCCGCCGCGGAGAAGGCCCTCGGCGCCAGCAAGTTGAAGCTCACCCCGGTCTCCTACGAGCAGGACGTCAAGAGCGCCCTGACGAAGGTCGAGCTGAAGGAGGCCGACGCGGCGGTCGTCTACAAGACCGACGTGAAGGCCGCGGGTGACAAGGTGGAGGGCGTGGACTTCCCCGAATCCGCCGACGCCATCAACGACTACCCGATCGCTCAGCTCAAGGATGCGCCCAACGCGGCCGCGGCCAAGGCGTTCATCGACCTGGTCAAGTCCGCCGACGGCCAGAAGGTGCTGACCGAGGCCGGATTCCTCAAGCCGTGACCTCGCTCGACAAGACCGGCGCCGCGGCCGACACCCTCCGGGGAGGTCCGCGGCGCCGCCGCGTGCGGATGGTGCCCCTGCCCCTGCTGGTGCCCGCCCTCGTGGGCCTGGCCTTCCTCGTGGTGCCGCTGCTCGCCCTGCTCGTCCGTGCGCCGTGGCGCGACCTGCCGTCCCAGCTGACCAGCCCCGAGGTCTGGCAGGCCCTGCAACTGTCGCTGGTGTGCGCCACCTCGGCGACGCTCGTGAGCCTGGTGCTCGGGGTGCCGCTGGCCTGGCTGCTGGCCCGCACCGAGTTCCGCGGACGCGGCCTCGTACGGGCCCTGGTGACACTGCCGCTCGTCCTGCCCCCGGTGGTCGGGGGCGTGGCCCTGCTCACGGCGCTCGGCCGCAACGGCATCGTCGGCACGTACCTGGACGCGTGGTTCGGGCTGACCCTGCCGTTCACCACGACCGGCGTCGTCATCGCCGAGGCGTTCGTCGCCATGCCGTTCCTCGTCATCAGCGTCGAAGGCACCCTGCGCGCCGCCGACCCCCGCTACGAGGAGGCAGCCACGACCCTCGGCGCCTCCCGCTTCACCGCGTTCCGCCGGGTGACCCTGCCGCTCATCGCGCCCGGCATCGCCGCGGGCTCGGTCCTCGCCTGGGCGCGTGCGCTCGGCGAGTTCGGCGCGACGATCACCTTCGCCGGGAACTTCCCCGGGCGCACCCAGACCATGCCGCTCGCCGTGTACCTCGCCATGCAGAGCGACCCGGCCGCGGCGATCGCCCTCAGCCTGGTCCTGCTCGCCGTGTCCATCACGGTCCTCGCGGGCCTGCGTGACCGCTGGATGACCGCCTCATGAGCGACCTGCACCCGGGCCACCGCGGGGACGACGGGGCGGGCCTCGACGCCCACCTCGTCGTCGACCGCGGCACCTTCCGCCTCGACATCGCGCTGTCCGCCGCCCCCGGCGACGTGGTCGCCCTGCTCGGGCCCAACGGCGCGGGCAAGACCACCGCCCTGCGCGCCCTCGCCGGACTCGCCCCGCTGGACAGCGGCCACCTGCACCTCGACGGCGTCGAGCTCGACGGCACCCCGCCCGAGACCCGGCCCGTCGGTGTCGTCTTCCAGGACTACCTGCTCTTCCCGCACCTCACCGCCCTGGACAACGTCGCGTTCGGCCCGCGCTGCCAGGGCAGGACCAAGGCCGAGGCCCGCGCCGAGGCCGCCGCCTGGCTCGACCGGCTGGGGCTCGC
>NZ_JAAGMG010000351.1 GCF_010548525.1 Streptomyces sp. SID14478
GGGCGGCCGTCCGGCTTGAGCTCGGTGATCCCGGCCTCGGCGGCGTGCCGGGCCGCAGTGCGCACGCGGGCCCCCGCCTCGGCGGCACCGCGCAGCAGGCCGCGCCGGTCGATCCTGGCCAGCGCCTCGGCGTCGTCCAGGAGCGTTTCGTCGAACATGGCGTCGGCCTCCTGCGTGGTGTGGACAGGTCCTGGGGCATTGCCGATGGATCCCGGTGGAGAAGGAGCGGCGTTCGGTGCGGTGAGAAGCGCACCGGGCGCCGCGGGGATCCGGCGGCAGGGCCCTGGGGCTGTGGTGACGGTCCCGTCGTTCGCCGGAGGGCGGGCGGGACCTTCACCACGCGCCCTAGGCGGGGCGGCGGGCCTCGTCGACCAGGAGGACGGGGATGCCGTCGCGTACGGGGTAGGCCAGGCCGCAGTCCCCGCCGGTGCAGATCAGCTCGGCCTCGGCCTCCTTGAGGGGGGCGTGGCAGGCCGGGCAGGCGAGGATCTCCAGGAGGCCGGCTTCGAGCGACATGGGGGGTCCCTTCGGGGATGCGGATGCTGGTGCGCGGGCGGATCGTGCGGGCCCGCGGTGCTTTTGTTCGGCCCGGTCAGCCTACCGCCGGGGCGCCGGACCGGGCCGTGTGGATCAGGCTCTGATCACCGCGAGGGCCTCGTCGCGGATCTTCTCCATCGTCGCGGTGTCCCGCGCCTCCGCGTTCAGCCGCAGCAGGGGCTCGGTGTTGGACGGGCGTACGTTGAACCACCAGTCGGCCGAGGTGACCGTGAGGCCGTCGAGTTCGTCCAGGGTGATGCCGTCGCGGTCGCCGTACGCGGCCTTGACGGCGGCGAGGCGGTCGGCCTGGTCGGCGACGGTGGAGTTGATCTCGCCGGAGCCCGCGTAGCGGTCGTAGGAGGAGACCAGCGCGGACAGCGGGCCGTCCTGGCCGCCGAGCGCGGCCAGCACGTGCAGGGCGGCGAGCATGCCCGTGTCCGCGTTCCAGAAGTCCTTGAAGTAGTAGTGCGCGGAGTGCTCGCCGCCGAAGATCGCGCCGGTGGTCGCCATCTCCTGCTTGATGAAGGAATGGCCCACGCGCGTGCGCACGGGCGTGCCGCCGTGCTCCTTCACCACCTCGGGCACCGACCAGGACGTGATCAGGTTGTGGATGACCGTGCCCGTGCCGCCGTTCCGAGCGAGCTCGCGGGTGGCGACGAGCGCCGTGATGGCGGACGGGGAGACCGGGTCGCCGTGCTCGTCGACGACGAAGCAGCGGTCCGCGTCGCCGTCGAAGGCCAGGCCGATGTCGGCGCCCTCGGCGCGCACGCGCTCCTGCAGGTCCACGATGTTCGCCGGGTCCAGCGGGTTCGCCTCGTGGTTCGGGAACGTGCCGTCGAGCTCGAAGTACATCGGTACGACGTCCAGCGGCAGCCCCGCGAGGACGGTCGGCACCGTGTGCCCGCCCATCCCGTTCCCCGCGTCGACCACCACCTTCAAGGGGCGGATGGAGGTCAGGTCGACCAGGCCGCGCAGGTGCGCCGCGTAGTCCTCCAGCGTGTCGCGCCGACTGATCGTCCCCGCCGTGGCGGCCGGCTCGGGGGCGCCCGACCGGCTCCATTCCTCGGCCAGCTCGCGGATCTCGGCCAGGCCGGTGTCCTGGCCGACCGGGGCCGCACCGGCCCGGCACATCTTGATGCCGTTGTACTGCGCGGGGTTGTGCGAGGCGGTGAACATGGCGCCGGGCAGGCCGAGGGCGCCCGACGCGTAGTACAGCTGGTCGGTGGAGCACAGGCCGATCTCGATCACGTCCGCGCCCAGGGCCGCGGCGCCGCGCGCGAAGGCGCGGGTCAGGCCGGGCGAGGAGGGCCGCATGTCGTGCCCGACGACGATCGCCGAGGCGTCGGTCACCCGCACGAAGGCCGCGCCGAACAACTCGGCGAGCCCCTCGTCCCACTGGTCCGGGACCACCCCGCGCACGTCGTACGCCTTCACGATCTGCGACAGATCAGCAGCCACTGCCGGCCCAGCCCTCCTGGAGTCCTTCACGGACCCCACAAACTACCTGGCCGCACCGACATCGGGCCGTGAACCCCTCATTCCTCCCAAAGAACGCACCTGTCCCGTCCGCACTGGTCAGGCGCGGGTCAGGGCAGCATCCACGACAGCACCACCGTGCTCTGGGCGTACACGATCAGACACATCACCAGCAGCAGGCCCAGACTCCACGGCAGCACCTTGCGCAACAGGTCGCCCTCGCGGCCCGCGAGCCCGACCGCGGCGCAGGCGATGGTCAGGTTCTGCGGCGAGATCATCTTGCCGAGGACGCCGCCCGAACTGTTCGCCGCCGCAAGGAGTTCCGGCGGCAGCCCCGACTGCTGGGCGGCCGTCACCTGGAGGGCACCGAAGAGGGCGTTGGCGGAGGTGTCGGATCCGGTCACCGCGACGCCGAACCATCCCAGGACCGGCGACAAGAAGGCGAGGCCCGCGCCGGCCGCGGCCACGAAGTGCCCGATGGTGGCGGCCTGACCGGACAGGTTCATGACGTACGCGAGGGCGAGCACGCTCGTCACGGTGAGGATCGCGAACCGCAGTTCGTACACGGTCCCCAGCCACTCCCGAACGGCCACGCGCGCGTGCACGCCGAGGACGACGGCGGTGAACACCCCCGCGATCAGTACGAGCGTGCCTCCTGTGGAGACGAGCGGCAGCGTGAACAGATTGCCGCTCACCGGCTTGCCGTCCGGGGTGGCGACGTTCAGGAAGGGCCAGTCGAAGACGCGGTTCGCCTTGGCCAGCCAGTCCTTCACGACGGGGATCTGCGCCACGGAGAAGATGACGACGATGAGCGCGTACGGGGCGTAGGCGCGCACCACTTCGCGCCGCGGGTCCTCTTCGTCGAGGTCTTCGCTGCGTACGCCGGTGAGGACCGCGGCGCGTACGGGTTCGGCGGCGGGCCTGCGCGCCCGGGGGACGGCGACCAGGGCTCCCGCGCCGACCAGGGCGGCCCCGATGTCGGCGAGTTGGGCGGAGACGTAGTTGGAGGCCACGAACTGAGCCACGGCGAAGGCGACCCCGCAGGCCAGGGCGGGCACCCAGGTCTCCCGCAGGCCGCGCCGCCCGTCCACGAGGCCGACGAGCACCAGCGGTACGACGAGCGCGAGCAGCGGCGTCTGCCGGCCCACCACGGAGGCGACAGTGTCCAGCGGGAGCCCGGTGACCTGGGCGAGCGTCACCACGGGGGTGCCCATGGCGCCGAACGCGACGGGCGCGGTGTTGGCGACGAGCGCGACGACGGCCGCCTTGACCGGGTCGAAGCCGAGCGCGACGAGCATCACCGAGCAGATCGCGACCGGCGCCCCGAACCCGGCGAGGGCCTCCAGGAGCGCGCCGAAGCAGAACGCGATGACGAGGGCCTGGATGCGCGGGTCGTCGGAGAGCCGCCCGAAGGAGCGGCGCAGGATGTCGAAGTGCTGGGTGCGGACCGTCATCCGGTACACCCACAGGGCGTTGACGACGATCCACATGATGGGGAAGAGCCCGAACAGGGCGCCCTGTGCGGCGCTGGAGACGGTCTGGCCGAGCGGCATGTCGTAGACGAGCCATCCGACGAGGGCGGCGACGCCGAGGCCGATCAGGCCCGCACGGTGGGCTTTCATGCGCACCGCGCCGAGCAGGACGAGGACGGTGACGAGGGGCAGGGCCGCGACGAGGGCGGACAGACCCAAGGAGCCGCCGACCGGCTCCAGTTGCTGGACGAACACGTGCGCCTCCCGGAATCCCGGATTCCCATAAGACAGGGTGGCGAGATCGTCGTGTACTCAACAATCGCGGGTCAACGCGTACGACAAGGAAATCCGGTGAAGGGCCTCATGGAGGAGGCCGAGCAGGAACCTGGGGAGAAGCCCGGGAAGGGCCGGGTCCAACGGGTCTTCGGGACGCGTCAGTTGTCCGGCGAGCGCAGCACCCTCAGGTGGCCGCGGCGGGCGACCTCCATGGGATCCGCGGCGCGCGGCCCCGAGCCGCCGGCCTCGGCCACGCGCTCCTGCGGGCGGGCCGCC
>NZ_JAAGMG010000395.1 GCF_010548525.1 Streptomyces sp. SID14478
GCCTGCCGCGCGGGGCCGGTGTCCTCGGCGGCCCGCGCCGACGGGATGAACGCGGCGACGGCGGCGGAGCCCAGCGCTGCGGCGCCGCCGATCAGCAGCCCGACGCGGAAGCCGTTCTCGGACGGCAGGGAGACCGGGCCCAGCCGGGTCGTCATCTGGGCGAGGACGACTCCGATGACGGCGGCCGCCGACGACGTGCCGAGCGAACGCATCAGCGTGTTGAAGCTGTTGGCGGAGCCGGTCTCCGAGCGCGGCACCGACCCCATGATGAGCGCGGGCATCGCCCCGTACGCGAAGCCCACGCCCGTGCTGATGACGAGGCCGACGAGCATCAGACCCCAGGCCGTGCCGATCAGCGGCTGCGCCAGCGCATAGCCGGCCGCGATCACCAACGAGCCCAGGATCAGGGTGAACTTGGGGCCGCGGGCGTTGGTGAGCTTTCCGCCGAGCGGCGAGATCAGCATCATCATCACGCCCGCCGGGGCCAGCCACAGCCCCATCGCGAGCATCGACTGGCCCAGCCCGTAGCCGGTGGCCTCGGGCAGCCGCAGGATCTGCGGGGAGATCAGCGACTGCGCGTACATCCCGAAGCCGACCAGGATCGAGGCGGCGTTGGTCAGCAGGACGCGCGGCGCGGCGGTCGTGCGCAGGTCGACCAGCGGGTCCCGGGTGTGCAGTTCCCAGCGGATCCAGGCGAGCAGCAGCACGGCGGCCGCGGCGAACAGCCCGAGCGTCGTGCCGCTGCCCCAGCCCCAGTCGGCGCCCTTCGACACGGCGAGAAGCAGGCACAGCACGCCGGCCCCGAGGCCGACGGCTCCGACGACGTCGAAGCGCTGCCCTGCGGCGCTCGCCGGCGAGCCGGGCACGAGGAACCAGATCATCAGGAAGACGGCGAGCGCCAGCGCGGCGGCGCCCCAGAACAGCACGCGCCAGCTGGAGTACTGGACCACGGCGGCGGCGATCGGCAGGCCGAGCGCGGCGCCGATCCCGAGCGAGGCGCTGACGAGGGCTATGGCGCCGCTGAGGCGCTCCGGCGCGATGACGTCGCGCAGCAGGCTGATGCCGAGCGGGATCACGGCCATGCCGATGCCCTGCAGACCGCGGCCGACGAGCATCGGCACGAACGACGACGACACGGCGCACAGCGCCGATCCGGCGACCAGCGGGACGCAGCACACGAGCAGCATCCGCCGTTTGCCGTACAGGTCGCCGAGGCGGCCGCCGACGGGGCCGAACACGGCGCCGCCGAGCAGCGTGACGGTGACCACCCACGTCGCGTTCGAGGCACTGGTGTGCAGGATGTCGGGCAGTTCGGTGAGCAGCGGCATGACCAGCGTCTGCATGACCGAGGCGACGATGCCCGCCAGGGCGAGGGTCGCGATGACACCGCCCGGCCGGGTGGCGGGGGCCGCGGGAGCGGCGGAGGCCTCAGAGGCCATCGGAGAGTCTCCTTGGAAGCTCAACTGCACGAACGGACAGGGGAGTTCGGTCTCTCCATGGAGACAACGAGAGACACCGGGTCGATTTCCATCACCCGTCGGAAATCCTACACCTGTTGGAAATGTAGAGTGGAGCCGTGACCGCCCGAGCCGCCGACCCCCGCCCCCCGCGCTCCCGCGCCGCCCTGGAGGCCGCCCTGCGCGAGCTGATCGCCGAGCGGCCGCTGTCCCGGATCTCCGTCTCGGACGTCACCAAGAGCGCGGGCGTGAACCGTTCGACGTTCTACGAGCACTACGCGGACGTGGCCGATCTGGCGGCGTCCGCCTGCACCGCGGTCTTCGACGAACTGGTGGCCAAGACGCCGCAGAACGAGGCCGACTCCGCGGCGCCCGACGACGCACCGGGCAGCGTGCTCACTCCCCTGTTCACGCACGTCGCCGAGCACGCCGCCCTGTACCGCGCGCTGCTCGGCGACAGCGGCAGCGCCCGCGTGCACAACCACCTGCTGCGCCGCCTCACGGTCTCCGTGCAGACCTCCCGCGCCCGCGCGGCCGGCACGCCGGACGACGTCGCGGCCTACGACCCGACGGCGGCGTTCGTCGCGGGCGCGCTGCTGGGCGCGATCGTCGACTGGCTCGGGCACGACCGCCCGATCGACCCGGACGAGCTCGGCGCGGCGCTGTGGCCCCAGCTGCTCGGGGCGGCGCAGAGCGTACGGCGACCCTCTTCACAATAGTTCGTAATTAATTGATAGTTGGGGCCATGACAGCAGCGAGCCGGCTCCACTTCGGCGGGGACTACAACCCCGAGCAGTGGCCCGAGGAGACCTGGGCCGAGGACATGCTCCTGATGAAGGAGGCCGGGGTCACCATGGTGACGGCCGGGATCTTCTCCTGGGCGAAGGTCGAACCGCGGCCTGGGGAGTACGACTTCGGGTGGTTCGACCGCGTCATGGACCACCTCGGCGACGCGGGGATCCGCGTCTGTCTCGCGACCATGACCGCGTCGCCGCCGCCCTGGCTGTCCCGGCTGCACCCGGAGGTCCTGCCCGAGTCGGCGGACGGCAGCCGCAGATGGCCCGGCGGGCGGCAGCACTACTGCCCCTCCAGCCCCGTCTATCGCACGTACGCCGCCCGCCTCGTCGAACGACTCGCGACGCGCTACGCCGAGCACCCGGCGCTGGACACCTGGCACGTCGGCAACGAGTACGGCTGCCACACCCGGCAGTGCTACTGCGACGTGTCGGCTGCCGACTTCCGTCGCTGGCTGGGCGAGCGCTACGGCACCGTGGAGGAGCTCAACGACGCCTGGTCCACGGCCTTTTGGTCCCAGCGCTACGACACGTTCGACGAGGTGCTGCCGCCGCGTCTCGCGCCCACCTTCGCCAACCCCGCCCAGCAGCTGGACTACTGGCGCTTCAGTGACGACGCGCTGCGCCAGTGCTATCTCGCCGAGCACGCGGTGCTGCGCCGCGTCACACCGGACGTCCCCGTCACCACGAACCTGATGCCGCAGCACAAGCCGGTCGACGCCTTCGCCTGGGCGCCGCACCAGGACGTGATGTCCCTGGACTACTACCAGGACCCGTACGACCCCATGGCGCACCGCGTCGCCGCCTTCAGCTTCGACCTGATGCGCTCGGCCCGCGACGGACAGCCCTGGATGCTGCTGGAGCAGGCGCCGAGCGCAGTCAACTGGCGTCCCCGCAACGGCCCCAAGAAGCCCGGCACGATGCGCCTGTGGAGCTGGCAGGCCGTCGCCCAGGGCGCGGACGCGGTGCTGTACTTCCAGTGGCGCCAATCACGCGGCGGCGCCGAGAAGTTCCACTCGGCGATGCTCCCACACGCCGGCACCGACACCCGCGTCTTCCGTGAAGTGGCGGACCTGGGGCGGGAGTTGGCGTCCGTCCCGGAGATCGCCGGGACCCGCTCCCGGGCGGACGCGGCCCTGCTGACGGACTGGAACAGCTGGTGGGCGCTGGAGCTGGACTCGCATCCGTCCACGTCCCTCGACCAGAGCCTCATCAACCGCGCGCACCATCAGACCCTGTTCGAGGCGGGCGTCGCCTGCGACATCCTCCCGCCGGACCGCGACCTGAGCGCGTACCGGCTCGTCGTCGTCCCCAACCTCTACCTGCTCACGGAGGACGACGCCCGCCGCCTGGAGGCGTACGTGGAGGGCGGCGGACACCTCCTCGTCTCCTTCTTCTCCGGGATCGTCGACGAGTGCGACCGAATCCGACCGGGCGGCTACCCGGCCCACTTGCGGCGCCTGCTGGGCCTGCGCACGGAGGAGTTCTGGCCGCTCGACGAGGGCGCCCGCGTGTCCGTGCACGGCGCGCTGAACGGTACGGCCGACCTGTGGTCCGAGGTCATCCACCTGGAGGGCGCCGAGGCCGTCGCCCGCTTCACGGACGGAGACCTCGCGGGCGGCCCCGCCGTCACCCGGCACGCGTTCGGATCGGGCACCGCCTGGTACCTCGGCACGCGGCTCGACGCGACGGCGATGCGCGCGCTGATGGACCAGGTGCGCGCGGCGGCGGACGTCCGGCCGGTGCTTCCCGGGCTGCCCGCGCACGTCCAGGCCACCGTCCGCGAAGGCGCGGGCACCCGCTTCCTGTTCCTGCTCAACCACGGTCCGGGCAGTGCCGTCGTGGAACTGCCCGCGCCCCTGCGCGACCGGCTGCGCCCCGACGCGGAACCGGCCGCCACGGTCACGCTCGCACCGCGCGGCGTCGCCG
>NZ_JAAGMG010000438.1 GCF_010548525.1 Streptomyces sp. SID14478
CCGGTCGGCGCGCCGGTGGCGGTCCCGGCCACGGCGAGCGCGACCAGTGCGGCGAGCGGCACCCCCACGGCGACGGTACGGCGGACGCGGCGCGTGCCGGGGACGAGCGGGGACATGGGGCCTCCAGGGCGCTTGACCGGTGAACTGCGGGGTGACTGCGCACACGTTCGACGCCGTGATGGAACTCCCGGTGACGGCAGGGTGAATGGGGGCGAACGCAGAAACGGCGCCTCCCCGTGGGGAAGGCGCCGTGGCCGTGCGGGGAGGTGTTCAGCAGTGGTTGGGCACGTTGCCCTTGTCGTTGCCCTTCAGATAGACGGCGCTGACGTAGCCGGTGCCGCCGCTGTTGAGCTTGAGCCGGACCCAGTTGCGGTTGCTGATGCCGTGGTCGTTGACGAGGTCCCCTTCGAGCCAGCACTCGCCGGTGTAGCTGTAGTTGGGGTTGACGAAGCTCACGACGCGTTCGCCGCGGGCCGGGCCTGCGTGCACGTCTCCGTGCGTCCAGGCGACGACGGCCGTGTCCGCGAGTGCGGGTGCGGCGCCCAGAAGGGTGGCGGACAGGAGTGCCGCGCTCGCGCCGCCGAGGGCGAGCGCGCGTCGGGTGGTCATGGAGGCCATGTGTTCTTCTCCCGTGGTGATCGGATCGCTTCCGGTCGTGTCCTCGGGTGCGGCGAGGACGTGATCCACACTTGCGGAGGGCACGACCGCGTTCAATCGCTGATCAGGAGGAGTGCGCGGATCGGTGTTCCCGGCGCGCGAGGCCGCGGCGCGGGTGCGCCGGTGGCCGCTGCACCCCTTTCGGCCAGCCGAGACGTCCGACCGCTCAGACCTGCCCGGACTCCCGCAGGAGCGGTGCGAGGGACCTCGCCAAGTCCGGTTCCGTCACGGCGAGTTCTGCCACGAAGGCGTCGGAGGCGGCGCGCAGCGCCCGGCGCAGCTCGGCCTCCTCCAGTGACCGCACCAGCGTTCCCGTGAGGGCGGACGTCACCTCGTCCGGCAGCAGGTGCGCGCCCTTCGCGTACGCCGCGGGCAGTCCGAGCCGGGTGCAGGCCAGGGCGAGCACCTGCCCGCGCAGCGCCCCGATCCAATGCTCGGCCTGCCAGAGCCTGCCGCGCTCCACACACGCGCGGGCGTGCAGGGCGTGGTGCCAGCCGAGCCCGGCGAGCTGCCCCTGCTCGGGCGGCGACGGCTCGCGCGCCGCTCCCGGGGTCCCGAAGACCGTCCGCCAGCTCGGCCCGCGCGGCGCGAACTCCTCCCGCGGGGCGAACCCCAGATCCACTTCCAGGCCGCCGGGCAGCAGGAACACGCGGTAGACCATGGCCCCGGCCGCCAGGTCCCAGTGGTGCAGTGCCCCGAACTCCGCGTACAGCAGCCCCGTCCAGTGCTCCACGGTGTGCGGGACGTCGCTCCGCACGCCCAGCACCAGGTCGATGTCCGACCAGCGGTCGCCGCCGTCCAGGGCGTACGAGCCGGTGACGGCCGCGCCGGTCACGTCCGGATCGGCCTCGGCGAGTGCGAGCAGCCGGGTGCGGACCCTGTCCCGTTCCTCGATGGTGAACATCACGCGACGTTAGATCATCCGGGCCCGATGGACGCTGAAATACTGCCGAAGTGAACGACAGTACGAACCCTGCTGCCCTGCCCGTCTGGGCGCTGCGGCCCGCGCGCCCCGACGACGTCGAGGTCATCGTCGAACTGCGCGCCGTCGTGATGCGCCCGGACCTCGAACGGCTCGGCCGCTACGACCCGGACCGCGTGCGCCGGCGCTTCCGGGACGCCTACCTCCCGGATGTGGCCTGGATCATCGAGGTGGAAGCGGCGTTCGCCGGGTGCGTCGCGCTGCGGCCCGACGGGGACGAGCTGTGGCTGGAGCACTTCTTCCTCTCGCCCGCGCTGCACGGACGCGGGCTCGGATCGGCGGTCCTCGCCGCCCTGCTGGAGCGGGCGGACGCCGAGTCCCGGGTCGTCCGGCTGAACGTCCTGCGGGGCAGCCCCGCCCGCCGCCTGTACGAACGGCACGGTTTCCTCCTGGAATCAGAGGATCCGGTCGATGTCTTCATGGTGCGCAAGCCCCACTCCGGCCCGCCGTACGGATCGTTCTGAGCGCAAGCGATCGATACGATGACGCGGCCGCCGCCGACAGCAGGCGGATCGTGGCAGGGAGCAACGGGGAGGGGCCTCACTCATGCGGCTGCACGTCGACCGGCGCCACGGGCGCGTCCTGGAACTGCTGCGCGAGCGCGGCACCCTGCGCGTCGCCGACCTCGCCCGGGAACTGGGAGTCTCCCCGGTCACCTTGCGCCGCGACGTGGAGACCCTCGCCGCACAGGGCAGGCTGCAGCGGCTGCACGGCGCCGTGGTGTGGCCGGGAGAGACGGGCGAACTCCCGGTGAAGGTCGGTCAGTTGAAGGAGGGCGCCGTCGTCGGCATGGTGGTGCCGACGACCGAGTACTACTACGCGGACGTGGTGCGCGGCGCCCGCGAGGCGGTGGAGGAGCGTGGTGCGCGCCTCGTCGTCGCCCTGTCCCGGTACCTGCCCGGTGAGGACTCCGTCCAGGTCGACCGGCTGCTCGCGGCGGGCGTCGACGGGCTGCTCCTGACGCCCAGTTGGGACCGTGGCGTACCGGGTCCCGGCGAGGGGTTGAGGATCACCGAGCGCCCCGTGCCGATCGTCCTCGTCGAACGGTCGGCGCCGCACGGGCACCCCGCCGCCGCCCTCGACCGGGTCCGCTCGGACCATGCCCACGGCGCCGCCGAGGCAGTGCGCCACCTGGCCTCGCTCGGCCACCGTTGCGTCGTCCTCGCGGCCCAGGAGTCGCCCACCAGCGTCCGGCTGCGACGCGGCTACGACGCGGCCGTGGAGGCCCTCGGCCTGCGCCCCGCCCCCGCGTCGTCCCCGGCGCGACAGCCCCCGGCCACCGAGGCGGAGCGGTTCGAGCGGACCTTCGCGTACCTGCGCGAGGCCATCGAGGAGCACGGCGCGAGCGCCGCGATCCTGCACAGCGACGCCGACGCGATCGTCCTCGTGCCGCGGCTGCGGGCGCACGGCGTGCGCGTTCCCGAGGACCTGTCCGTCATCACGTACGACGACGAGGTGGCGGCCCTCGCCGATCTGCCGCTGACGGCGGTCGCACCGGCCAAGCGGACCGTGGGCCGGCGCGCCGCCGAACTGCTGCTGTCCCGGCTCACCGAGCCGTCAGGAACCCGTGAGCCGGGACAACACATCGAGATTCTCCCGGAGTTGCGCATCCGGGCCTCGTGCGGCGCGCCGCTCAGCCGAGCCTGACGGTCACCTTCTGCGTCACGCCGCCGGTCGTGCTCAGATCGCCGAACGTGAGCTTCAGCTCCCGTCCCGGCCGGGCGGCGGTCACCGAACCCGGCTTCGACGTCACCGACCTCACGGGGCGCCGCCAGGTCAGCGTGGCCGCCTTCACCGCGCGGTTGGGATCGCTGACGGACACCGTCGCCGTACCGTCACGCTTCTCGCGGATCTGCACGATCAGCGGGGCGTCCACCGTCACCTTGCCGACCGTCCCCGGCTCCCAGAACGTCACCGCGGTGACACCGAGCGACGGCACCCGAACGCCCTGATGTGCAGCGGAGTTGGCGGTCACGTCCAGCCAATGACGGTCCAACGCCCGGGCCGCGGTGCGCAGTTCGCTCGCTCCCGGCATCAGCATGTAGGCGTACGAGGCATCCGTCGGGTCGGTTCCGTGGTCGGCGAGCAGGGACACGTACCGGCGCGTCACGGGGTCCTTCGCGCCGCCGCCGTTGATGCTCTGCCAGGTGCCGGTCCGCTCCTCGCGCAGCGCCGTCAGGGACGTGCCCCCGGGGAAGACGTAGCCGCCGTGTCCGGCCACGTGAGCCCAACGGGCCCGCGGGAACGCCGCGTTCCACGGGTGCGCCGTCGGCTGTGTGCGGCCGTCGACGCTCAGGCGTGCCGTGCCAAAAGCCCCCAGGTTACGGGTGTCCAGGACGCTCTCCACCCCGGCGCCGTCGGCGCTCGTGATGCCCGCGCCCAGGCACACCACCGTGTCGTCGAGGAAGAACCAGGACTTCTTGGCCTTGAGAGTCGAGGACAGGCCGCGCGTGTCCTGCGCGAGCGCGGCATACGTGCCGTCGGTCGCGCCGCCCACCCAGGTCGTGTCCGGGCGCGCCGCACCCCACGCACCGCCCTCCGCGTCCGCGAGCTGCTTGCGCGAGACCGTAGTGCCGGGCAGCCGGTAGGGGTCCACGGTCGGCCAGTAGCCGTCGCTGTACTGGCCGCCGCCGGCGCTGTCGCCCTCGGCCCACCAGTACAGCATTCCCGAACCGGTGTGCCAGCCGCGGACGTTCTCGCCGTTGCCGTTCTCGTAGAACGTGATCGCCTTCGAGGACATCGACACCGACGCCGTGAACCGCTTCGTGCGGTGCGTGGCCCGTGCCATCGAGGGAAAGAGGCGGTGCCCGGTCGGCTCGGCCGCCGGCCGCACGGCGGAGTCGTCGAGCACGGCCGTGACCCTCGAGAGCGCGGCCACGCCGAGCGTGCGGCCCGAGGTCACGTCGCTGTAGCGGTCACGGGTGAACCAGCCCTTGGCGAGCGCCTGCCAGCGCGCGTTCTCCTCGTCGCTCGCGCCCTGCCCGAGCAGCAGGACCGACGCGATGATGCCGTGGCCCCGGGAGTGGTCGTCCTGCTGGATCTTCAGCGGGTCGGTGGCGACCAGGCCCCGGCTGATGGCGCGGCCCGCCACGTTGTCGAGGGACAGGCCGTCGTGCAGGAACGGCGCGTAGGCGTCCTCCACGGAGTCCAGGAAGATCTGCCGCCCGCTGTCCGTGATCGCCCAGGTGGAGTCGCCGAGCAGCGCGAACAGCTTGCTCAGGCCGTCGATCAGGACCGCGCCGTACGAGCCGGTGTACGGGACGTAGGTGTGCTGGATCAGCGAGCCGTCCGCGTAGAGGCCGTCGCCCGAGGTGACGTACGGGAAGACGGGCGCGATGGCGTCCCGGGCCAGCGCGACCTTCGCCGCCGTGCCGTCGAGGATGCCGCGCAGTGCGAGGACGCGGCACAGGTCGATGCGGTTGGCGCCGGTGCTGGTGCCGGTGTACTCCGCGACCAGGGAGTCCGGCACGAAGTGGTCGACCGCCTCGACCGCGGCCGTCAGCTGCGCGGTGCTCAGGTGCTCGTACATCAGGACCGCGATGTCGAGCAGCCGCTGCGGGGCGCCTATCTGGAAGTTGTACCAATTCCCGTACTGCGCCTGGGTCGCGTTGAAGACCTGGGTGCCCAGGTGGTCGACGGCCGTGAGGACGGCCGTCTTGAGGGACGCGTCGCCGGTGAGGCCGGTGCCGGGCTGGCAGAAGGCCTCGGCCATCACCCGCACCCGCTCGTAACTGGTCTGGATCTTCTCCGAGTAGGCGTACGACTCGGTGTCCGTGTCGGGATCGGGGTCGCCGAACACCGCGTCCGGCCACAGCGAACCGTCCGCCGGGGCCATCGTGTCGCGCAGCCCCTTCGCCTGGGTCCCGAGCGTCGCGAGCTTGGACTTGAACGGTTCGGCGGTCGGGCTGAACCCCTCGCCGAGATACAGGGTCCGCCACTTGGCCCGCAGCGCGGCGAACTCGTCGCCGGCCGCCGCCGCGCCGTCCCCGTCGGCGGCCACCGCCCGGTGGGGGAGTCCGACGGCGAGTACGGCGCCGGCGGCCGCGGTCGAGGCGAGGAAGCCGCGACGGGACCAGGAGGGGGCGGGTGCGGACGGGGACGACTGCGACGTCATGAAGGGCTCCGGGATGCTGGAGTGACCGCTGTGAGTAAGCGGTTTCTAGCACCCGTTGAATCAAACGCTCAAGAGGATCGGCCAAGTTGAGCGTTTTGATCGTTCAGGAGGCGTCGTGTACGGGGAACGCGAGGCGGCGCGACAGATAGGCGTAGACCGGGCCCAGCGCGTTCATGGCGACCACGCACACCCACGCCGCCCACGGGTTGCCCGCGTCGTAGCCGAACCCTCCGAAGAACGTCGCGAAGTAGCTCGCGAAGCCGAAGAACATGCCGGGGATCAGGGAGAAGAGCTTCAGCCGGCCCGTGTACATGAGCGTCGTGTTGACGACGAGGATGCACACCGCCCCGAACGCGTTCTGCGCGAACTGGCCGTCGCCGAAAGTGGTCCCCAGGTGCTTCTCGAACACCACGATGACCAGCGCGTACGTGGAACCCACCGGCATCGCGAGCCACAGCCGCCGCGCGTTCGGGAGGTTCGGGCCGCCGAGCAGGAACGTACCCGCCCATGAGATGAAGATCGCCCACGGCGGCAGGTGCAGTGCGGTGCCGCCGACGAACGCGGTGGTCGCCGCGAGCACCGACGCCACGACCTCGTGCGGTATCCGCTCGCGCACCGCAGGCGCGTCGGTCACGGTCGGGTCCACAGGAGTGGTCGTCTCGGTCATCTCATGCCTCCATGCCCGCGACGAGCGTGTCGTCGAGCTCCGTCGTGAACACCGAACGGGCCACCACGCGGCCCGACTTGACGACCGCGGTCCGTACCGGACGTTCCAGGAGCACGGCGTCGTGGTCCCGGGTGTCGAGCACCACGAGGTCGGCCACCGCGCCCTCGCGCACCCCGTAGTCCGCCTCCGGGATCCCGATCACCCGCGCCGCGTCGTACGTCACCATGCGCAGCACCCGGCGCAGGTCGGACGGGCCCGACAGGTGGGCGAGCCGCGCGAGCAGCAGCGCCGTCTCCAGGACGTCACCGGTGCCGTACGGGGTGAAGGCGTTGCGGATGTTGTTGGTGGCGCAGGCCGTGAGCACGCCCGCCTCCCACAGCTCCCGCACGGGGGCGAGGCCGCGGCGCACGGCCGTGTCGTCGCCGCGGCCGCCGAGGAAGAGGTCCGTGGCGGGCAGCGGCACGACCGCGACACCGGCCGCAGCCAACTCGGCGAGGACGGCCGCCCGTTCGGCGGGC
>NZ_JAAGMG010000484.1 GCF_010548525.1 Streptomyces sp. SID14478
GGCTCCGGCGCGCTGGCGCTCTTCGGGTTCGGCGGCCTCGCGCGCGGGCGCACCGGCCGGGCCTGGGTGCTCACCCTCTTCGGGCGCTACCGGGGCAGCGTGCGCAGGACCGGCCTGCTCTGGGTCAACCCGCTGCTACTGCGCCGCCGCGTCGACGTACGCCTGCGGCACTGGCGCAGCGAGCCGATGCCCGCGGTCGACGCGAACGGGGTGGCGCTGCGCGTCGTCGTGCTCGTCGTGTGGCGGATCAAGGACACGGCGCGGGCGATGCTGGGCGTCGAGGACCACGAGGAGTACTTGCGCGAGTGCGTGGAGGCGGGCCTGGCGCGGGTGCTGTCGCAGCTGCCCGCCGACGCGCCCCCGGTCGCCGGCGGGAGCCCGCTGCACCAGGACGTGCCGACCCTGCGCAACGCCGAGGCCGTCGGCGATCTGCTCACCCGCCGGCTCGCCGCGGATGCCGGGCCGGTCGGCATCGAGGTGTTCTCGGCGCAGACCTCGCGGATCGAGTACGCGCCCGAGGTGGCGGCAGCGATGCGGCGGCGCCGGGTCGCGGCGCTGGACGCCCAGCACCGCGACAGCGTGCTCAGCTCCGTCGTGGACTCGGTGGAGGACACGGTGACGCGGCTGACCACGCGGGGTCTGGTGGATCTCGACGACTACGAGCGCAAGGCGCTCGTGAAGGACCTGACGGTGGCGTTCTACACCGGCAGGGGGGAGTGAGCGGAGTCACGGCTTTGTATGGACACGGCCAACTCCCGGCAATACATTGGGAGTTGGTCTAGACCTGAAATACCGCTGTGCGCACGGCTCCGTAACTCCCCACACCCCCAGGAGCGGCAGCATGCGAAAGACGTCACGGCGTACCAAGGCGTACGCGGCCCTGCTCGGCCTCACCACCGCGGGCGCGTTCGCGCTCTCGGCGAGCGGTGCCAGCGGCCACGGCTACACCGACCTGCCCATCAGCCGGCAGAAACTCTGTGCCAACGGCACCGTCGCGAACTGCGGCAACATCCAGTGGGAGCCGCAGAGCGTCGAGGGCCCCAAGGGCTTCCCGGCCGCGGGCCCCGCCGACGGGCAGATCTGCTCGGGCAACCACGGCGAGTTCGGGCAGCTCAACGCGGCCAAGCAGCCGAACGGTTCGGCCTGGCCCACCACGAAGGTGACGGGCGGTCAGAGCTACACGTTCCGCTGGCAGTTCACCGCGCGGCACTCCACCACGGACTTCCGCTACTACGTCACCAAGAACGGCTGGAACGACAGCCAGCCGCTGACCCGTGCCGCCCTGGACACCACTCCGTTCCTCACGGTGCCCTACAGCGGCCAGCCCCCGGCCACCCTGTCCCACTCCGGCACCCTGCCCTCCGGCAAGTCCGGCCACCACGTGATCCTCGCGGTGTGGACGATCGCCGACACGGCCAACGCGTTCTACGCGTGCTCGGACGTCACGTTCTGAGCGGTTCCGGGGCGGTCCCCGATGTTCTGAGCCTGTCTTGAGGCTCCCGCGCCCCCGGCGCGGGTAGCTTCCCTGCACGCCGCCCCGATCGCGGGGCGGCGTGCAGGGCCAGTGACTCGGGGGAGCGCCATGGATCTGATCTTCACTCTCGTACCTACGCTCATCGCGTGCGGAGCGCTCGCCATGGGCTTCGTCGTGGTGCGCCGCTCGCTGCGGTTGCGGGCGGCCTGGCGGGGCGGGCTCACGGCGGAGGCGCGCTGCCTGCGCGCGTACACGACGAGGAGCGGCGGCGACCACCCGAGCACCACGCAGCACCACGTCTACGAGTTCACCGCCCGCGACGGGCGGACCGTCCGCATCGACGAGCCGGGCGGCCCCGCCATGACCGTCCAGGGCGACGTGGTCCTCGTGCACTACACGGCCGAACACCCCGAACACGCCACCGCCCACGCGCCGCGGCCCTTCGCGAACCTGGCGGGCACGGTGCTCGTGCTCGCGGTCCTCGCGGTGGTCGTGGCCTTCTGCGTGTTCTTCGTGTCGGGCGCGGGTGACATGCCGACGGACGACTTCTGACCACGGGGTGTGCGCGGCACTCCCTTTCTGACGATGCGTCAATTATCGTGCGCCGCCATGGGATCCATGACGCGCACCTTCGCGGAACTCGTCCAGGAACGATGGGGGGACCACCGGCCCGGGCTCGCGTACGAGGATCAGGTCCTCAGCCACCACCAGGTCGCCGCGGGCGCGGCGGCACGGGCCGCGCTGCTCGCCGATCTGCTGCCGCCGGGCGCGGAGCCGCACATCGGGGTGCTGCTCGACAACACCCCCGAGTTCCCCCAGTGGTTGAGCGCGGCGGCGCTGGCCGGGGCCGCCGTCGCCGGCATCAACCCGACCCGGCGCGGCGCCGAACTGGCCCGCGACATCACCCACACCGACTGCCGCGTCCTGGTCACCGAGCGGTCCCGGCTCCCGCTGCTCGACGAGCTGGAACTGCCCGGCGTCCGCGTCCTGGTCACCGACACCGGTGCGTACGCCGAACTGCTCGCCGCGTACGAGGGCGCGCAGCCACAGGTCGCCGCCGGGGTCGGGCCGGACACCCGCATGCTCCTGTACTTCACCTCCGGGTCGACCGGCGCCCCCAAGGCCGCCGTGTGCACGCAGGGGCGCCTGGCCGCGGCGGGCCGGTCCCTGGTCGACACCTTCGGCGTCCGCGCGGACGACGTGCACTACATCTGCATGCCGCTCTTCCACGGCAACGCGGTCATCGCCGACTGGGCCCCGGCGATGGCGGCAGGGGCCGGGGTGGCGCTGCGCCGCCGCTTCTCGGCGTCCCACTTCCTCGACGACGTGCGCGGGTTCGGGGCGACCTACTTCACGTACGTGGGGCGTGCCGTCCAGTACCTGCTCGCCACCGAGGAACGCCCCGACGACCGGGACAACCCGCTGCGCGTCGGCTTCGGCACCGAGGCGGGGGCGGTGGACGCGGCACGCTTCGAGGAACGGTTCGGGGTGCGGCTCGTCGAGGGGTACGGCTCGTCCGAGGGCGGCGCCGCCGTGCAGCGCACCGCCGACACCCCGGCGGGCGCGATCGGGCGCGCGGCACCCGGCGACGACCTCGTCGTCCTCGACCCGGAGACGGGCGCCGCCTGCCCGCCCGCCGTGTTCGACGCGGGCGGGCGCCTGGTCAACGGGGGCGAGGCGATAGGGGAGTTGGTGAACCGGGGCCGGTCGTCCTTCGAGGGGTACTGGCGCAACGACGCCGCGTACGGGGAGCGGGTCCGTGCGGACGGCTGGTACTGGACGGGCGATCTCTTCTACCGGGACGCGGCCGGGTTCCTCTACTTCGCCGGACGCGGCGACGACAAGGTCCGCGTGGACAGCGAGAACCTCGCCCCCGCCATGATCGAGAACATCCTGGCCCGCTGGCCGGACGCCGCCGCCGTCGCCGTGTACGGCGTGCCCGACCCGGTCTCCGGGGACCAGGTGATGGCGACCCTGGCGCCGCGCGAGGGCACCGGATTCGACCCCCTGGCCTTCGGGGAGTTCCTGCTGGCGCAGGGCGATCTCGGTACGAAGATGGCGCCCCGCTTCGTCCGGGTGGTGGAGCGGATGCCGGTGACGGCCACGAACAAGGTGCGGCGCGGGGAGCTGCGCCGCGAGGGTTTCTGGAGCGGGGGAGAACTGTGGTGGCGGCCGGCCGGCGAGGCGACGTACCGCCGGCTGACGGAGCGGGAACGTGATGCCCTCGTGGGCGCGTACCGGGAACAGGGCCGCGAGGCGCTGCTCCAGCCCCACTGACGGCCTTGGTCGCTGGCACCCCTGCGGACCAGGTACTATTTCCGAGTCAGCAGGCGCCGCTAGCTCAGTTGGTTAGAGCAGCTGACTCTTAATCAGCGGGTCCGGGGTTCGAGTCCCTGGCGGCGCACGTTGTCGGTGGCGGGATGTGTTCGCGGAGTACGCGAACCGTCCCGCCATCGTTGTTTTTGCGCGGCTTCGCCGCGCGGTGTGGGGGCTTCGCCACCCACGCCCCCGACCGGCGCGGGGGCCCCTTGTGGACGCGGGGACCGGGCTGGGGTGCCCGGCGGCGTACAGACGGGCAAGGCCCTTCGTGTGAGGTCAGATCGTCAAGGACAGGAGTACCGGGGCCGCTGACTTGTTCAGGCGGTCTGCCGCGTGGTGGAGGCGGTGGGCGTGTTCGACCGGGAGGGACAGGGCCAGGCAGCCGACCGCGGAGCCCGCCGTGATCGGGACCGCGGCGCAGACCGTGCCGACCGCGTACTCCTGGAGGTCGAGGACCGGGACCGTCGCCGGCTGGGAGGCCAGCTTGGACAGGAGCACCTTCTCGTTCGTGATGGTGCGCGAGGTCAGGCGGGCCATCTTGTGGCGGGAGAGGTGGTCGCGCCGGCCGTTCAGGTCGAGCTGACCGAGGAGGCTCTTGCCGACGGCGCTCGCGTGCGCCGAGACGCGGAAGTCGACCCACTCGTTCACCGCGGGGGCCTCGGGGCCGGACGCGTACTGCGTGACGCGGACCTCGCCGTCGATGTACCGGCTCATGTAGACCGCGGCGCCCACGACGTCGCGCAGCTCGTCCAGGGTGATCTGGAGCTTGGCGGTGAGCGCGGCCTCGCGGCCCTCGGCGGAGCCGAGCCTGGTCAGGGTGTCGCCCGTGACGTACGCGCCGTCGGCGGTCTGCTGGACGTATCCCTCGCGGCGGAGCATGCGCAGCAGCGTGGTCAGCTCGTCCGGGGGCAGGTCGACGGTGCGGGCCAGCTCGGCGGTGGTGACGCCGATGCCGTGATGGGCGACCGTCTCCAGCACGCGGAGCGCCAGCTGCACCGACTGGTGCGGTTGGTACGCCGACGCGTCCTGTTCGTGCTTCAGCGCCACGGGATCCCCCTGCATGGAACGGTTCCGGACAGCTGGCTCCGTCCACGATAGCCGCCAACACACCCAATAGGGGCGGCTGTTGGGGAGATTGGTGGCGCGTTCCGTGCCTCTCAGCAGGAACGCGCCACCCTGGCATATGCCAAAGTCATGCCCCAATCTGTGCGCGGCAGGTCACAGGACCGCGCTCAGGAACTCCCGGGTGCGCTCGTGTTCCGGTTCGCTGAAAATCTTTTCCGGCGAACCGGACTCGATGACGCGGCCCGCGTCGAACATGAGTACCTGGTCGGAGATGTCCCGGGCGAAATTCATCTCGTGGGTCACACAGAGCATGGTGATGTCCGTGGTGTGCGCGATGTCACGCAGGACGTCGAGCACCCCGGCCACCAGCTCCGGGTCGAGCGCGGACGTCACCTCGTCGAGCAGCAGCACCTGCGGCCGCATGGCGAGGGCCCGCGCGATGGCGACCCGCTGCTGCTGCCCGCCGGACAGCTGCGTCGGATACGCGTCGCAGCGGTCCCCGAGCCCCACCATGTCGAGCAGCTCGCGGGCCCGCACCTCGGCCTCGTCCTTCGGCAGGCCGAGCACGGTGACGGGCGCCTCCATGATGTTGCGCAGCACCTTCATGTTCGGGAAGAGGTTGAACTGCTGGAAGACCATCCCGATGTTCTTGCGGACCTCGCGGATGTGCTTCTCGCCGGCCGGGACCAGCTTGCCGTTCCTCTCCTCGTGCGTGAGGTACTCGCCGCCCACCTTGATCGTGCCCTCTTCGGGCTTGAGCAGGGTCATGAGCAGCCGCAGGATCGTGGTCTTGCCGGAGCCCGACGGGCCGATCAGCGTCACGTGCTTGCCGGAGGCGACGGAGAAGTCCAGGTCGTCGAGGACCGTGTTGGCGCCGAACCGCTTGGTGACCTTGTCGAACCTGATGAGTTCGCTGCCGTCGACGGCGG
The DNA here is from genome assembly GCF_010548525.1 of Streptomyces sp. SID14478. Taxonomy (GTDB): domain Bacteria; phylum Actinomycetota; class Actinomycetes; order Streptomycetales; family Streptomycetaceae; genus Streptomyces. The sequence continues at coordinate 5,788 of NZ_JAAGMG010000484.1, forward strand.
GGTTTCTGATCTCTTGGGAAGTGCTGTTGTCAGCGGACAAGGCGACGCTCCAGAACTCGCAGAAGGAGGGATGCGGGGAAGGCGATGACGATGAAGGCCACGCCCACGACGGTCAGTGCCTCGGTGGTGAAGGTCTCCTGGCTGTACGCCTGGGCCTCGCCCAGCATGTCCAGCGCGCCGATCACGTAGATCTGCGGGGAGTCCTTCAGCATCGCGACCACGTAGTTGCCCAGGGCGGGCACCACGCGGCGAATGGCCTGCGGCAGGATCACGGCCGTCCAGGTGTGGCGCCGGGAGAGGCTGAGCGCCGTGGCCGCCTCCCACTGGCCGACCGGAACCCCCTCGATGCCCGCCCGGTACACCTCGGCGGTGTACGTCGAGTAGTGCAGCCCGAGGCCGACGACGCCCGTGGTGAGCGGCGACATGGTGGGGCCCCACTCCGGGACCACGGTGAAGAGGAAGAAGAGCTGCACGAGCAGGGGCGTGTTGCGGATGAACTCGGTGATCGCCGTCACCGGGATCCGCACGCACGCCGGCCCCGAGCGCTGCGCGATGGCCCACACGAGCCCCAGGGTGAACGCGATCAGGGTGCCCCAGCCCAGGGCCTGCAGCGTGATCAGCACGCCGTCCCAGAAGCGCGGCATGAAGGTGTCGACGACCTGCCAGTCCCAGTTCACTTGGTGTCCCCCGTCCCCGTGACGCCGCTGCCGGTGAGGGCATCGACCCGGCCCTTGCTGCGCAGACCGCTGAAGAAGCCGGACTTCTCCGGCTGCCTGCCGACCTTCGCCTTGGCCCGGCGCTCAAGGACCCGCATGCCGCGGGTCAGGATGAACGCGAGGATGAAGTAGAGGACCAGGAGCAGCGTGTACGACGGCGCGCTCTCGTTCTTCGCCTGGCGCAGCAGGCCGCCGGCGAACGTCATGTCGGCGACCGAGATCGCCGAGACCAGCGCGGTGCCCTTCATCAACTCGATCAGGAGGTTGTTGAAGGGAGGGATCATCTCCGGCCAGGCCTGCGGCAGTTCGATCAGGCGCAGTCGCTGCATCCGAGTGAAGTTGAGCGCGACCCCCGCCTCGCGCTGTGCGGCCGGCACGGAAGCCAGCGCACCCCGGACGATCTCGGAACCGTACGCGCCGTAGGTGAGTCCGAGCGCGAGCACGCCGGACGCCAGCGGAACGAACTGGAGATGCAGCAACGGCGGTACCGCGAAGGCCATCCAGAGCATCAGGACCAGGGCCGAGGTACCGCGGAAGATCTCGAAGTAGGCGCCCGCCACGATGCGTACGATCCGCAGCCGCGACGTGCGCCAGATGCCCACCGGAAGGGCGATCGCGAACGCCACCAGGGCGCTGTAGACGAGGACCTGAATAGTGATCCACACCGCGGGCAGGAACCATGAGGTGAGGAACTCGGACGACATCATGATGCGGAACCCCCAGAGGCCGGCGGGCAGAGCTTCTCGACCGTCAGGTCGGTCATCTCGTCCTCCGTGAAGCCGAACGGCCGCACGATCCGCAGGAGTTCACCGCTCTTCTTGAGCTTGTGCAGCTCTTCGTTGAAGGCGTCGCGGAAGTTCTTCTCGGAGGGGCGGAAGGCGAACCCGCCTGCACCGTAGGCGGGTTTGCCGTCGACCACGGGCTGGAACGCCTTGGTCGCCTCGACCCGGCTGTTGCCCTTCACCACGCCCTTGACGGTGACGTTCGTACCGGCGAAGGCGTCCACGCGCCCCTGCGCGACGGCGTCGCGCCCGGCCACCGGGTCGGGCAGGACGAGGATGTTCTTCACGCCCGCCGCCTCGGCGTAGCCGATCTCCGCGTACGCGGTGCCGCTGGCGAGCTTGAGGCCCTTCTTGGCGATGTCCTCGTACGACTTGATGCCGTGCGGGTTGCCCTTGCGCACGATGAACGAGTCCAGCATCAGGTAGTCCGGGTCGGAGAACAGCACCTGCTCACAGCGGACCGGGATGATGTACATGCCGGCCGACACCACGTCGAACTGGAGCGCTTTCAGGCCCGGTATGAGAGCGCCGAACTGGGTGGGTATGGGCTTGATGTTCGGTATGCCGAGTCGTTTGAAGATGACCCGGGCGATGGCCGGGGCCTCGCCGGTGGCCTTGCCGTCCGAGTCGATGTAGCCGAAGGGCTGTTCACCGGCGACACCGACCTTGACCGTGCCCGACGAACGCAGCCGGTCGAGCAGATCGCCGCCCTCGATCGCGCCTTCCTCCGGTGCCAGGCTGCAGCCCGTCACGCCGACAGCGCCCACTGCGGCCGCGCCCATCAGGAACGAGCGGCGGCCCAGCCGACTGACTTCAAGTCTCTTGTCTATTCCAGGTGGTGGAGCCATGGGCGCGCGGCTACCCGGCTCGACTCAACATATGCCGACCAATTCACGCCCTTGATACGGGCGAGGCGGTCTTGACCCACGGGGGTGGCTGAGGTTGACCATGGAGCGCATGGCTGACTCACCGGACCGTTTCATCGAAATCTCCCTGGCCAAGCGGGGAGTTGCCTGCACGGCGAAACTCCTCGACGACCGCGCTCCGCTGACCTGTGCGGCGGTGTGGGACGCGCTGCCACTCGTCTCGGACGTCTACCACGCCAAATACGCCCGCAACGAGATCTACGCCCTGTTCCCGGCATTCGCGGAACAGGAGCCACCGCTGGAGAATCCGACGGTGACGCCCATTCCCGGCGACCTCTGCTATTTCTCCTTCAACGGGACGCAGTTGGGCTCCCAGTCGTACGGGTACGGCGCCGGGGCGTCGCTGGCCGCCGGCACCCCCGTCATCGACCTCGCGCTGTTCTACGAGCGCAACAACCTGTTGATCAACGGGGACGTGGGCTGGGTCCCCGGGATCGTGTGGGGTCAGGTGGTGACGGGCCTCGACGAGATGGCCGAGGCCTGCCAGGACCTGTGGCGCGGCGGAGCGGTGGGGGAGACGCTCGGATTCAAGCGGGTGTGACGGCCCCCCCCGAACCAGCCCCGCCGGCGTGTGACGGGCGGGGCCCGGGGCGGAGCCCGTGGCTTAGGGCGTGTTGTGAAAGTCCCGCCTGCCCCGCGGCGTCCGGCACGCACTCCCCCAGCCTTCGGCCGGGGGGACCCCCAGCGGCGTTGCCGGAGCGCCCGAATAGCTCCGCTATGAGGACGCTCCGGCGCCTTGCGATCGCACGCACCGGACGCCGCGGGGCCCGCCCTTCGGGCGAACGACGGGACTTTCACAACACGCCCTGGGCCCCGACCGGCGGCTCCGTCCCCGCGGCCCCCGCCTCGTACAGGGCGTGCGCCACCCTGAGCACCAGGGCGTCCTGATGCCGGGCCGCGACCACCTGCAGCCCCACCGGCAGGTGACCGTCCAGACCGACGGGGACGGACGCGGCCGGCTGCTGGGTCAGGTTGAAGGGGTACGTGAACGGGGTCCAGCCCGTCCAGCGCCGCAGCCCCGAACCGCGCGGCACCTCCACACCCGCCTCGAACGCGGGCAGCGGCAGCGTCGGCGTGATCAGCACGTCGTACGTCGAGTGGAACAGGCCCATCCGCCGCCCCAGGTCCATCCGCACGTCCACCGCCGCCAGATAGTCGAGGGCGCTGTACCGGGCGCCCTGCGCGCAGACCTCCTTCAGGCCCGGGTCCAGCAACTCCCGCTGCGAGGGCGACAGTTGCTGCACCACCCGCGCGGCCCCGCCGAACCACAGCACGTGGAAGGCCTCGACCGGGTTGCTGAAGTCGGGGTCGACCTCCTCCACGTACGCGCCGAGCTCGGCGAGGCGGGTCACCGCCGCGCGCACCCGCGACGCGACGCCGGGCCGCACCGCCACCTGCCCGCCCAGCGAGGGCGAGTACGCCACCCGCAGGCCCCGCACACCGCCGCGCAGCCCCTCCCGGAAGCTGCCGGCGACCGGCCCGAGCTGCGACCAGTCCCGCGGGTCGGGGCCGGAGATCACGTCCATCATCAGCGCCGCGTCGGCCGCGCTGCGCGTCATCGGCCCGAC
>NZ_JAAGMG010000526.1 GCF_010548525.1 Streptomyces sp. SID14478
GGCGTACGGGGTGGCCCGGGCCGGGTGCGCCGCGCCGCGGCCGCGCGGCGGCCCGCCTGCGCATGAAACCGGTCAGTACGGCCAGATCGGCGGGTCGTTGATGAACTTGCCGCCCATGTACAGGTGCGCCGGGTTCTCGTCGGTCAGCGGTCCGAACTCGGCGAGCAACTGCTCCGCGTACTTCTCCGAGTCGTCCTGCGGTTCGTAGCCGAGCGCACGGGCGCTCGACAGGTCCCACCAGATGCGCGTGTTGTCGGAGGAGCCGTAGACGACGGTGTGGCCGACCTTCTCCGCGCTCAGGGCCGCGTGGAAGAGCCGGGCACCGTCCGCCGGGCTCATCCAGACCGACATCATGCGCACGTCCGTGGGCTCCTTGAAGCAGGAGCCGATGCGCACCGACACCGTCTCCTGGCCGAACTTGTCCCAGTAGAACTGCGCGAGGTCCTCGCCGAACGACTTCGACAGGCCGTAGTACGTGTCGGGGCGGCGCAGCGTCTCGACCGGGACCAGGGGCGCGCCGTCCTCGGTGTGCGGGCGCGGGGTGAAGCCGATCGCGTGGTTGGAGGACGCGAAGACGAGCCGCGGGGCGACGCCGTCGGCGCGGCTCTCACCCTCCGCGCGCAGCGCCTCGTAGAGGTGGTAGGTGCCCTTGATGTTCGATTCGAGGATCTTGTCGAAGGTCGATTCCAGGGAGATCCCGGCCAGGTGCAGCACGCCGTCGACGCCGCGCACCGCCTCGCGCAGCGCCTCCGTGTCGTTCAGGTCGGCGACGATCGCGTCCGGGGCGTCCGGGACCGGGCGCACGTCGAGCAGCCGGAGGTCGTAGCCGTGCTGGGGCAGCAGCTCCCGCATCAGGGTGCCGAGTCCGCCGGCGGCGCCGGTGAGCAGGATCGTGCGGGGAGCTGGCATGTGCGTGGTCTCCTGAGCGTATGTGTGAGCCATATTCACATTCATGGACACGCTAAGGAGGGGGATTCGCCTCCGTCAAGAGTCGCACGGGATCAGCGAGTTCGTACGCTTGACCGTCCCCTTTGGGGCGGCTTACGGTAAGCGCGTTCAGAAATATAGACGCGGATCAGAAACATGCACATGTTCAGGGAGAGCCCGTGACCTCAGCCCCCCTCGCCGCTCGACTCAGCGTCCCCAGCGGGCCGCTGTTCTTCCCCGTCACCGCGTACGGACCCGACGGCGCCGTCGACCTGGACACCTACCGCACCCACGTGCGGCGCGGCGTCGAGGCCGGGGCCGCCGCCGTCTTCGCCTGCTGCGGCACCGGGGAGTTCCACGCGCTGGCCCCCGAGGAGTTCGAGGCCTGCGTCGCGGCCGCGGTCGAGGCCACCGAGGGCCGGGTGCCCGTCGTCGCGGGCGCCGGATACGGCACCGCGCTCGCGATCCAGTACGCGCGCGCGGCCGAACGGGCGGGCGCCGACGGCCTGTTGGCGATGCCCCCCTATCTCGTGGTCGCCGCGCAGGAGGGCCTGCTGCGGCACTACACCCAGCTCGCCGAGGCGACCTCCCTCGACATCATCGTCTACCAGCGCGACAACGCCGTCTTCACCCCGGAGACCGTCATCGCGCTCGCCCGCCACCCCAAGGTCCTCGGCCTCAAGGACGGCCTCGGCGACCTCGACCTGATGCAGCGCATCGTCAGCGCCGTCCGCACCGAAGTCCCGGAGGAATTCCTCTACTTCAACGGCCTGCCGACCGCCGAGCTCACCGGCCTCGCCTACCGCGGCATCGGCATCACCCTCTACTCCTCCGCCGTCTTCTGCTTCGCGCCCACGATCGCCCAGGCCTTCCACAAGGCACTCACCACGGGCGACGACGCCACCGCGAACCGCCTCCTCGACGGCTTCTACCGGCCGCTCGTCGAACTGCGCAACCAGGGCCGCGGCTACGCGGTCTCCCTCGTGAAGGCGGGGGTGCGGCTCGGCGGGCTCGACGTCGGCGAGGTGCGCCCGCCGCTGCAGGAACCCCGCGAGGACCATGTGAAGCAGCTGGCCGAACTCGTCCAGCGGGGCCACGAGTTGCTGGAAGGAGCGGCCGGGTGAAGACCTCCGCGTTCGTCTACCCCTGGGACGTCAACGGCGACCCGGACGCCGCCCGCCGCATCGCCGCGCTCGGCGTCCAGCAGGTCACCCTCGCCGCCGCCTACCACTCGACCCGGGCCCTGACCCCCCGCCACCCGCACCGGCGCATCGTCACCGCCGAGCACGCCGCAGTGCTCTACCCGGCGGACGAACAGCGCTGGCAGGGAAGGGAGTTGCGTCCGTACGCCGCCGGGGACTGGGCCCCCGGCGACGCGTACGGGGAAGCGGCCGCCGCCCTCGCCGACGCCGGGCTCGACGTCCACACCTGGGTCGTCCTCGCCCACAACTCCCGCATGGGCGCCGAACATCCCGCCACCTCGGTCGTGAACGCCTACGGCGACCGCTACCCCTGGGCCCCCTGCATCGCCCAGCCCGCCACCCGCGCCTACCTGGTCGACCTGGCGGCGGAGGCCGCCACCCGGCCCGGCGCCCGCGGCACCGAGCTGGAGTCGCTCGGCTGGTACGGCCTCGCGCACCTGCACGCCCACGACAAGACGGCCGGGGTCGGGCTCGGGGAGGCCGGGCAGTACCTGATGTCCCTGTGCTTCTGCCCCGACTGCCGGACCGGATACGGCGCACAGGGCCTGGACGCGGAGGAGTTGGCCGGGAAGGTCCGGGCCGCCCTGGAACCCGTATGGCGGGCGGAGACGGCGGACGAGGGCTGGCCCACGGTCGAGAAGCTGCTCGGCGAGGCGACCGCCACGGCCACGCGCGCCTACCGGGACGCGACCGCGCGCGGCCTCCAGGAGGACGCCGTCGCGGCGGTACGCGCAGCCGCCCCCGACGGCTTCCAGGTGCTGCTGCACGCCAGCCCGGTGCCCTACCACTGCGGCGCCAACGTGGGCGTCGACCCCGTGCACATCCTGTCCGTCGCCGACGGCGTCGTCGTGCCCTGCACCGGCGGCGCGGGGCTGCTGCGGCCGTTCGCGGAGCAGGGCACGGGAGTGGTCGCCGCGAACCTCACCGTCGTACGGGGCATGGGCGGCAGCCCCGGCACCCTCGGCGACGACATCCGCGCCGCGCGTGATCTGGGCGCGAACCAGGTGCGGCTGTACCACGCGGGGCTGGCCTCGGACGCGGACCTGTCGGCGGTGACGGAGGCGCTCGCGAAGGTGTGATCCCGCAGCGATGACTTCCGGGCCGCGGGCGGGTCTGTACCGGTGAGCACTGGAAACCCACCGGAAGGGTCACCATGAGTGACACGACGACAGTGGACCTCGGCCCGCAGGCCCGGATCGTCGCGCGCCTCGCCCACGGCGTGCGCGACGAGCAGCTGGATCTGCCGACCCCCTGTCCCGACTACGCGGTACGCCATCTCCTCGGCCACGTCCTCGGCCTGGCCGAGGGGCTGCGCGCGACGGCCCGCAAGGAGCGCGACGAGACCGGCGAGGCGGACCCGGGCAGCGCCCTGCCCGCACTCGCTCCCGACTGGCGCGCCGCCGTGCCCAAGGCGCTCGACGCCCTGGCCGAGGCCTGGCAGGACCCCGCCTCCTGGGACGGCATGACCCACGCGGGCGGTCTCGACCT
>NZ_JAAGMG010000557.1 GCF_010548525.1 Streptomyces sp. SID14478
TGACCGGCGCCGCCGTGCCCGCCGCCCCGGCGATCAGGCCCGCCGACGCCGGGGCGGCGACCTGGCCCAGGCGGTTGCCGGTCAGCCGCAGCGCGAGGGCCGTGGAGCGGGCGCCGGGCGGGGCGGCCTGCACGACCGTCGTCATGGACAGCGGCTGTCCGACGCCGAGGCAGAACCCGAGGACGATCAGCATCGCGCCGAGTACCCCGACGGGGACGGGAAGGGCGATGCCCGCGCAGAGCAGCGCGGCCAGCAGGCAGGTCGTGGTGATCAGGGTGGCGCGGCCCAGCCAGTCGATGAGCGGGGTCATCACCAGACGGCAGGCGACCGTCGCGCCCGCGCGCAGGCTGAGCAGGCCCCCGACGACCGACGGCGCGATGCCCCGGTGCTCGCCGACGACCGGCAGGTACGCGGTGAGGATGTCGGTGGCCGACAGGACGGCGAGGCTGATGAAGATGCCGCCGGGGACGCCGCGGCTGCGCAGGATGCGGCGTACGGGGACGGGCGGTGCGCTCGCCGTCGGTTGCGCGCCGGTCGGCGCCCGGCGGAACTCGATGCGCCACAGCGAGGTCAGCGCGAGCGCGCACCCGCCCGCCGACACCAGCAGGGCGAGCGCGCTGGTGCCCGCCATGTCCGCGCTGTCGATCAGTGCGCCGGCCGCGAGGGGGCCGACGAGCTGGCCGAGGGAGGCGCCGATGGTGAAGTGGCCGAAGTTGCGGTCCTGTTCGTCGGGCGCGGACTGCCGGGCCACGATCGACTGGGCGCCGATCACGAAGCAGAGGTGGCCGAGGCCCATCACACCGCTCCAGGCGGCCATCGCCACCAGGGAGCCGGCGAGTCCGCTGAGCGCGCAGCCGCCGGCGATGAGCACGACGCCGACGGGCAGCAGCGGCGCGCACCGGCCGTGATCGGTGCGCCGTCCCAGCGGTACCGCGGCGAACAGCGGCAGCAGTGCGTAGACACCGGCGATGACGCCCACGGCCCGCTCGTCGGCGCCGAGCGCGAGCGCCCGGTAGGAGACGGCGGGCCGCGCCATCGACACCGCCGTCTGCGCGAAGCTGAAGGCGAGGACGAGGCGCAGCAGCCACGTGCGGCTCATGCGGTCACACGATCCCGAACAGCAGACCCGCGCCGAGGACGACGAGCGCGGTCAACGCGGCCCATTTCACGGTGAACTTGGTGTGGTCGCCGAACTCCACCTTGGCCATGCCGACGAGCACGTACACCGCGGGGACCAGCGGGCTCGACATGTGCAGGGGCTGGCCGACGAGGGAGGCGCGGGCGATCTCCAGGGTGGAGACGCCGTGCGCGTTCCCGGCCTCGGCGAGGACGGGGACGATGCCGAAGTAGAAGCCGTCGTTCGACATGAAGTAGGTGAACGGGACGGAGAGCACGCCCGTGACGAGGGCCATGTGCGGGCCCATCCAGTCGGGGATGCCGCCCACGACCCACTTCGCCATGTGGTCGACCATGCCGGTGCCCTGCAGGACGCCGGTGAAGACGGCGGCGGCGAAGACCATGCCGGAGACGTTGAGGACGTTCTCGGCGTGCGCGCCGATGCGGGCCTTCTGGTCCTGCATGTGCGGGAAGTTGACGGAGAGGGCGAGCGCGGCGCCGAGGATGAACAGGACCGGGATCGGCAGCAACTCCATGATCATGGCGGTCAGGAGGACGACCGTGAGCAGCGCGTTGAACCAGTACAGCTTGGGGCGCAGGGTGGCGCGGTGCGGGTCGAGGCCGGAGAAGGTCTCGCCGTCCTCGTTCTCGTACGCGGCGGCCGCGTGGTCGCCGCCGCCGGTGCCCTTCGCGGCGCCGCCGCCCGTGCCGACCAGGACCTTCTCGTCGGCGGTCTCCGTGACCGCCTCGTCCAGGGACAGGTAGCCGAGCCGCTTGCGCTCGCGGCGCCCGAGGACGTAGGCGAGGACCAGGACGCAGACGAGTCCGGCGGCGAGCGCGGGGATCATCGGTACGAAGATGTCGCTCGCGTCGACCTTGAGGGCCGTGGCCGCGCGGGCCGTCGGGCCGCCCCAGGGCAGGGTGTTCATGACGCCGTTGGCGGTCGCGGCGACACCGGTCATCACGACGAGGCTCATCTTCAGGCGCTTGTACAGCGGATACATCGCCGAGACGGTGATCATGAACGTGGTGGAGCCGTCGCCGTCCAGCGAGACGATCGCGGCGAGCACGGCCGTGCCGACGACGATGCGCACCGGGTCGGCCTTGGCGAAACGCAGGATGCCGCGCACGATCGGGTCGAAGAGACCGACGTCGATCATCACGCCGAAGTAGATGATCGCGAACATCAGCATGGCGGCGGTGGGCGCCAGGTCGCCGATCCCGGCGATGACGTAGTCACCGAGGTGCGCTCCCTTGCCCACCAGTACGCAGAAGAGCGCGGGGATGAGCACGAGCGCCGCGATCGGCGACACCTTCTTCATCATGATCAGCACCAGGAAGGTGGCGATCATGACGAATCCGAGGATTGTCAGCATGGAGTGGGTTCCCAACGTTGCGTTCGCCGTTGAACTGCCGCCCGGGGGTGGCGGTCAGCGAGACGTTAGGGCCCGTTCATTTGCGTTAACAAGATGTTGACGCGTGAGCAATAAGCGCAAAACTCCAGGTCACAGCGGTTCCGACGGCGACGGCGGTGACGGCGGTGGCGCGGCGGGGCTCAGCCCTCGTCCAGCACCCGCGCCAGGTAGGCCCGCAGCAGCTCCCGTGTCTCCCCGATGATCCCCTCGTCCCCCGCCGGGTCGAGCCGGAACGCCAGACGGACCAGGGTGTCGGCGGATTCGACGGCGACGAGGAAGGTGCGCCGCAGGGCCGCGTCGGGGGTGCGGTGCAGGTGGGGGGCGAGCAGGTCGGTGAGGGTGTCGGCGACGCGGTGGTTGGGGTCGGCCGCGGGGTCGCCGACGGGGATCTGGGTGCCGAAGTCGACGAGGGAGAAGCCGGGCGCGGTGCGCTTCATCGCGAGGTACTCGTCGAGGACGGCGTCCATCGCCGCGCGCCAGTCCCCGGCCGCGAGGTCCGCGAGCCGTGCGGCGACGCGCTCCGCGTACCGTTCGAGGTTGCGCTGGGCGAGGGCGTCGACCATGTCGCGCTTGTTGCTGAAGAAGCGGTACACGGAGCCGATGGGCACGTCGGCGCGGGTGGCCACGGCCCGGGTGCTCAGGCCCTCGTAGCCCCCTTCGTCGAGGAGCCGTGCGCAGGCGTCGAGGATCCGGGTCAGTCGCTCGGCGCTGCGCTGCTGGACGGGCGCGCGGCGCAGGGACGGGGGGTGGGGCATGCCCGTCACCCTACGGCGAACCGTCGACGGCGGTGGGCGACGCCGTCTCGGCCCCGGAGGCGGTGAGGTCGGCGGTGGCCTCGACCGGCTTGCCGTCGACCGCCCAGACCGTGTGGTCGTCGGCGTACAGGCGGACGGTGAGGTGGTGGGTGCCGCGGGTGACGCGGTCCGCGGTGAGCCGGTGGTCGACGGTCCTGAGCCGGGCCAACCGGCGCCCGTCCAGGGAGAGTTGGGCGTACCCGCGGCCGTGCACGGCCTTCGCCGGGGTGCCCGCGGGGCTGAGGCGGAAGTCGCGGACGCGGATGCGCACGTCCCAGCCGGCGCCCGGGTCCGCGTCGGGTTCGACGGTGATGCCGACCTCCGGCGCGTCCTCCTCGGGTATCTGCCGGTACGGGCTGCCGTCGCCGTCGGTGCGGTCGATGACCTTGCCCACGTGTTGCGGGCCGCCGCCGTCGTCACCGCACCCGGCGAGCCCCGTCACCACCAGGGCGCAGGTCAGGAGGGCGGCGGCTGCGCGGGCGTGCGGCGTCGTCCTGGGCATGCTCGGGACAGTAGAGGAACGCTCACGTTCGCGGATCCCTCTCGGGGAGGACCCCGGGCGGACCTGAGGAGGACCCGGGAGGACCTCTTGCGCGGGGTGGCACCGAATCCTACGGTTGAGCATAGGAATCATGGTGAGGGGCGAGGGAGCGATGGCGATGAGCGGGGACGCACGCAAGACGGCCGAGGGCCTGACCTATCTGTCGGGTTTCGGGAACGAGCACGGGTCCCAGGCGGTGCCGGGGGCGCTGCCCGAGGGACGGAACTCGCCGCAGCGCGCCCCGCTCGGCCTGTACGCGGAGCAGCTCAGCGGCACCGCCTTCACCGAGCCCCGCGCGCACAACCGCCGCTCCTGGCTGTACCGGATCCGCCCGTCGGCGGCGCACCCGGAGTTCACGCGCGCCGACAACGGCGCGCTGCGCACCGCTCCCTTCACGGAAACCGTCCCCGACCCCAACCGGCGCCGCTGGAACCCGCTGCCCGCCCCCGCGCCCGGCACGGACTGGCTGGCCGGCCTGTGGACCCTCGGCGGCAACGGCGACGCGACGCAGCGCACCGGCATGGCCGTGCACGTCTACCACGCCGACACCTCGATGGACCGGGTGTTCAGCGACGCCGACGGCGAGCTGCTGATCGTGCCGGAGCACGGCGGGCTGCTGCTGCGCACCGAGTTCGGGCTGCTGGCGGCCCGGCCCGGCGAGGTCGCGCTGATCCCGCGCGGGGTCCGCTTCCGCGTGGAACTGCTCGACGCGAGCGCCCGCGGCTACGTGTGCGAGAACTACGGCGCGCCCTTCCGCCTGCCCGACCTCGGCCCGATCGGCGCCAACGGCCTGGCGAACGCGCGGGACTTCCGGGCCCCGGTCGCCGCGTACGAGGACGTCCAGGGGCCGGTCGAGGTCGTCAACAAGTTCTGCGGGAACCTCTGGACGGCCCACTACGACCACTCCCCGCTCGATGTCGTCGCCTGGCACGGCAACCACGTCCCGTACGTGTACGACCTGCACCGCTTCAACGTCCTCGGCACGATCTCGTACGACCACCCGGACCCGTCGATCTTCACGGTGCTCACGTCGCCGTCGGACACCCCGGGCCTCGCGGGGGTGGACTTCGTGGTCTTCGCGCCGCGCTGGCTGGTGGGCGAGGACACGTTCCGGCCGCCGTACTTCCACCGGAACGTGATGAGCGAGTACATGGGACTCGTCGAGGGCGCGTACGACGCGAAGGCGGAGGGCTTCGTGCCCGGCGGCGGCTCGCTGCACAACATGATGTCGGCGCACGGTCCCGACAGGGAGACCTTCGACCGGGCGAGCGCGGCCGAGCTGAAGCCCCAACGGGTGGACGACGGGCTTGCGTTCATGTTCGAGACGCGGTGGCCGATCACGGCCACGGCCCAGGCGGCCGGGGCGGCTCACTTGCAGCGCGGCTACGACGACGTGTGGAGCGGACTCCAGCGTCACTTCAGGGCCTAGGACCGCACATTGCATCGCGCCCCCGCGACCGGTACGGATAGCCCCGTGACGTCATTCGCCCCGGACTCGATCGTCCTGAACCGCAAGCTGCCGCTCTGGTATCAGGTGTCGCAGTCCCTGCGCGCCTCGATACTCGGGCGCTCGCCGCAGGACCCGCTGCGGCTGCCCACCGAGGAGCAACTGGCGGGCCACTACGGGGTGTCCGTGCTCACCATGCGCCAGGCCCTGAAGGAGCTGGAGGACGAGGGGCTCATCACCCGGCACCGGCGGCGCGGCACGTTCATCGAGCCGTCCGCCCAGCAGGGCGCGCCGGTACGCCTGCTGGGCTCGGTCGACGCGATCGTGGCGCAGCAGTCCGGGATGGTGACGGAGCTGCTCGGGCACGGCACGGTGCCGGTTCCCGTGGCGTACGCCGAACACTTCCCGGGGACGGGTTCCGTCGCGGCGTACCACCGGCTGCGCAGCGACGAGAAGACGGGCGAGCCGACGAACCACGCCCGCAACTACCTCCGTCCCGACCTGGGTGAGCGGGTCGACGTGGCGGACCTGGCGCGCTGGCCGATGACGAAGGTGCTGCGGGACGTGGTCGGCGTGCGCATCAGCCGGATCACGGACTCGGTGCAGGCGCGCCTGGCGGACCCGGAGACGGCCCGGCTGCTCCAGGTGCCGCTCCTCAGCCCGATCCTGCATTACACGGGCATCACCTACGACGAGGCGGGACAGGTCCTCGACGTGGCCGTCATCCACTACCGGGGGGACCGGTTCTCGTTCACGGTGACGCTGGATGCCCACTGACCTCGACCGCGGGCGTCGTACCATGCCGGGCGTGACGAACGACGGGCCGCACCTCGACGCCATGCCGCTCGCGGACCTCATGCCGTGGTCCGTGGCGCCCCTGCGCCTGGGCCGCGGCTGGCCGCTCGGGCCGGACGCCGCTTCGCTCAGGGCCCGTTGGGACACCTTCGTCGGCGCTTCCGAGGACCGGCGCGAGGCGCTGCTCGAACCGTCCCGCTCCCGCACCCTGCACTCCGCCGCGGCCCAACTCCCCGGCCAGCACACGGGAACCGAACCGCTGGCCCGCGCCCAGGGACCGTGCCCGGAGCCGGTGCGGGTGCTGCACGCGCCGTTCGACGAGCAGTGGCTCATCCCGGACCAGCGGCTGATCGACGCGGCCCGGCCCGAGCTGTGGCGGGTGGCGGACGCCCGGCAGCTGTTCCTCGTGGAGCAGGGGTACGTGCCCGGGGCCGGCGGCCCCGCGGTGCTGGCCTGCGCCGTGCTGCCACAGGGCCGCTCCCCCGCGGGGCGGCCCGGCC
>NZ_JAAGMG010000605.1 GCF_010548525.1 Streptomyces sp. SID14478
GCCGGGCCGCCGCGGCGACGAGCGCGGCCCGCACCGGGTTGGCCTTGTGCGGCATGGCGGAGGACCCGCCGCCCGTGCCCTCGGCCAGTTCGCCGATCTCGGTGCGCGACAGCGTCAGCACGTCCTCGGCGACCTTGCCGAGCGCCCCGGCGGTGAACGCGAGCGCCCCTGCCAGATCGGCGAGCGGGGTCCGCAGCACGTGCCACGGCAACTGCGGTGCGGTCAGCGACAGTTCTCGGGCGTACGCCGCCACGAGGGAGAGGGGGTCGGTGGCCCCGTATGCGGCGAAGGCCGCCAAGGTGCCTGCCGCACCGCCCAGTTGGACGGGCAGCGCCGCCCGGACGCCGCGCAGCCGGTCCCGGGCGTCGAGCACCAGGGACCGCCATCCGGCCGCCTTGAGCCCGAACGTCGTCGGTACGGCGTGCTGGGTGAGCGTGCGACCCGGCATGACGGTGTCCCGGTGCGTGGTGGCGAGCCGCGCCAGCGCGCTTTCCATGGCGTCGAGTTCGGGCAGCAGCGCGTCCAGTGTCCGCGCCGTCATCAGCATCAGCGCCGTGTCCAGGACGTCCTGGCTGGTCGCGCCGCGATGGACGTACGGCCCGTGCTCCGCCGGTACCGCCGCCGTCAGGTCGGCGACCAGCGGGATCACCGGATTGCCGCCCGCGCGGGCCCGTCGTGCGAGGTCCCGGACGTCGAAGGCGGCGGCCGTGGCCGCTGCCGACACCGCGTCCGCGGCGGCCGCGGGCGCGAGCCCGAGCGAGGCCTGCGCCCGCGTCAACCCGGCCTCCGCGTCCAACAGGGCCTGCAGGAAAGCCTCTTCGGACGTGGTGCGCTCGGCGGGCGCGTCCTCGGTGCCGGGGTCGAACAGGGTCACGTGAACTCCAGGAAGACCGTCTCGCCCTCGCCCTGAAGGCGGATGTCGAAACGGTACGTGCCGTCCGCCTGTCGCCGCGCGATCAGCGTGTCGCGCCGCCCGGCGTCGACCTGCGCGAGCAGCGGGTCGGCGTCCAGGGCGGCCCGCGCCGCGTCGTCGGCCGCGAAGTAGATCCGGGTGAAGAGGTGAACCAGCAGGCCGCGCGCGAACACGCACACGCTCAGGTACGGCGCGCTGTTCCCGCGGGCGCCGGGGCGCAGCGTGCGGACGTACCAATGGCCGTCCGCGTCCGTCTGGACGCGGCCCCAGCCGGTGAACTCCACGCCGTTGCGCCCGAGATGGCCGCCGCTCGCCGGATCGCGCCGCATCGAGCCGGTGACCTGCGGGGCGTGGCCCTCGGGATCGGCGCCCCACACCTCGACGAAGGCGTCGGGCAGCGGACCGCCCGCGCCGTCGTACACGTGCCCCTGCACGGTGAGGGTGTCCGGGTGTCCGGCCGGCGCGATGTCACCGCCACCGGGGAAGGGCAGTGCGTAGCCGTAGAACGGGCCGACGGTGTGGGACGGCGTGGGCAGCGCGTTCGCCGGGTCACTCGTGTCGATCTTCGTCATGGCTGCTGCTCAGCGCCCTTCTTCGAGCCAGGTGGCGGAGGGTCCGTCCAGCACGATGTCCCAGTGGTAGCCCATCGAGAACTCCGGCACGGACAGGCCGTGGTCGTACGTCGCGACGAGCCGCCGGCGCGCCGAGTCGTCGGTCACGGACTGGATGATCGGGTCGTACGGGAACAGCGGATCGGCGGGGAAGTACATCTGCGTGACGAGCCGCTGCGTGAACGCCGTGCCGAACATCGAGAAGTGGATGTGCGCCGGACGCCAGGCGTTGACGTGCTGGCCCCACGGATAGGGGCCGGGCTGGACGGTGGTGAAGCGGTAGCGGCCCTCGGTGTCCGTCAACGTCCGCCCCACACCGGTGAAGTTCGGGTCGAGCGGGGCGTCGTGCTGCTCGCGCTGATGGGCGTAGCGGCCGGCCGAGTTGGCCTGCCAGATCTCGATGAGCTGTCCGCGCACCGGCCGTCCGGCGCGGTCGAGGAGACGGCCCTGGACGGTGATCCGCTCGCCTATCGGCTCGCCGGCGTGCTGCTTGGTGAGGTCGTTGTCGAGCGCCGTGACGTCCCGCTCGCCGAAGGCGGGGGAGGCCAGCTCGACCAGCTCCGGGTCCTTCGTCACGTCGATGGCGATCGGCGGCTGCCGGGGGTGGCGCAGGACCGAGGAGCGGTAGGGGGCGTAGTCGCGGCGCGGCTGGTGCTCGACGGGCCCGCCGTCGGCGAGGCGCTTCTCGTACGCGGCGTGCGCGGCCGCCACTTCCGCGTCGATGTCGGCCTGCGTGGGCGTCATGAGGAAACCTCCGGTTCTTGACGTGGCTCGGCGTTCCGGGACGAGGTCGGGCCCTCGGGGACGTGCACCGCGGCAGCGGTCTTGGCGAGGACCTCGTCGGCCGTCACGCCGGGCGCCAACTCGACCAGCGTCAGGCCCTGTTCGCCCACGTCGAGTACCGCCAGATCGGTGATGACACGGTCGACGCAGCCCTTGCCGGTCAGCGGCAACGAGCACTCCTCGACGAGTTTCGGCGTGCCGTCCTTGGCAGTGTGCGTCATGGTGACGAGGACGGTGCGCGCGCCGTGGACGAGGTCCATCGCCCCGCCGATCCCGGTGATCATCTTGCCGGGCACCGCCCAGTTGGCGAGGTCGCCGCGGGCCGAGACCTGCATGGCGCCGAGCACGGCGACGTCGATGTGGCCGCCGCGGATCATGCCGAAGGAGAGGGCCGAGTCGAAGAAGGCGGCGCCCGGCAGGACCGTGACGGTCTCCTTGCCGGCGTTGATGAGGTCCGGGTCGACGGCGTCGTCCGTCGGGTACGGCCCGGTGCCCAGGATGCCGTTCTCGGACTCCAGGATCACCTCCACGTCCCCGGGAAGGTAGTTGGGTATCAGTGTCGGCAGGCCGATGCCGAGGTTCACGTACTGGCCGTCGCGCAGCTCGCGCGCCGCGCGCGCGGCCATCTCCTCACGGGTCCAGGCCATCACCGACCGCCTCCCGACACCGTGCGCTTCTCGATTCCCTTGTCGGCGGCCTGCTCGGGGGTGAGCGCGACGACGCGCTGCACGAAGATCCCCGGCAGATGCACCGCGTCCGGCTCGATCCCGCCCGGCTCGACCAGCTCCTCCACCTCGGCGATCGTGATCCTCCCGGCCGTCGCGGCAAGGGGGTTGAAGTTCCGCGTGGACTTGTTGAACACCAGGTTCCCGTGCCGGTCGCCCCGGGCCGCCCGTACCAGGGCGAAGTCGGTGCGGATGCCGTGCTCCAGGACGTACTCGACGCCGTCGAAGGCGCGGACCTCCTTGGGCGGCGAGGCGAGCGCGACGCCGCCGGATCCGTCGTAACGCCACGGCAGCCCGCCGTCCGCGACCTGCGTGCCCACCCCGGCCGGGGTGTAGAACGCGGGAATGCCGGCGCCGCCCGCGCGCAGCCGCTCCGCGAGAGTGCCCTGCGGGATCATCTCGACCTCGATCTCACCGGCCAGGTACTGCCGGGCGAACTCCTTGTTCGCGCCGATGTACGAGCCGGTGACCCGGGCGATGCGGCCCGCGCTCAGCAGGACCGCGAGGCCCGAGTCCATCGCGCCGCAGTTGTTCGACACCACGGACAGCCCAGTGGTGCCCTGGGCGTACAGCGCCGCGATCAGTACGTTCGGCACGCCGCTGAGGCCGAAACCGCCGACTGCCAAGGACGCGCCGTCCCCGACGTCGGCGACGGCCTGCGCGGCCGTGGCGACCACCTTGTCCATGTGTCGGGAACCTGCCTCTCGAATTGCTCAGCGCACTGAGCATTTACTGAACGGGCCACACGTTGCCACCGGGCAACTTGCCCGTCAAGGGTGTTCGTCGAGGGATAGCATTGCTCAGTACAGCTACGTAACAGCGAGAAGTCGTCGACGCAGACCGGAGGACCGCGATGGCCGCGGTGGACCTGACCACCCACCCCGGGCACCTCGCCCGGCGGCTCCAGCAGGCGCACTACCTGCTGTGGAACACGATGGTCTCGGAGGAGATCACGTCACCGCAGTTCGCGGTCCTCAACGCCCTGGTGGCCGAGCCGGGCCTCGACCAGCGCACGGTCGGCGAGCGCGTCGGCCTCGACCGGTCCACCATCGCCGAGGTGATCAGCCGGCTCACCCGGCGCGACCTCCTCGACAAGGTGCGCGACCCGGACGACGGGCGCCGCTGGCTGCTGCGGCTCACCCCGGAAGGCCTGCGCACGCACAAGAAGCTGACGGTGCGCACCGCGCGGATGAACCAGATCTTCCTGGCCCCGTTGAGCGCCGAGGAACAGACGGTCTTCTTCGACCTGATCCAGCGGGTCAGCGACGCGGCGGAAGGCCTGCGCCACCCGACGGAGCCGCTCGCCGCGCCCCGCGCCTGACCGGCCGGCGTCACTTCTTCGCGAACACCACCCACACCTGACCCGGCGCGAACGCCAGCGGCTTCCCGCCCGCCGTGAACGCCGTGCCGTCCTCGGCGCCGGGCCGCTCCCACCGCGCGTCGTACGCCCGCCCGTCGCGCAGCACCACGGCCCGCCCCGAGCCGACGGTGCGCGACAGCGGAGTGGTGCTGCCGAGCTTGTCGTGGAAGCGCGAGGGTTCCACGGCGACGTACTGGATGACGACCGTCGCCGCGCCGAGCCGCGTCCCGTCCGAGGTCACGGCCGCCCGCCCGTCCATGCTCACCAGCCAACGGCGTCTCCCGGCAGACCAGTCGAAAGCGAACCGGGCCGCGGGGAAGCGCACCGTGCGCGCCGTCTCGGGGCGCCCGCCCGCGGGCACCCGCGCGGCGAACCGGAACCCGGCGGCCGTT
>NZ_JAAGMG010000637.1 GCF_010548525.1 Streptomyces sp. SID14478
AGGAGCTGCGCGCCGCGAGCGAGCGGCAGGGCGACGACCCGATGGTCCGGCTCGTGGAGCACTGCGCGGACCGCCGGATGCTCCTCGTCCTCGACAACTGCGAGCACGTCGTGGATGCCGCGGCCGCCCTGGCCGAGCACCTGCTGGCGCGCTGTCCCGGCGTCACCGTGCTCGCCACCAGCCGCGAACCCCTCGGCGTGCCGGGGGAGTTGCTCTACCCGGTGGAGCCCCTGCCGCAGCCGTACGCGCTGCGCCTGTTCGGCGAGCGGGGCGCCGCGGTGCGGCCCGGGTTCACCGTCGACCAGGACCCGGACGCCGTCGCCGAGATCTGCCGCCGCCTCGACGGGCTGCCGCTCGCCATCGAGCTGGCCGCCGCCCGGCTGCGGATGCTCACGCCCCGGCAGATCGCCGACCGGCTCGACGACCGGTTCCGGCTGCTGACCTCCGGCGCCCGCACCGCGCTGCCGCGCCAGCAGACGCTGCGCGCCGTCGTCGACTGGTCGTGGGACCTGCTGGACGCCACCGAGCGTGCCGTCCTCGCCCGCCTGTCCGTGTTCAGCGGCGGCTGCGACCTGGCCGCCGCCGAGGCCGTGTGCGGGTCCGACGGCCCCGACGGCGGCTACGTCCTGCAGACGCTGGCCTCCCTCGTCGACAAGTCGCTCGCCGTCGCCGAGCCGGATGACGGCGGCATGCGCTACCGGCTCCTGGAGACCGTCTCCGAATACGGCGGTGAACGCCTCGACGAGTCCGGGGAGCGGGCCGCCGCCGAGCGCGCCCACCTCACGTACTTCCGTGAACTCGCCCGCACCACCGACCCGTTGCTGCGCGGGCAGGGGCAGCGCGCGGCCATCGCCCGGATCGAGCGCGACTACGAGAACCTGCGCACCGCATTGCGGCACGCGATCGCCGCCCGCGACGAGCAGGAGGCCCTCAGTCTCGTCCTGTCGCTCTCCTGGTTCTGGCAGATGCGGGACCTGCGCCTGGACGCCCGCGGCTGGGCCCGGGAGGCGGCCGCGCTCGGCCCCGACCCGTTCGCCGGGCCGGTGCGCCCGGCCCCGCCGCTGCTCCAGCGCTGCACCGACGTGCCGCCGCCGCTCGCCGGCGAACTCCTGGACGAGGCCCGCCGCCAGGTCCATCTCACCCAGCTCGGCTACATGGACATGGAGATGGGCAGGTGGCAGAGCGAGTGGGGACAGGAGCGGCTGCGCGTCATCCGGGGCACCTACCGCGCCGACCTGCCGCAGGCCTGCCGCCCGCCCGGCAACATCTGGTACTTCGCGGTCCTCATGTCCGGCGACCTCGCCACGATGCGCGAACTCATCGACGCGACCGTGCGCACCTGCCGTGAGCTGGGCTCCGAGTGGGAGCTCGCGCTCGTCCTCCAGATGCGCGCCAACGTCCTTGCCAACCGCGGCGATTCGCCCGTCGACGGGGTCGCGGACGCCGACGAGTCGCTGGCCCTGTTCACCCGGCTCGGCGACGAGTGGGGCATGGCCGAGGCGCTGTCCGCACGCGGCGAGACGCACGAGCAGCTCGGGCGCTACGCGGAGGCGGCCGAGGACTACCGCTGCGCCATGGAGGTCGCCGAGAGCCTCGGCTCCCACGCCCAGGCCGCGATCCTCCAGGTCCGGCACGGCAACGTGCTCGTCGAGCAGGGCGAGGGCGAGCGCGGTGAGGCGCTGCTGCGCGAGGCGCTCGACGTGGCCCGCCGCCACCACAACGAGGCCCGCCCCGCCGCCCGGATGTTCCTCATCAGCCGCCTCGCCGCCACCGGCCGCACCGCCGAGGCGCGCGAGCAACTGGCCGCTCTGCGCGAGGAGTTCGGGGTCTCGGAGATGATGTTCTTCCGCGGCATGACCGTGGGCATCGAGGCCATGCTCGACGTCCTCGACGGACACGGCGGCCCGGCCCTGTCCGGGGCGATACGTGCCGTGGAACTCTCCGGCGACCCGCTGGCCATGGTCGTCATGCCGGAGATGCGCGCCCTGCACCTGCTCACGGTGGCCCGCGCCCTCGCGCTGCGCGCCGCCCCCGGTGACGGGGCGCTGGCCGCCCGGCTGATCGGCGTGTCCGACGCCTCGCTGCCCACCCCGCACGTGAGGTCCGGCCTGGAGCGCAGGTGGCGGACGGACACGGAGACGGAGGTGCGGGCGCTGGTCGACGACGCGGCGTACGCGCGGGCACACGCCGAGGGCGGCGGCCTCTCCATCGAGGAGGCCACCGCCCTGCTGTGACGCGAACCGGCTCGGGTGCGCCTCAGCTCTTCTTCGTGTATTTGCGGATCGCGACCGGCGCCATGACCACGGTCAGCGCGGCCGTCCAGCCGAGCGTCATCCACACGTCGTGGGCGGCCGGGCCGCCGACCATCAGGCCGCGGGCGGCGTCCGCGAGGTTCGACATCGGGTTGTAGTCGGTGAAGGCCTGCAGCCAGCCGGGCATCGACTGCGGCGGCGCGTAGATCGACGAGCCGAACTGCAGCGGCATCATCACCAGGAAGCCCATCGCCTGCACGGACTGGGCGTTCTTCATGGTCACACCGAGGACCAGGAAGATCCACATGATGGCGGAGGCGAACAGCGTGGACAGGCCGACCGTCGCGAACAGACCGGCCCAGTTGGTGATGTCGAAGCCGACGAGCACGCCGACGATCATCAGGACGGTGGTGGCGACGAGCATGCGCAGCAGCTCCACCGACACCTTGGCGATCAGGACCGAGGCCCGCCCGATGGGCAGCGACCGGAAGCGGTCCATGATGCCCTTCTGGAAGTCCTCGTTGAAGCCGGTGCCGACTCCCTGCGCGATGTTCATGCTCATCATCGCGATCATGCCGGGGATCACGTACTGCACGTAGCGGTCCTGGCCGCCGCCGAGTGCCTGGCCGATCGAGCCGCCGAAGACGTACACGAACAGCAGCGTGAAGATGATCGGCATCAGGATGGCGTCGAACATCGACTCCGGGTCCTGCTTGATCCACAGCAGATTGCGGCGGACGAGCGCGCCGGTGTGGCGCAGGTGGCCGCGCAGGCCGATGCGCGGGTCGGCCTCGACGTGGATGGTGGGGACCGTCGAGGGGCCGAGCGATGGGGAAGGGGTGGCGCGGGGCGCCTCGTTCAGGGTGGCGGTGGACGACGGGTGGGAACTCATACGGCGGCCTCCTCGAGTGCGGGGCGGGCGTCCTGCGGGGCGGACGGCTTCTCGCCGGTGATGGACAGGAACACCTCGTCCAGGCTGGGCAGTTCGGTGGCGATCGAGCCGATCGTGATGCCGCGCGCGGTGACCGCGCCGACGACGGCGGTCAGCTGCTCGTCGCTGAGGATCGGTACGAGGACCGTGCCGGACTCGGTGTCGACGAGGGACGTGGCGAGGCCGGTGATGCCCAGGTCGTCGAGGGCGTGCGCCAGCGGGCGCAGCTCCAGCGGGTCGGCCGGGCGGATCCGCAGGGTGCGGCCGCCGACCTTCGCCTTCAGCTCCTCGATGCCGCCGCGCGCGATGACCTTG
Source organism: Streptomyces sp. SID14478 (assembly GCF_010548525.1). Classification (GTDB taxonomy): domain Bacteria; phylum Actinomycetota; class Actinomycetes; order Streptomycetales; family Streptomycetaceae; genus Streptomyces. The sequence goes on from NZ_JAAGMG010000637.1 coordinate 3,499, forward strand.
CCGTGGTCGACGACGGTCAGCTCGGAGGCCAGTTGCTCGGCCTCCTCCATGTACTGGGTGGTGAGCAGCACGGTCACGCCGTCCCGCACCATGCGCTTGACCTCGTCCCACACCTCGTTGCGGGTACGGGGGTCGAGGCCGGTCGTCGGCTCGTCCAGGTACAGGACGTGCGGCTGGCCGATCATCGACGCGGCGAGGTCGAGGCGGCGGCGCATGCCGCCGGAGTACGTCTTCGCGGGCCGGCTCGCGGCGTCGGTGAGGGAGAAGCGCTCCAGGAGCGTGTCGGCGCGGGCCTTCGCGTCCTTGCGGGACAGGTCGAGCAGCCGCCCGATCATGTAGAGGTTCTCGCGTCCCGAGATCTTCTCGTCGACCGAGGCGTACTGGCCGGTGAGGCCGATCACGCGGCGCAGCTGGCGCGGCTGCTTCACCGCGTCGTAGCCGGCCACGATCGCCGAGCCGGAGTCGGGCGTGATGAGGGTGGACAGGCAGCGCACGAGGGTGGTCTTGCCGGCGCCGTTCGGCCCGAGGACACCCATCACGGTGCCCTCGTGCACGTCCAGGTCCACGCCGTCCAGGGCCTTGGTCTCGCCGTAGTGCTTGACCAGTCCCCGCACCGACACGGCCACGGGGCGGCCGCCTGTGCTGTTGTCGGGGTTCTTGTCGCTTCGCGTCATGGCACTCAAGGTGCCAGGCCCCACCGACAAGTCGCCGACAGACCACCGACAGGGCGACTGTCGGCGACCTATCGCTGACACTCGTTCTGTCGGCGAACGCGACGCAGCCCGTCGACGGGGGAAGATCGACGGGCTGCGGTGGTGCCGCGATGGCTCAAGGGAGGCGCGGTTCGGCTCAGTGGACGGAGTGCTCCTCCAGAGGGAACGTTCCGCCGATCACGTCCTCCGCAAACGCCTTCGCCGCATCGGACATGACAGAACGCAGATTCGCGTACTGCTTGACGAAGCGCGGCATCCTGCCGCCGGTGAGGCCGAGCGCGTCCGTCCAGACCAGGACCTGCGCGTCCGTGTCCGGGCCCGCGCCGATGCCGACCGTCGGAATGTGCAGGACGCGGGTGACCTCGGCGGCGAGCTCCGCGGGGACGAGTTCGAGGACGACGGCGAACGCGCCCGCGTCCTGGACCGCCTTCGCGTCGCGCAGCAGCTGCTGCGCGGCCTCCTCGCCGCGCCCCTGGACCCGGTAGCCCTGCGTGTTGACGGACTGCGGGGTCAGGCCGATGTGGGCCATGACCGGGATGCCCGCCTCCACCAGGAGCTTGATCTGCTCGTGGGAGCGCTCGCCGCCCTCCAGCTTGACCGCGCCGACGCCCGCCTCCTTCACCAGTTGCATGGCCGAGCGCAGCGCCTGCACGGGGCCTTCCTGGTACGAGCCGAAGGGCAGGTCGCCGACGATCAGCGCGCGGCTGGTGCCGCGGACGACCGCCGCCGAGAGCATGGTCAGCTGGTCGAGGGTGACCGGGACGGTGGTCTCGTAACCGAGGTGGCAGTTGCCCGCCGAGTCTCCGACCAGCATCACGGGGATGCCGGCCTCGTCGAAGACCGATGCCGTCATCGCGTCGTACGCGGTCAGCATCGGCCACTTCTCGCCCCGCTCCTTGGCGAGCGAGATGTCGCGCACGGTGATGCGGCGGGTGCCCTTTCCTCCGTACAGCGCCTTGGGATTGCTGCTGTCGGTGGCCGCGGCCGCGGCCGGCTCATGGGCAGCCTGAAGTTGCGTCATCGCAACGGCTCCTTCATTCGTCTCGAGGCGCCCTGACGGCGTCCCCGGATCGTCTCCATGGTGGCACCGCGTGCCGCTTGTGCGCCAGGCCCCCTCCCGCGTAAAGGCTCGGTAAGAATTTCCCCCCGGCCATCAATACGAGACGGAGCCGTATCGAAATGAGGCTAGGGTCGTACACATGACCACTCCTGCCGTTCCCGTGGCCCCCCGAATACCGGAGGCCGTGCATCGCCGTCGTTGGGCGATCCTCGCGGTGCTCATGCTGAGCCTGCTGATCGTCGTCCTCGACAACTCCATCCTGAACGTCGCGATCAAGACGATCTCGACGCCCGCACCCACCGGCCTCGGCGCCACGCAGAGCGAGCTCGAGTGGGCCATCAACTCCTACACGCTCGTCTTCGCCGGCCTGCTGTTCACCGCCGGTCTGCTCGGCGACCGCATCGGTCGCAAGAAGGTCCTGATCGGCGGACTCCTCGTCTTCGGCATCGGGTCCGCGCTCGCCGCCGAGTCCGGCTCGCCGGTCCAGCTCATCGCGTTCCGCGCGGTGATGGGCCTCGGCGCCGCCTTCGTCATGCCGGCCACGCTCGCCGTGCTCATGAACGTCTTCGAGCGCGAGGAGCAGCCCAAGGCCATCGGCATCTGGGCGGGCGGCGTCGGCCTCGCCATCGCGATCGGGCCCATCACGGGCGGCCTGCTGCTCGACCACTTCTGGTGGGGCTCGGTCTTCCTGGTCAACGTGCCGATCGTGATCCTGGCCGTCGTCCTCATGCTGGCGCTCGTGCCGGACTCCAGGGACCCGAAGCCAGGACGGATCGACCTCGTCGGCGTCGTGCTGTCCATCGTGGGTCTCGTGCTGCTCGTCTACGGGATCATCAAGGGCGGCGACGAGGGCGACTTCACCAGCCCCCAGGTCCTCGCCACCATCGTCGCGGGACTCGTCGTCCTCGTCGGGTTCGTCGTGTACGAGAAGCGCAGCGACCACCCGTCCATCGACATCGACTACTTCAAGAACAAGGTGTTCTCGGCCGCGATCGCCGCCATCGCCCTGGTCTTCTTCGCCCTGATGGGCGTCACGTTCTTCTCGGTCTTCTACACGCAGAGCGTGCGCGGGTACACGCCGCTGCAGACCGGCGCCCTGATGCTGCCGCTCGCCGTGGCCCAGCTGATCTTCGCGCCGCGCGCCCGGATCGTCGTCGACAAGCTCGGCGTGCGCGCCACCACGACCGGCGGTCTGGTGCTGCTCGCGGGCATGCTCGCCGCCTTCACCGCGCTCGACGCCGACACCCCGATCTGGATCATGGAGGTCATCTTCTTCCTGATGGGTACGGGCATGGCGCACGTCATGACGCCGACCAGCGTCGTGATCATGCAGGCGTTGCCGCGCGAGAAGGCCGGTTCGGCGTCCGCGCTCAGCAACACCTTCCGCCAGGTCGGCGGCGCGCTCGGCATCGCCGTCCTCGGCTCCGTGCTCTCGACGGCGTACCGCAGCGGCATCGAGGACAAGCTCGGGCTGCTCCCGCCGAACCTGCGCGACACCGCGGGCGGCTCGATCGAGGCCACGCTCGGGATCGCCGAGAAGATCGGGCCGCGGGCCCAGGGCCTGGTCGGCGCGGCCAACGACTCGTTCCTGCACGCCATGCACGTCACTGCGCTGTGGGGCGCGGCCGTGGCCCTGATCAGCGCCGTCGTCACGGGCCTGTTCCTGCCGGGCAAGGCGCCGGCGACACCCGCCGGCCAGCAGCCGGACGCGCAGGAAAAGGTGGGCGCGGACCACTGACCCGCGTACGGCGGGTACGTCCCCACGGGGAGCGCTGGGACAATCGCCCCGGGGTCCGGCGGAAGGCCGGATTCCGGGGCAGTGGCGGAAGGCGGAGGACGTGGACACGGAACGGGCCGGGCGGCGGGCAGGGCGGCACGGGATCCCGGGTGCACCCACGCCACCGCCCGGCTGCTCGGCGCCCGTGCGGGGCCGCCCGCGCAGCGAGGCCGTCGAACAGGCCATCGTCGAGGGCGTCATCCGGCTCCTGGAGGAGGGCGTGCCGCTCGCCGAGCTGTCCATCGAGCGGATCGCCCGCACCGCCGGCGTCGGCAAGGCCACCATCTACCGGCGCTGGAGCGGCAAGGAGGAGCTCTTCGTGGACGTGCTGCGCTCCATGGAGGGGCCGGACGCGGCGCTGCCGGGCACGTCCATGCGGGACGACCTGGTCTGTCTCCTCGACCATCTGCGCCGGCACGGCCTCGACCTGCGCAGGTCGACGCTGCTGCACAACGTCTTCGCGCAGATGAAGACGCTGCCCAAGCTCTGGGACGCGTACCACGAGGTCGTCATCGACCCGCGCCGCCGCGTCATGCACGACGTGCTGCGTCGCGGCGTCGCGGACGGCGAACTGCCCGCCGACACCGACATCGAGTTCGCGAGCGACCTGATCGCCGGGCCCATGCTGCTGCGCAGTGTCCTGCGGTCGGACGCCCCGCTCGTCGAGGACCTGCCCGAGCAGATCGTGGACACCGTGCTCGCGGGGCTGCGGCCCGCGGGCCGTGGGTGATTGTGCGTGTTTGGTCACAGCGGGTCCCCGGAACGCCTCGCCCGGAACCCTGGACACCGCCCCGCTCGTCCTCGTGGCCGTACGGACGTCACAGACCCGCCCGGTGGCGGGCGTGACGGAACAGCAAGCGGCTGATCATCGCCTAGTGTTTTCGGGCGGGGACGGCGGGCACGGCAGGCAGTGAGGCGACGACGGTATGGCGCAGGCGTACGGCAGTGAAGAGCGCGACGGAACCGGACACTCCGGATCGGCCGCGCGGCTCCGGCGCCTGAGGAACCGGCTGCGCAGCGACCGGGGTCTTTGGCGCCGCGGCATCGTCCTCGCCGTCCTCGCGGTGCTGCTCGCGCTGGTCATGCTGCTGCACGCGCAGATCCCCAACACCATCGGCAACCTCGGCTCGCTGACCGAGACGTTCCTGCCGTGGCTGGGCGTGTTCATCCCGGTGCTGCTGGTCCTCGGCCTCGTACGGAAGTCGGCGACCGCCGTGATCGCCGTGCTGCTTCCGGCGATCGTCTGGCTGAACGTCTTCGGCGGGCTGCTCACCGACAAGCAGCACGGCGGGGGCGGCCTGACCGTCGCCACCCACAACGTGAACGCCGAGAACCCCGATCCGTCCGGCACCGCGAAGGACGTCGCCGCGTCCGGCGCCCAGGTCGTCGCCCTGGAGGAGCTGACGACGCAGGCGCTGCCGACGTACGAGAAGGCGCTCGCGGCGGCCTACCCGTACCACTCCGTCCAGGGCACCGTCGGCCTGTGGAGCAAGTACCCGCTGACCGGCACCCGGCCCGTCGACATCAAGCTGGGCTGGACCCGGGCCATGCGCTCGACGGTCGCGACGCCCGAGGGCCGGGTCGCGGTGTACGTGGCGCACATGCCGTCGGTGCGGGTGAAGCTCGACTCCGGGTTCACCGCGAGCCAGCGCGACAAGAGCGCGAACGCACTGGGCGAGGCCATCGCCGACGAGCCGCTGGACAAGGTCATCCTGCTCGGCGACCTGAACGGCACGATGAACGACCGCGCGCTGAACGCCGTCACCTCCCAGATGCGCTCCACGCAGGGCGCCGCGGGCAGCGGCTTCGGGTTCAGCTGGCCGGCCGCGTTCCCGATGGCGCGCATCGACCAGATCATGGTGCGGGGCGTGGAGCCGGTGTCGTCGTGGACGCTGCCCGAGACCGGCAGCGACCATCTGCCGATCGCGGCCCGCGTCGAGGTGTGAGCCGGGGCCCCGGACGTAGGCGGGGCTTCATCGCGCCTTAACCTCGCGGAATACTCGGTGCGGGAGGCTTTGTTCCGTACGTAAACTTACGGAACCGTCCCCGTTCTTTGGAAGATCCTTCATGCCCCTCGCCCTGCTCGCTCTCGCCGTGGGCGCCTTCGGCATCGGCACGACCGAGTTCGTGATGATGGGCCTGCTGCCCAACGTCGCGAGCGACCTGCACATCTCCCTGCCCGCCGCCGGTCATCTCGTCTCCGCCTACGCGCTCGGCGTCGTCATCGGCGCCCCGCTGCTCGCCGCCGTCACCGCCCGGATGCCGCGCCGCCGCGTGCTGATCGGCCTGATGGTGCTCTTCGTCGTCGGCAACGCCGTCTCCGCCGTGGCGCCCGACTACCACTGGCTGATGGTCGCCCGCTTCGTCAGCGGCCTGCCGCACGGCGCCTTCTTCGGCGTCGGCGCCGTCGTCGCCACGTCCCTGGTCGCCCCCGAACGCAAGGCCCGCTCGGTCTCGCTGATGTTCCTCGGCCTGACCGTCGCGAACATCGTCGGCGTGCCGGTGGCCACCGCCATGGGGCAGCAACTGGGCTGGCGCGCCACGTTCCTCGCGGTCAGCGCCATCGGCCTCGCCGCGATCGCGTCGCTGCTGGCCCTGGTCCCCGCCGACCACGGGCACGGCACGGCGGTCGGCGTCCGCAGCGAACTGAAGGCACTCGGCTCGCTGCCGGTGTGGCTCGCGCTCGGCACGACGGTCGCCGGGTTCGGCGCCCTCTTCGCGGCCTACAGCTACATCACGCCGATGCTCACGGACGCCGCCGGGTTCGCCGAGGGCAGCGTCACGCTGCTGCTCGCCCTGTTCGGCGTGGGTGCCACCATCGGCAACCTGATGGGCGGCCGCCTGGCCGACCACTCGCTGCGCGGGACCCTGTTCGGCGGGCTCGCCTCGCTCGGCGTCGTCCTGGTGCTCTTCCCGGTGCTGATGCGGGCGGAGTGGAGCGCGGCGCTCGCCGTGCTGCTGCTCGGCATGGCCGCGTTCACGACCGGCTCGCCGCTGCAGCTGATGGTGATGGAGAAGGCGTCCGCCGCCCCGTCCCTGGCGTCCTCCGCGAACCAGGCCGCGTTCAACCTGGCCAACGCCGGCGGCGCCTGGATCGGTGGCCTCGCCCTGGCGGCGGGCTTCGCCGTCACGTCCCCGGCGCTGACGGGCGCGGCCCTCGCCGTGCTCGGCCTGGGCGTCGCCGGCGTCGCCTACGGCGTGGACCGCAGGC
>NZ_JAAGMG010000677.1 GCF_010548525.1 Streptomyces sp. SID14478
ACGTGAGCTTCTCGTCGAGGCTGAGCCTGGCGAGCAGCGACTCGACGCGTGGCCCGGCGCCGTGGCGTGCCCTGCTCGACGTCGCCGCCGACGCGGGGACCGGCAGGCCGGTGGTGGCGGCCGCGGCGACCGCGACGGCACCGCCGATCCGCCGCAGAGCAGATCTTCTGGACATCCCGTCGGGCATGGCTGTCACTCCTTTTCACGTACGCGTCCTTGCGTACGGGTCCTTGCGCACGAGCCCCTGCGTTCGACTCGTGAACGCCCTATGCGACAAAACGGACTTGACGCACCGTTAGAAACTGCGGAACCGAGCCGGAAACTATGACCGCCACTGACTCGTGTCAATGGCGTGAACGAAGAAAGGCGGGTGCCGCCGACCGGACCGGTCGGCGGCACCCGCCTTCGCCGTCGAGGCGCGCGCGTCAGCCGTTGGGACGCAGCGTCCACACCACCCGCATCTCGCCGGTGACGGCCCCGTCCGCGCGCGTGATCGCGATGGCCACCGGGAACTCCGGGCGCCGGCCCGCGTCCAGCTCCGCGACGACCTCGGCGGCCGGACGACCGAGGGTGGCCGTGGCGGTGACCGGGCCCATGGCCAGCTTCTTGTACGCGATCTCGGCGCTGACGGCGAGCGGGACGGCCCGGGCCAGCTGGTCGCCGAACGCGGCGAGCACGATGGCGCCGCTCGCGGACTCGCCGAGCGTGAACATCGCGCCGGCGTGCGGGCCGCCGACGTGGTTGTGGTAGTCGGCCTGGTCCGGGAGTGCGACGACCGCCTTCTCGGGGGTGGTCTCGACGAACTCGAGGTTCAGGGTCCGGGCCATCGGCACCGTGGCGGCGAGCATCTCGCCGATCGACATCTGGTCTGCGCTCATGACCCGAATGTTACCCGTGGGTAGCAATCTTGGCCATCCTCGTGCGCGAGCGGGAAGCGGAAGCGGAACCGTTGCACGTCCGGTACAGGGCGGGGATCCCGAAGGCCTCACGACCCTCTATCGTTTACGGCCATGTGGCCAGGACAGCAGCCGCCCGGGGGCGAGCAGAACCCGCAGGACCCGAACAACCCCAACTACCCGAACAATCCCAACAATCCACCGACGCCGGCGTCCCAGCCGACGCCGAACCCGTACCAGCAGCCGGGGTACCAGCAGCCCAACCCCTACCAGCAGCCGGGGTACCAGCAGCCGAACCCGTACCAGCAGCAGCCGGGGTGGAACGCGCCGACGACGCCGCTCGGCCCGCCGCAGCCGCCGAACCAGGGCGGCGGGGGCAACCGCACGAAGATCGTCGCGATCGTCGCGGCGGCCGCTGTCGTCGTCGCGGCCGGGGTGACCGGATTCCTGGTGCTCGGCGGGGACAAGGACGACGACGCGAAGGGCGGCGACAAGAAGTCGCCGGCCGCCTCGCAGTCCGCGAGCGAGAAGCCCACCGAGTCGGCGTCGGCCGGCGCCAACCCGCGCGGCGGCGACAACGCCGTGCAGCCGATCATCCCCGGCTGGCAGCCGGTGGTGAACACCAAGCACAAGACGGTGTTCGACGTGCCGCAGGGCTGGGAGGTCAGCGCGGGCGGCTCGGACCAGATCATCGGGTTCGAGTACGACTACAAGGACAAGAAGAACAAGAAGTCGCACAGCATGACGACTGTGTCCGCTCCGGCCGAGTACAAGTCCAAGTGGTGCTCCGACGACGCCGACAAGGACGGGAACAAGGACGACACCTCGCTCGCCGGTGTCGGCACGCGCGGCGAGGACGGCGCCAAGACCGCGGCGGAGGCCGCCGAGAACCGGGTGCCGTGGTGGATCTACGGCGGATACACCGAGCCGTCCATCAAGGCGGTGAAGGTGGACAAGCCCACGGACTTCACCAACGCCCAGGGCGTCAAGGGCAGCCTCATCAAGGCGCACTCCGAAGGGACGCCGCAGAAGGGCAAGTGCGCCAGCGAGGGCAAGGCCGTCGTCTTCGCCTTCCAGAACGCGGACGGCGACTACGTGTCCTGGGACCTGTGGGGCGCCAAGGGCGTCAAGGACGAGTTGGACGACGCGACGATCGACAAGATCCTCAGCTCGGTCCGCTACTACAAGGACCCGACGACGTCCTGAACCGCCACGTCAACGGTTTGGCAAATCGGCGTGCGGCGGCGATAGTCCCTCAGTGACCTCCGCCGCCTCCCCGCCCTCCCGCCGGCCCGCCTGGGCCGGGCGCAATTACTCGTTGCTCGCCGTCGCGGCGTTCATCACGACGCTCGGCGCGCACGGCGCGCTCATCGCGTCGGCGTTCGCCGTGCTGGACACGGGCGGCTCCGGCGGCGACGTGGGACTGGTGGCGGCGGCCCGCACGCTGTTCCTGGTGATCTTCCTGCTGGTCGGCGGCGCGGTGGCCGACCGGATGCCGCGCCATCACGTGATGGTCGCGGCCAACGCCCTCAACTTCCTTTCGCAGGGCGCCTTCGCGCTGCTCGTCCTGCAGGGCGACCCGAAGCTGTGGCAGATGATGGCGCTCAGCGCGCTGGGCGGCACCGGGCAGGCGTTCTTCAACCCGGCGGCCGAGGGCATGCTGATGGCCTCGGTCTCCGGGGAGCAGGCGAGCCGCGCGTTCGCGATGTTCCGGATGAGCATGTCCGGCGCCGCGGTCGGCGGGGCCGCGCTCGGCGGGGCGATGGTCGCCGCGATCGGCCCCGGCTGGGTGCTGGCCGTCGACGCGGCGGCGTTCGTGGTGGCAGGCGCCCTGCGCGCGTTCCTCGATGTGAGTCATATCGCACCGCGGCAGCCGGGCAGCGGGCTGCTCGCCGACATGCGTGACGGCTGGCGGGAGTTCGTCGGGCGGCCGTGGCTGTGGACGATCGTCGCCCAGTTCTCCGTGGTGGTGGCCGTCGTGGGCGCCGCCGAGTCGGTGTTCGGGCCGCTCGTGGCGCGCGACGAGCTGGGCGGGGCCGGGCCGTGGGGCCTCGCGCTCGGCGCGTTCGGCGTCGGCACGATCCTCGGCGGGCTGCTGATGATGCGCTGGAAACCGCAGCGGCTGCTGTTCGCGGCGACGCTGTCGGTGTTCTCGCTGGCGCTGCCGTCGGCGGCCCTGGCGGTTCCCGTGCCGATCGGTGCGCTGGTCGTGGTCATGTTCGTCAGCGGCGTCACGATCGAGATATTCGGCGTCTCCTGGATCACCGCCCTGCACCAGGAGATCCCGGAGGACAAGCTCTCCCGCGTCTCGGCCTACGACTGGTTCGGCTCGGTGGCGATGGTGCCGCTGGCGACGGCGCTCGCCGGGCCCGCGGAGTCGGCGTTCGGGCGGACCCCGGCGCTGTGGGGCTGCGCGGCCCTCGTCGTGCTTGCCACGACCGCGGTCCTGTTCGTCCCGGACGTCCGCAACCTGCGCCGCCGCCCGCCCGCCGTGGTCGTGGAGTCGGCCGCGTCCACGCCCCTCGACTCCGAGGTCACCCCACGCTGAACGAGCCGCCGGGCGGCTCCGGCGAGGCCACCGCGTCCGCGTCGGTCACCGGCTGCGCGTCGCCGACGAAACGGCGCAGCCCGTCGCCG
>NZ_JAAGMG010000706.1 GCF_010548525.1 Streptomyces sp. SID14478
CAGACACTCGACCCCTCGACGTTCGCGCGGTACGGGGCGGGCTCCGGTCTCCCGGGCGGGAGCCCGGAGCCGTCCGCGGCGCCGACCTCCTGCCCCGGCTCCGGCATGCGCCTCACCGCGGACCGCGGCGACGCCGCCATGGGCCTGCGCACACTCCCCGTCACCCTCACCAATTGCGGCGAGGCCACCTTCGAGCTGTACGGGTACCCGCGGTTGACGCTGACGCAGAGCGACGGCACGCCCGTCGAGGGGGTGCGCGTCCTCGAAGGCACCGCTGCCGTCACCACCGCCCGGCCCGACGGCGGCCCCCGCCGCGTCACGCTGCGTCCCGGCGACGCCGCGTACACGGTCCTGGTGTGGCGCAACACGTATGTCGACACCACGAATCCGCCGGTCACCGTCGAGCGCGTCACCGTCGATCCGCAGGTGGGCCGCGGCACCGTGACCCTCCGGCCCGGGTCCGCCCTCGACCTCGGCAGCACGGGCCGTCTCGGCACGACCGCCTGGCGCAGGAGCTGAGCGCGGGCCGCTAGGATCCGCACACGTTGCTGAGGACGCGGACACCGGGTCCGCCGTGGTGGTTGGGGGTCGGCGTGGTCGCTGGTCGTGTGGTGCGCTTCGACGGAGCGCGCGGATATGGGTTCATCGCGCCGGACGACGGCGGTGAGGACGTCTTCCTGCACGTGAACGACCTCCTCATCCCCGAGTCGTACCTGCGCACGGGCCTGAAGGTCGAGTTCGAGATCGAGGACGGGGACCGGGGCCCCAAGGCGTCCTCGGTGCGGCTGGCGGACGGTGCCTCCGCGCCGGCGCCGGGGCGTGTCGCGACCGAGGGCGACGACGTGCTGTGCGACGTGCTGCGCGTCGACGAGTTCACGAACGAGGTCACCGAACTGCTGCTGCGGGCCGCCCCGTCGCTGACCGGCGAGCAGATCCTGGCGATCCGCCGCGAGCTGGTGCAGAGCGGTCGCAAGCACGGCTGGGTGGACAGCTGACCGTCTGACCAGCAGGACAACTGCCCCGGGCCCGGGCCGAGTCGACGCACTCGGTCCGGGCCCCTCGCGTTTTCCTGACCGCCCGTTCAGTCGGACTGCCCGGCAAGTCCGTTTATGTCGCGTCCAGTTATTCAATCTTCATCGAATCCGGTCCGGCATCCGGACAACCCCCTTGTCCTGCGGACTGTATGCGAAATACGTTCTGCGGTATTCCTTGATCGCCCACAGGATTCCTGTCGCCGCGGCACAGGTCCCTGCGGAACCACTCCTTGGCGGAGGTATGCCCTCGTGCGCCGAACAGCGGTTGCCCTCGCGGCAGTTGTCCTGGTGATGTCCACAACGGCGGGCTGCGGCTCCCTGCAGTCCTCGGCCACCGAGGTCGGCGGGGAGCGGATGACCGACGACCGCCCCGTACGCGACGGCGGCACCCTCACGGTCGCCCTCAACGCGGACCCCGACAAGCTCGACCCGACCCTCGCGCAGACCCTCGTGGGCCGCACCGTCTTCGCCGGGATGTGCGAGAAGCTCTACGACGTCGACGCGCAGGGCAAGATCGTGCCCCAGCTCGCGACCGCCCTGCCGAAGGTGTCCGACGGCGGCCGCACCGTCACCTTCGACGTCCGCAGGGGCGCGTGGTTCAGCGACGGCACCAAGCTCGACGCGGCCGCCGTCGTCACGTCCCTGATGCGCCACCGCGACCTCGCGGGCTCGGCCCGCGCCACCGAACTCGCGCCGCTGAAGGGCGCCGAGGCCACCGGCCCGTACCGGGTGCGGCTCACCCTCAAGCAGGCGTACGTTCCACTGACCGCCGTCCTCGCCGACCGCGCCGGCATGGTGATGTCGCCGACCGCGCTCAAGAAGTACGGCAAGGACTTCACCAACCACCCTTCCTGCGTAGGGCCGTTCAAGTTCGTGGAGCGCGTCGGCGGCGACCGCATCGTCCTCGCCAAGGACCCGCACTACTACGACGCGGACTCCGTCCACCTCGACAAGGTGATCTACAAGCCGATCCCCGACGGCAGCGTCCGCCTCGCCAACCTGCGCTCCGGCGACGTCCAGGCGGGCGACCAGATGGCCCCCGTCGACGTGAAGAGCGCCCTCACCGACGACAAGCTCCAGCTCTTCAACTCGCCCTCCCTCGGCTACCAGGGCATCGGCATCAACGTCGGCAACGTGAAGGGCCTCGGTGAGAAGCCCGGCCGCGTCGACACCCCGATGGCGCGCGACATCCGCGTCCGCGAGGCCTTCGAGCTCTCCATCGACCGCGACCTCATCAACAGGGTCGTCTTCCAGGGCATGTACGAGCCCGCATGCGGGCCCATGTCGCCGGAGTCCGCCCTCGCCCCCGGCGTCAAGGCGTCCCAGTGCCCCAAGCGCGATGTCGCCGCCGCCAAGCGGCTGTTGAGGCAGGCGGGGGTGAAGACGCCGGTACCTCTTGAGCTGAAGATCCCCACGACGCCCGAGTGGAGCCGCATCGGCCAGGTCGTCCAGGCCATGGCCAAGAACGCCGGCTTCGCCGTCACGCTGCGCCCCACCGAGTACGCCACCATGCTGGAGGAGACCGACGACGGGCACTACGAGGCCTTCCAGTCCGGCTGGTCCGGACGGCTCGACCCGGATGGCAACATCGCCAGCTTCCTGCAGACGCAGGGCGCGATGAACGCGTACGGCTACTCCGACAAGAAGGTCGACGCCCTCATCGAGCGCGGCCGCACCGAGCCCGATCCCCGCGAACGCGCCAAGATCTACGAGGAGTTGACCCGCAGGGTGAACGACGCGCACGCGCTCCTCTACCTCTACCGCCAGAAGAACTACGTCGTCACCGGGAAGGACGTCGCGGGACTCCACGTCTACGGCGACGGCCTGATCCGCGTGAAGGATGCGGGGTACGCCAAGTGACGACCGCTCAGATTTCCCTGAAGAAGCCCGGAATGCTCGCCGGGCACCCCATGGCCAAGTACGTCCTGACCCGTGTCCGGCAGTCGCTCGTCACACTGGTGCTCGTCTCGATCGTCGTCTTCGCCGGCATCCGCGCCCTGCCCGGCGACCCGGCGCTCGCCCTCGCCGGCGAGGAGCGCAGCCCGAAGGCGCTGGCCGCGATCCGCTCCGAGTACGGCCTCGACGACAACATCGTCGTCCAGTACGCCCGCTTCGTCGGCCACGCCCTCCAGGGCGACCTCGGCACGTCCTCGCGCACCGGCCTGCCGGTCGCCGACGCCATCGGCGAGGCACTGCCCGTCACGCTCGAACTCGCCGCGCTCTCCCTGCTGTTGGCGATCGTCCTCGGCATCGGCGCCGGAATCGTCGCGGCCGTACGCCGCGGCAGGCCCGCCGAGTGGATCGCCAACGGCCTCGCGCTGCTCGGCCTGTCGATCCCCACCTTCTGGCTCGGCATCGTCCTCGTCCTCGCCTTCGCGATCGCCCTGCCCGTCTTCGCGGCCTCCGGCTTCGTGCCCTTCGGCACCGACCCGCTCGACAACCTGCGGCGCATGGTGCTGCCCGCGATCGTCCTCGGCTCCGGGCTCGCCGCCGTCGTCATGCGCCAGACCCGGGCCGCGATGCTCGACTCCCTGTCGGCCGACTACGTCCGCACGGCGCGCGCCAAGGGCCTGTCACGGCGTGCCGTCATCGGCGGGCACGCGCTGCGCAACTCCCTCGTCACGGTCGTCACCGTGCTCGGCCTGCAACTCGGCCACCTCATCTCCGGGGCCGTCGTCACCGAGCAGATCTTCGTGCTCCCCGGCTTCGGCAAGCTGACCATCGACGCCGTCTTCACACGGGACTACGCGACCCTGCAAGGCGTGGTGCTGTGCACCTCCGCCGCGTACATCCTCATCAATCTGCTGGTCGACGTGGCGTACTCGGTCATCGACCCGCGCATCCGGCTCGGAGGTGCCCGGTGACCACGCTGGCTCCCACAGGAATACGCGTCCGGCTCGGCAGGGGCGCCACGAGCGGCAAGATGCGGGCCCTGCGCAAGAACAAGCTCGCCATGACCGGCGCCGTCATCGCCGCCGTCTTCGTGCTCGCCGCGCTGTTCGCCCCGCTCGTCGCGCCGTACGACCCCGCGCAGCCCGACTTCGACAACGTCCTCGCGGCGCCGGGCTGGAGCCACTGGCTCGGCACCGACGACCTCGGCCGCGACCAGCTGTCCCGCGTCGTCTACGGCGCGCGGGCCTCCATGCAGGTCGGCGTGCTCGCGGTCGTGTTCGCCTTCGTCATCGGGGTGCCGCTCGGCCTGCTCGCCGGCTACTACGGGAAGTTCACCGACAGCGTGGTGTCCCGGATCACCGACACGATGCTCGCGTTCCCCTTCCTGGTCCTCGCGGTCGGCCTCGCCGCGGTCCTCGGCCCGTCGCTGAGCAACGCGACCATCGCCATCGGCATCTCGCAGATCCCGGCCGTCATCCGCATCACCCGCGCCGAGACGCTCCGCCTCAAGCACGTCGACTACGTGGCCGCGGCCGTCGCCAACGGCGGCGGGGACGGCACCGTCCTGTTCCGGCACGTCCTGCCCAACGCGACGTCCGCGCTCACCGTGCAGGCCACCGTCGGCATCCCCGCGGCCATCCTCGCCGAGGCCCTGCTCAGCTTCCTCGGCCTCGGCGTCCAGCCGCCCGAGCCGTCCCTCGGCGTGATGCTCTCGTCCGCCCAGTCCTTCCTCGCGCCCGCGCCCTGGATGGCGGTGTTCCCGGGCCTCGCCGTGGTCGCCGCGACCCTGGCGTTCAACCTGCTCGGCGACGGCCTGCGCGACGTCCTCGACCCCCGTGGAGCGACCCGATGAGCCCCGACCCCGTCCTCAGCGTCCGCGACCTGTCGGTGTCCTTCCGCTCCGACACCCGCACCGTGCACGCCGTCGACCACGTCTCGTTCGACCTGCGCGCGGGCGAGGTCCTCGCCGTGGTGGGCGAGTCGGGCTGCGGCAAGTCCGTCACCTCGATGGCCGTCATGGGCCTGCTGCCGCCCACCGCGCACATCACCGGCTCGGTCCGCCTCGGGGAGCGCGACCTCGCGGGCGCCGACGACAAGACGTACGGGAGGATCCGCGGCAAGGACATGGCGATGATCTTCCAGGAGCCGATGACGTCCCTGAACCCGGTGCTCACCATCGGGCGGCAGATCGGCGAAGTGCTCCGCCGCCACCAGGGGCTGAGCCGGAAGGAGGCACGCGCGCGTGCCGTCGAACTCCTGGACCTGGTGGGCATCCCGGCACCGGCCCAGCGCGTCGACGAGTACCCGCACCAGCTCTCCGGCGGCATGCGCCAGCGCGTGATGATCGCCATCGCGGTCGCCTGCGACCCGTCGGTCCTGATCGCCGACGAGCCGACGACCGCCCTCGACGTGACCGTCCAGGCAGGCATCCTGGAGGTCCTCCAGTCGCTGCGCGAACGGCTCGGCACCGCGATCGTCCTCATCACGCACGACCTGGGCGTCGTCGCCGACATCGCCGACCGGGTGCTCGTCATGTATGCGGGCCGCCCGGTCGAACAGGCCCCGGTGGGCGAGCTGTTCGCGACGCCCCGGCACCCGTACACGCGCGGGCTCCTCTCGGCCGTCCTCAAGCCCGGCGGCACCGGCAAGCGGCGGCTGCCCGAGATCCCCGGCCTCGTGCCGAGCCTCGACGAGCAGCCCGACGCCTGCACGTTCGCGCCGCGCTGCGCCCGCGCCGACGACAC
>NZ_JAAGMG010000741.1 GCF_010548525.1 Streptomyces sp. SID14478
CAGTGCGCCCGGGGCGCGGGTCCGCTCGAACCCCTGGTGGCTGCCCGCCTGCCACAGGCCGAAGGCCGCGCCCTCGGGCCCGGCGGCCAGTGCCACGGTCGCCACGGCGCCGTCGGACTCCGGCCCCGCCGTGATCCGCCCGCCCGCGCCGACGACCTTCTCGGCGGCCGCGTAGGCGTCCCGTACCGCGAAGTGGACGGTCCAGGCCGCTTCCCCGGGCGCGAGTGCGGCCACCGCCCGGTCCTGCCCGTACGCCGCCGTGTAATAGCCGCGCTCGGCCCCCGCGCCCTCGTCGAAGGTCCACCCGAAGAGGTCTCCGTAGAAGCGCTTGCCCGCCTCGACGTCGGGGAGCCGGGCGTCGGCCCAGCACGGGGCGCCCTCGGGGAAGTCCGGGTACATGACGCAACGCTAGCCACCGCGGCCACGCCGCCGTGCTTGAGATTCGAACGTCTGGCCAATTCCCGCCCCCTCGGCCGCCGCTTTTGTCCGGCGGCGGTCCCCGCCGCGGTCCCGTTTGACGGCGGCCAACCCCATTTGCAGTCGGTCAGATCGCGCTCCGATCACCCCTCGGTAAGCTGACGGCATGACAGGACAAGTACGTACCGTCGACGGCCGTGTGGCCGGACGGCGTGGTCAGGCAACACGTCAGAAGCTGCTCGAATGCCTCGGCGAGATGCTCAGCTCCTCGCCCTACCGGGACGTCAAAGTCATTGATGTGGCCCGAAAGGCGGGCACTTCGCCCGCCACGTTCTACCAGTACTTCCCGGACGTCGAGGGCGCCGTCCTGGAGATCGCGGAACAAATGGCCACCGAGGGCGCGGGGTTGACCGATCTGGTCGCCGACCGCTCGTGGGTCGGCAGGGCCGGCTGGGCCACGGCTCAGGAACTCGTGGACGGATTCCTGGAGTTCTGGCGCAAGAACGACGCAATTCTGCGTGTGGTCGACCTCGGTGCGGCCGAGGGGGACAAGCGCTTCTACAAGATCCGCATGAAGATCCTGAACTCGGTGAACAACTCCCTTGCGGACGCGGTCAAGGAGCTCCAGGACAAGGGCAAGGTCGACAAGGACGTGAGCCCCACGGCCGTGGCCGGTTCCCTGGTCGCCATGCTCGCGGCGGTCGCCTCGCACCAGAAGGGCTTCCAGAGCTGGGGTGTGAAGCAGGCCGAACTCAAGCCGAACCTGGCGCTGTTGGTGCATTTGGGCGTGACCGGAAAGAAGCCGACCAAGTAGCTCCCTTTTCCTCCTGGTCCTGTCGTGCGGCGGCGGCTCGCGTGTTTGCGTGAGCCGCCGCCGTTGCAGTTCCCCCGCTTCCCCGCCTCTCCCGCCTCCGCGTCTCCCCTTGCCTAGGTCCGCCGCTCCAGGCGGAACAGCCGGATCTCCCGGTCGATCCGCGCCTGGTACGCCGCGTACGGCGGCCAGAACTTCAGCGCCGCCGCCCAGGCCTCCTCCCGCTCCCGGGAGTCGAGCTGCCGGGCCCTCACCGCGATGTCCTCGCCGCGCCAGCTGATCTCGGCGTCGGGGTGCGCCCGCAGGTTCGCCGTCCAGGCCGGGTGCCCGGGGCGCCCGAAGTTCGACCCGATCAGCAGCCAGGTCCCCCGCTCCTCCTCGGGCATGCAGGCCAGCGGGGTGCGCCGCGCCAGCCCGCTCTTCGCGCCCTTCGCGGTCAGGATCACCCCCGGCAGCATCTGGGCGCTGAGCAGCACCTTGCCGCGGGTGAGGCGGTGCACGGTGCGGTCCATGGCGGGGACGACGTGCGGGGCCACACGGGCGAAGGCCCTGGTCGACGACACCTTCTGGACGAACCGCAGGCCCGGTGGCGCCATCAGGCACTCACCTCGAACAGCTCGGCGGCCTGCGCCGCGCGCGCCCGCAGCAGATGGACGGGCCCGAAGAGCAGGTCGTCTCCGGTGGCCCGCTTCAGGTACAGGTGCGCGTCGTGCTCCCAGGTGAAGCCGATGCCGCCGTGCAGCTGCACCGCCTCGGCGGCCGCGGTGCGCAGCGCCTCCAGTCCCTGCGCGAGCGCGAGCCCGCCGACCCGCACCCCGTCCTCGGTGCTCGCCGCCCACGCGGCGTAGTACGCGGCCGACCGCGCCGCCTGCACCTGTACGTAGACGTCGGCGAGGCGGTGCTTGACGGCCTGGAAGGAGCCGACGGGCCGGCCGAACTGTTCCCGTTCCTTGACGTAGGCGACGGTCCGCTCCAGCGCCCGTTCGGCGGCGCCGACGGCCTCCGCGGCGAGCAGCGTGGCGGCGGTGTCCCCGGCACCCCCGAGCGCCCCCACCACGTCACCGTCCTCGGCGCCCAGCAACTCGACGTCCACGTCCCGCAGTTCGACCCGTGCCTGCGGCCGCGTCTCGTCGAGGGAGGTCTGCCGGGTGCGCACGAGCCCCGGGGCATCGTCGCGCACGAGGAACAGCAGCGTGCGGGAGCGGGCGAAGCCGCCGGTGTGCGCGGCGACGAGGAGGAGCCCGGCGCTGTGCCCGTCGAGCACCTGCTCGGCCTGTCCGTACAGCCGCCAGCCGTCGCCCTGCCGGCCCGCCTGCACCCCGCCCGCGCGCCCGCCGCCCGCCCAGTCGCCCGCGTTGTCGGCGACCAGGCCGAGGGCGGTGGCGAGGCCGGTGCCGGGCACGGCGAGGGTCGCGGTCAGGGAGCCGTCGGCGATGCGCGGCAGCAGCGCCGCCCGCTGCTCCTCGGTGCCCAGGGCGGTGATCAGCGGGGCGACGAGGCCGCTCGTGGCGAACAGCGGGGTCGGCGCCAGGACCCGTCCCAACTCCTCGCTGGCAAGAGCGAGTTCGGTCACTGCGGCACCGACGCCCCCGTGTCGCTCGGGCAGCGCGAGCCCCGGCAGGCCGAGCTCCGCGCTGAGCGTGCCCCACAGGGCGGGGTCGTGTCCGGCCGGGGTGCGTCCCGCGGCCTTGACGTCGTCCGGGGTGCAGCGTTTGGTGGTGAGTTCGCGCAGGGTACGGCGGATCTCCTGCTGTTCGTCGGTGAACCTGGCGTCCATGCGAGCCCCTTTCTGACGGGCCGTCATATTAGGCCCGGGGGCCGCGTATGCCCAGAGCCGGGCGCACCTGTTACGCGACTCCGGATCTGATGTACCGTCAGATTCATGACTGGCCCCCACCGTAAGGCCGCCATCGCGGGCATCGCGCTGTCCGACTGCGGCCGCGTCGACGAAGCCACTCCCTACGCCCTGCACGCCCAGGCCGCCCGCCGCGCCCTGGCCGACGCGGGCCTGCCCCCTTCCGTGATCGACGGCTTCGCCTCGGCCGGTCTCGGCACGCTCGCCCCCGTCGAGGTCGCCGAGTACCTGGGCCTGAAGCCGAGGTGGGTCGACTCGACCTCGGTCGGCGGCTCCACCTGGGAGGTCATGGCGGCCCACGCGGCGGACGCCATCGCCGCCGGGCACGCCCGCGCCGTCCTCCTCGTCTACGGTTCCACCGCGCGGGCCGACATCAAGGCGAAGCGGCGCACGTCGAACCTGTCGTTCGGCGCACGCGGCCCGCTCCAGTTCGAGGTGCCGTACGGGCACTCGCTCATCGCCAAGTACGCGATGGCGGCCCGTCGGCACATGCACGAGTACGGCACGACACTGGAGCAGCTGGCCCACGTCGCCGTCCAGGCACGGCAGAACGCCTCCCGCAATCCGGACGCGATGTTCCGCGACCCGATCACCGTCGACGACGTCCTGGCCGGCCCGATGATCGCCGACCCGTTCACCAAACTCCACTGCTGCATCCGCTCGGACGGTGGCGCGGCGGTGCTGATGGTGGCCGACGACCTGCTCCCCGACTGCGCCAAGTCCCCTGTGCGGGTTCTGGGTTCGGGCGAGTACGTCTCGCACACCACCATGTCCGAGTGGGACGACTTCACGGTCTCCCCCGCGGCGGTGAGCGGCGCCCTCGCCTTCGAGCGGGCCGGGGTGACCCCCGCCGAGATCGACATCGCGGAGCTCTACGACGCCTTCACGTACATGACGCTGGTGACCTTGGAGGACCTCGGGTTCTGCGCGAAGGGCGAGGGCGGGGCGTTCGTCGAGAAGGGCCGCCTGCTGCACGACGGCGAGCTGCCCACCAACACCGACGGAGGCGGCCTGTCCGCGCAGCACCCGGGGATGCGCGGCCTGTTCCTCCTCGTCGAGGCGGTGCGGCAGCTGCGCGGCGAGGCGGGCCCGCACCAGGTGCGGCGCGCGGACGGTTCCCTGCCGGCGCTGGCCGTGGCGTCGGGGACGGGCGGATGGTTCTGCTCGGCGGGCACGGTGGTGCTGGGGCGGGACTGAGCCCGCCTCCGAGGGTCGCCGATGAGTTTCTCCCGGGGCCGCGGTCATCATGGGCGACAGCAACCCCGTGAACCAGGAGACCTCAGATGCGTACGCTCATCAGCACCGCCTTCGTCTCGCTCGACGGCGTCGTGGAGGCGCCGGGCGGCGAGCCCGGCTACCGGAACGCGGGGTGGACGTTCAAGAACGTGGAGTTCCTGCCCGAGGCCTTCGAGATCAAGGGCCGGGAGCAGCAGGAGGCCTCCGCGATGCTCCTGGGCCGCACCAGCTACGAGGCGTTCAGCCCCGTGTGGCCCGGCATGGAGGAGTTCGCCCGGTACAAGGACCTGCCGAAGTACGTCGTCTCCACCACGCTCACCGACGACGCCCTCGTGGACGGCTGGGGCGAGACCACGATCCTGCGCACCCTGGACGACGTCGCCGCCCTGAAGCAGACCGAGGGCGGCCCGGTCATCATGCACGGCAGCGCCACCCTGAACCACGCCCTCTCCGACGCGGGCCTCATCGACCGCTACCACCTGCTCGTCTTCCCGCTGCTGCTCGGCGCGGGCAAGCGGCTGTTCTCCGCCACGGACAAGGACGCGCAGCAGCTGCGCCTGGTCGAGCACGAGGCGTACGCGAACGGGGTGCAGAAGAACGTGTTCGACGTGGTGCGCTGACGCCCCTGCCGTCCCTACGGGCGGCAGCGGTCCAGTTCCGGACGCGGGCGGCCGGTCGTGAGCTCCTCCGCGACCAGGCGGCCGGCCGTCGGGGCGAGCGAGATCGCCGAGTGCATGACCGCGACGTAGAGGCCCTCGGCGGCGGGGCCGACGAGCGGACCGTGCGCGGGCAGGGGACGGTGCCCGACCCGGACGTCCCGCAGACGGATCCCGTCGGCGCCGCGGAGGGCGCTCCGCAGCCGCTCGACGGTGCGCCGGGCCGCCTGCTGGAGCGCGGCCCCCGGCGGCCCTTCCTCGTGCGGCGTCACTTCGTGCGGCGTCACCGTGTACGGCATCACCGCCAGGAGTTCGCCGTCGCGGACCTCCCGCACCTCCAGATCGGGGCGCGCCAGGATCGTCCTGACCAGCCCCGGTGGTGCGGTGAGCCGCAGACGGCAGGCCGGGGACACGGACACCGGCAGATCGATGCCGAGGGGCGCGACGAGTTCCCGGGTACCGGTCCCCGCGGCCAGGACGACGGTCCCGGCGGCATGGGTCTTCGCGCCGGTCCCTTGCGTCGTCACGCCGGTGACGCGGCCCGTCGCCGACCTCACGAGCGCGACCCCGGATGCGGCACGGACCACCCGCGCGCCCCG
>NZ_JAAGMG010000787.1 GCF_010548525.1 Streptomyces sp. SID14478
CGGGCACGGGCTGCGGGGCGTCGCCGACCGGGCCCGGCTGCTCGGCGGCTGTGTGCAGGCGGGCCGGACGGGCGGCGTGTGGCGCCTGGACGTACGACTTCCACTGAAGGGACCCGCCGTATGAATGCCGTGACCGTCGTGCTCGCCGATGACGAACGCATGGTCCGCACGGCGCTGCGCGCCATCTTGTCCGCCGAACCGGACATCGAGGTCGTCGGCGAGGCTGCGGACGGCGCCCGCGCGGTGTCGGTGGTGCGCGAGCTGCGGCCCGACGTGGTCCTCATGGACGTCCGGATGCCGGAGGTCGACGGGATCCGCGCGACGGAGCAGATCCTGCGCTCCATGCAGGCGCCGCCGCGGATCGTGGTCGTCACCACCTTCGAGAACGACGCGTACGTGTACGAGGCCCTGCGGGCCGGCGCCTCCGGCTTCCTGCTGAAACGGGCCGACGCCGACGCCCTGGTCGGTGCGGTGCGCCTGGTGGCCCGCACCGACAGCCTGCTGTTCCCCGCCGCGGTCCGGTCCCTCGCCGCCGAGCACGCGGCGCAGCGGGCGCGCGCCCCGTGGGTGACGCGGCTCACGGGCCGGGAGAGCGACGTGCTGCGCGCAATGGCGGCGGGGCTGACCAACGCGGAGATCGCCGGGCGGATCGGGGTCGGGCCCGCCACGGTGAAGACGCACGTGGCGGCGGTGCTGGCGAAGACCGGGGCGCGGGACCGTACGCAAGCGGTGATCGCGGCGTACGAAGGCGGCTTCCTGCGGGACGGGACACAGGGCGAGGCACAGGGCGGGGCGCAGGGCGGCTCATAAGAGCTTTCTGAGAAAAGCGCGCTTATCGGAACTATTTGCTCCGGGCGGTTCGTCCCTTCTGTGGGATGAACAAGACGATCAGGCGCGCCTCCGTCTTCAGTCTGCTTCTCGTGCTCGCCCTGCTGGTCAGGGCGACGTGGGTGCAGTTCTACGACGGTCAGGCCCTCGCGGACAACGACAAGAACCGGCGGAAGACCATCGAGCAGTACGGCTATCCGCTGGGCGACATCATCGTGGGCGGAAAGGCGGTGACGGGCTCGGAGAGGACGGGTGGCAACAGCGACCTGAAGTACAAGCGGACCTACACCGACGGCTCGCTGTACTCGGCGGTGACCGGTTTCACGTCACAGGTGTACGGCTCGACGCAGCTCGAAGCCCTGTACCAGGACGTGCTCGACGGGACCAGTACGGATCTGAAGAACCCGGTCGACACGGTCACGGGCAAGCACGCGAAACCCGGTGACGTGGTCACGACGGTCGACCCTGCCGTGCAGAAGGCCGGGGCCAGGACGCTCGGCGACAAGAAGGGCGCCGCCGTCGCGATCGACCCGAAGACCGGGAAGATCCTCGGCATGGTGTCGTCGCCGTCGTACGACCCGTCGAAGGTCAGCGGCTCGGGCTCCTCGGACGCGGCCGAGTGGAAGAAGCTGTCCGACGACGAGGACGTCCCCACCATGAACCGGGCGCTGAAGCAGGCGCTGCCGCCGGGCTCGACGTTCAAGCTGGTCGTCGCCGCGGCCGCCCTGGAGAACGGCCTCTACTCGTCCGTCGACGACAAGACCGACTCCCCGAACCCGTATCTGCTGCCCGGGACCCACACGTACCTGAAGAACGAGAGCGCGAGCGCGCCCTGCGAGGACGCCACGATCCGCACCGCCCTGCAGTACTCGTGCAACAACGTCTTCGGCAAGCTGGCCGTCGAGCTGGGCCAGGACAAGGTCAGGGCGATGGCCGAGAAGTTCGGCTTCAACGACGCGAAGCAGGACGTGCCGGTGCGCGCCGCCAAGAGCCTGTACCCGTCGGACATGGACAAGGCGCAGACGGCGCTGTCGGCCATCGGCCAGTTCGACGTGACCGCGACGCCGCTGCAGATGGCGATGGTGTCCGCGACGATCGCCAACGGCGGCGAGCAGGCCTCGCCCCACATGGTGTCCGCGGTGACCAACGCCGACGGTGACGCGATCAAGAGCTTCCCCGACGACGACAGCAAGCAGGTCGTCAGCAAGTCGACCGCCTCGCAGCTGCAGTCGGCGATGGAGACCGTCGTGACGAAGGGCACCGGTGTGAACGCGCAGATCTCCGGCGCGACCGTGGGCGGCAAGACGGGCACGGCCCAGCACGGCGAGAACAACAGCCAGACGCCGTACGCCTGGTTCACGTCGTACGCGAAGGACGACGCGACCGGCAAGGAG
The DNA here is from genome assembly GCF_010548525.1 of Streptomyces sp. SID14478. Lineage (GTDB taxonomy): Bacteria > Actinomycetota > Actinomycetes > Streptomycetales > Streptomycetaceae > Streptomyces. The sequence goes on from NZ_JAAGMG010000787.1 coordinate 2,223, forward strand.
GTCGCGGTGGCCGTGCTCGTGGAGCAGTCCGACGCGGCCCGCTCCGAGGTCAGCGGCAACGGTCTGGCGGCGCCGGTCGCCAAGGCCATGATGAAGGCCGCGTTGAAGGACTAGGTACGCGGGCGCGTCCCCCGCCACCGCTGCCGCGCCTGCCGCCGTGTCCGGTCCTGTGTCGGGGCCGGCGCGGCGGGGGCGCGGCGTTTGTACCAGGCGTAGACGGCCCAGGTGCCGCACGGCTCCCAGCCCTCCGGGGCAGGACCGCCCGTGCCCGCCGACTCCCGGCGGTACTCCCAGCGTTGCGGTCCCTCCGGATCGCGCCGGGCGACGAAGCAGCCGTCGGCGTCGACCCGCTCGACCTCCCAGCCGTCGGCGCCGAACCGGTTGAGGAGTGCCTCGTCGGCGTAGGTGTCGGCGGTCCAGCGCCGGCTCTCGGTGTGCTCGTCGACGGGCGCCCCCGCGGGCACGAGCCGCTCGGCGAGTTCCGCCGCCGGGCCGAGGTCCCCGGCCAGGGCGGTGAGGTCGGCGAGCACGGCCGTGACGTGCTCGGGCGGCAGTCCGCGGGCGTGCAGCGCGGCCGCCACCTCGTCCCAGTAGCTCGGGTCCGTCCGGTCCTCCATCGCCTCAGCGTAGATCAGCCGGAATGACACCCTCCTCGCCGTCACCGAGTTCCAGGTTTCGAACTTCGCCAAGCTGGTACGCGGTTGTGGTAACCGTTCGACGCCGTGACAGCGACGTCGACGTGAGCACACAGACCGGAACGCCCCGCCGGTGGGACCCGGCGGGGCGTTCCTACGCTTGGCGGCGTCGGCGCCGCCGCGGACGTCAGCTCACGTAGTACGTCGGGTTGGGGAACTTGTACTTCTTGTCCGCGTGGCCGCCGTCCAGGTCGGACTGCTGGTCGCCGAAGTTGCCGACGATGTCGTAGCCGAGGGACTCGATGTGCCGCCGGGTACCGGCCTTGTACTGCACGGTGGTGCAGTTCCAGGTCCCGGCGGTGGCGCAGCCGCTGAGGTAGGCGGGCGGGTGGGCGGCGTCCTTGAGGAAGACGTGGCGGGCGTCGACGTCGGCGTCGATGCCGACCTTCTTCAGGTTCTCGACGGCCGCGGCGCGCTGCGACTCCTTGAGGCCGGAGTTGTAGAAGACCTCGACGCCCTTGCTCTCGGCGTACCTGATGAGGGCGGGGGTGCCGAACACGGCGGGCCGGTCGGCCTCGGCGACGTACGCGGCCCAACTGTCGTTGTTGTAGACGTAGTTGGTGCTGATCTCGTAGTCGAGGCTGAGCAGCAGCGTGTCGTCGATGTCGAAGACGACGGCGGGCTTGTCGCCGTGCCGGTGCGCCTTCTTCGCCGCCTTGGCGATGTCCTTCTTCGCGCCCGCCTCGATCCGTGCCAGGTCGTCGGCGTAGGCGCTGGCGGGCGAGGCCTGCCAGGTGCCGTCGGCGTCCTGGGTGGCGCCGTAGTACGACGTGATGTCGCCGACCAGCTTGCCGATGTTGTACGGCTCGGCCGTGGTCTTCGCGGTGGGGGCGTCGGCGCCTGCCGCGCCGGTGCCGTAGACGGCGCCCGCCGCGAGGGCGCAGGCCGCGGCAAGCCCCGCGACTCTGATGGATGTGCGCATGTGGTCTCTCCGGGATCCGGCCTTCGGCGCGTACGAGCCGCGCCAGGTCACCGTTTGTCTACGCGCATCACATCCGGAGTACGAGCCCCTTTACCCGATCGATACGCGATCCACAGTCCCGACCGAGTCATTGCCCCGGGCTGAGACCGCCTTGACCCTCCGTTGAATCCGAGGATCTAAGGTCGTGATTCTCGGCCGCTCCATGACCGAGGCCCTGCGCACGAACACCCTTCGGAGAGCCCTGCCGTGTCCGCTCAGCTCGCCCTCGCCGCCGGTTCGGGCGGTGAGTCCCCCGTCCTTCTCGCCGTCTTCGTCGCAGGCGGCCTGATCGCCATCTGGTGCGGCGTGAACTGGGCGTTCGACATCCGCGGCATCACCACCCGCAGGTCGGCGCGGGCCCGCGAGAAGAGCGCGGACATCTGGGCGGGCACGGGCCGGCTGGACACCGCCCCCACCACCATCTTCGGCAGCGTCGGCTACCTCCGCTTCCTCGGCGTGATGATGATGCTCGCCGGGGTGCTGCTGGTGCTGGTGGCCTACGCGTTGTGGCATCTGGGCGGGTAGGCGCCGCGCAGGGGCCGCCCGCCCCTGCCCCGTGGACGCGTGCCGGGGCGGGCGACCGGCGGCCCTAGTTGTCGATCGCGTAGCGCAGGAGTGCCAGACCGTTCTCGAAGGCGGTCGCCTCGATGACCTTCAGGTCCTGCCGGCCCTCGAAAAGGCGCGTTCCCTTGCCGCGCGTCACCGGGCAGACCAGCATCCGGACCTCGTCGACGAGGCCGGCGTCCAGCAGGGAGCGCATGAGTTCCAGGCTCCCCCACAGCCAGATGTCCTTGCCGTCGCGCTGCTTCAGCTCCCGCAGGGTGGCGCTCGGGTCGGGCGTCACGGTCGCGGCGGGAAAGTCGCCCCAGGGCGCCTCGTCCAGCTGCGACGAGGCGACGAACTTCGTGAGGCCGTTGAGCTTCTCGCCGTACTCGCCCTGGTCCTCGGCGTACGGCCAGTAGCCCTTCGCCATGGCGTAGGTGTGCGCGCCGAGGATCATCGTGTCGACCGAGCCGATGAATCCCATCAGCTCTTCCTTGAACGCCGGGTCGCTCTTGTCGGAGAAGGGCTCGCCCGACACGAACCCGAGCCCGCCGTCCTCCTCGGCGGCGATGTTGTCGACGGTGACCCACTGCTGGACGATGAGCTTTCGCATGGCTTTCGGCTGTCCTTCCGGTACGGGTGGACGCGGCCACGCCGACCGCATCCGTCCCGGGGACGGAGCCGCCACACCGTTCTCGACATTCGGTGGTGGGGGTGCGGTGTCGCGGGGTCGCTCAGCGGAGCCGGTCCGCCCCCGCTCCCCGGCCGACGACCTCGGCCACCGTCCTGGCCGGGTCGACGTGGGTGCGCAGGGTCGGCGTCCAGCCCGCTCCTGACGTCAGCGGGGTGTCGGCGTGCGCCGCGTTGTAGGCGGCGACGAGATCGGTCGCGGCGCCGTTCACCACGTTGCCGGCGGTGGTGACCGGGGAGTCGTTCCAGCGGTACAGGACCGACGCGGCGCTCACGCCCTTCGGCAGGGTGAAGGAGTTCTTCTCGGCTACGAGCTGCGACTTGTAGCCGATGCCGAACGAGTAGGCGTACTCCGTGGTGGCCACGTACGCGTTGTTGTACGCGTCGACCTGCCCGAACCGCACGCGCGGAGCCCGCTCCACGAGGTTGCGGAACAGGTTGTGGTGCAGGGTGACGCGGAGTCTGCCCTCGTCGGTGGCGCCCGCGCTGTCGCTGTTGCCGATCATCAGGGTCTTGTCGTGGTCCTCGAAGGCGTTCCAGGACGCGGTGACGTAGTCGGCGCCCTTGACGACGTCGAGTTCCCCGTCGTGCTGCTGGAAGATGCGGCCGTAATAGCTCGGCAGCGTCGCGTCGGGGTGCTCGCCGTCGGTGAACGTGTTGTGGTCGAGCCACACGTGCGTGGCGTTGTGGACGACGGCGGAGTCGTACTCGGAGTTCCAGTTGCCGGTGTCGCCGTCGGTCGGGTCCCACTGCGGGAAGCAGTCGAGCGGGGACTCCAGGGTGAGGCCGCGCACGATGACGTTGTCGACGCCGTTGATCTGGAGGCTGCCGCCGACGATGCCGGCGCCCTTGCCCACGCCGATGAGGGTCGTGTTGGCGGGGACGTCCGCCTTGATGGCCTCGGCCTGGGCGGCGGCGGACCGGTCGCGCAGGTACTCCTGGGTGCCCGGGGTCGCCTTCTCGCCCTCCAGGTTCTCGTCGTAGCCCCAGACCGCCGGGTCGTACGCGGCCAGGTACTGGTCGAAGTCGTAGCCGGCGGCGCTGAAGTCGGCGCAGGTGTCGCCGTCCGCGTCGAGCGTCCCCCTGACCTTGATGATCTTCGGGGCGGTGCCGCCGGCCGCGAAGGCGGCCTTCAGCCCGTCCCAGGTGGTGACGGTGTAGACGTGAGCGGCGTCGGCGGCCGCGCCGCCGGTGGTGCCGGTCGTCGCCGAGGCCCAGCCGTCGCCCGCGGGCAGCGTCCGGCGGG
>NZ_JAAGMG010000843.1 GCF_010548525.1 Streptomyces sp. SID14478
TCGCCTGCGGCCCGGGCGCACCCGGCGGCTGGGACGGCCCCGCGGTCCTGGCCGGACACCGGGCACTGGGCCAACTCGTCGTCGTACGACCGGAGTTCGCCACGGACCCGCCCTCCGGCGCCGTCCTCGACGCGGAGGGGACCGCCGCACTCACGCCCCTCGCGGGCCCCGCCGTGCTGGTCACCGCCGTCGCCCCTGACGCGCTGCGCCTGCGGCGCACGCTCGACGCGGCACTGCGCCAACTGGCCTGACCGCTCACCGGGACGAGTTATCCCGTTTATCGGATTGGTAAAGAACGTCTGCCGTCCCTGTTGTCAGGGACCCTCCACGCGACAGGATCCGCGTACCGATCGGCAACCCGATCGACGTACCGATCGAATCGACGTGCGGGAGGCCTCACTTGAGACGGACTGGACAGACGAGCCGCGGCAGCCGGAAGGCGGTGATCGGTTCCGCGGGCGCGTTCGCCGCGGCAGCCCTGATCGCGGGAGCGGTCGCCGCCCCCTCGGCCACCGCCGACGCGCGCCACCACGGCAGCAGCACCCAGGACCGTGAGGCGAAGGGTGCCGCCATCGCCGCGGCCAAGGCCGCGAAGAAGGGCATCGACTGGAAGGACTGCCCCGCCGACTGGGCCCTCGACAAGCCCATCCAGTGCGGCTGGGTCACCGTGCCCCTCGACTACGCGAAGCCGTACGGCAAGCAGATCAAGCTCGCCGTCGACCGCGCCGTCAGCACGGGCACCAAGAGCGAGCGACAGGGCTCCCTCGTCTACAACCCGGGCGGCCCCGGCGGCTCCGGCCTGCGCTTCCCGACCCGTGTGACCACCAAGAACCCGCTGTGGACGAAGACTTCGAAGGCGTACGACTTCGTCGGCTTCGACCCCCGCGGCGTCGGCCACTCCGCGCCGATCTCCTGCATCGACCCGCAGGAGTTCGTCAAGGCGCCCAAGGCCGACCCGGTGCCCGACACCGAGGCGGACAAGCTCGCCCAGCGCAAGCTCGCCAAGGAGTACGCGGACGGCTGCGCCGAGCGCAGCGGCGACATGCTGCCGCAGATGACGACGCCGAACACCGCGCGTGACCTCGACGTCATCCGCGCTGGCCTCGGCGAGAAGAAGATCAACTACCTGGGCGTCTCCTACGGCACCTACCTGGGCGCCGTCTACGGCACGCTCTTCCCGGGCCACGTCCGCCGCATGATCGTGGACAGCGTCGTGAACCCGGCCAAGGACAACATCTGGTACCAGGCGAACCTGAACCAGGACATCGCCTTCCAGGGCCGTTGGAACGACTGGCAGGACTGGGTCGCGAAGAACGACGCGACCTTCCACCTCGGCACCACGCGCGCCGCGGTGCAAAAGCAGTGGGAGACGCTGCGCGCCGCCGCGAAGAAGAACCCCATCGGCGGGGTCGTCGGCCCGGCCGAGCTGATCGCCTTCTTCCAGAGCGCGCCGTACTACGACTCCTCGTGGGTGCCCGTCGCCCAGGTGTGGAGCAAGTACGTCGGCGGCGACACCCAGGCGCTCGTCGACGCCGCCGCCCCCGACATGTCGGACACCGCGGGCAACATCGCCTCGGAGAACAGCAACGCGGTCTACACGGCCGTCGAGTGCGCCGACGCCAAGTGGCCCACCAGCTGGAAGAAGTGGGACCGCGACAACACCGAGCTCAACAAGAAGTACCCCTTCATGACGTGGGCCAACGCATGGATGAACCTGCCCTGCGCCACGTGGCCGACGAAGCAGCAGACGCCGATCGAGGTCAAGACCGGCAAGGGTCTGCCGTCGGTCCTGATCGTGCAGTCCACGCGTGACGCCGCCACCCCGTACGAGGGCGCCGTCGAGCTGCACAAGCGCTTCAAGGGCTCGCGCCTGATCACCGAGAAGGACGCGGGCTCCCACGGTGTCACCGGTCTGGTCAACCCCTGCATCAACGACCGTGTCGACACCTACCTGCTCACCGGCAGGACCGACCGCAAGGACGTGACGTGCACCCCGCACGCCACCCCCAAGCCGTGACGTCTTCCTGAGCGCACCCGAACGGGCCCGGCCCTCGCAGTCGATGCGAGGGCCGGGCCCGTTCATGTCCTGCCGTTCACCCCCGGCTCGCGAGCCAGGCGTCCTCGGCCGCGTAGTCGAAGAGCCCGGTCGTGTACGAGGCCACCATCTTCGGGAAGCCGTCCACCCAGTCCTGCTCGCGCAGCCGCTCGGTCAGCCAGCGGACCGTCTCCGGCAGCGCGTCGGCGTACGTCGTCACGGGCCGGTACCCGAGCTCCCGCTCCGCGGCGGACATGTCGGCGACCACCGGGTGCGGCAGCGTCCACGGTGTGTCCCCGACCGTCGGCGCGGGGGGAGGCCCCTCGACGAGCACCGTGCGCGTCTCCACGCCCATCAGCGCGTCGATCATGGCGCCGATCTCGGCCACCGTGGGGGAGTCGGGGTCGCAGCCGTTGAGCACCCGTGAGCCGGGCCGCGCCGCCGCCAGCCGCACCAGCTCCGCCAGGTTGGCCACGCTCGTCGGGTGGAGGATGCTCTTGCCCTCGTACGCGAGCACGCGCGTGCGCCGCCCGTCGAGGTTCCGCTTCACGAAGTAGAGCTCGCGCGGCGTCCGGCAGTGCGGGCCGTACACCGCACCGGCCCGGATCAGCGTCGTCGGCAACTTCTCGCCGAGCGCCAGCAGATCCTGCTCCAGCTGCACCTTGCGCGTCCCGTACGTCGCGTCCCCCGCCGCGACCGTCCCGCAGGTCTCCGGCACCGGCAGCGGGAACCGGGGCTCTCCGTCCGGCTCCTCCTGCGTGTCGAAACTGCGGCCCCGCTCGTCCTCGTACACGGCGACACTGGAGATCACGACCGCCGAACCTATCCGGTCGGCGAGCCGCACGAGCTGCTGCCCGTGGTCCCTGGTGAACGCCACCAGGTCCACGACGAGGTCGACGTCGTCGCCGACCAGCGCCGCGAGCGCCTCGTCGTCCTCCCGGTCCAGGCGTACCGATCGGACCTCTTCGGGCCACGCCGCGTCCCGGCTGCCTCCTCGCGACGCGGCCGTCACCGCCCAGCCGTCCTGCGCGAGCGCCCGCACCGTGGGTCTCCCGATCTGCCCTGCCGCCCCGATCACCAAAGCTGTCTTCATGACCGGGACCGTATGTCGATCACGCCGCGCCGCGACAGGGATTCTGCTCACCGCAGAGCGGCTCAGCTCAGCGGCAGCCGCGGGAACCTCCGCGCCTTCGCCTCCTCGGCCTCGGCCTTCACGAGCGCCGCGTACTTGTCGACGTACTCCTGCCCGGACAGTTCGAGGATCGCGTACATGATCTCGTCGGTGACGGCGCGCAGGATCGCCTTCTCGCCGTCCATGCCCGCGTACCGCGAGAACTCCATCGGCGCGCCGAAGCGGATGGTGACCCGCCGCATGTTCGGGATCTTCTGCCCCGGCGGCTGCGCCTCGAAGGTGCCGATCATCGCGCACGGGATCACCGGCACCTGCGCCTTCAGCGCCATCGCGGCGACACCGACCTTGCCCTTGTAGAGCCGCCCGTCGTGCGACCGCGTGCCCTCCGGATAGATGCCGAGCAGCTCGGCGCGGCGCAGCACCCCGAGCCCCTCGCGGATCGCGGCCTGCCCCGCCTCCTTGCCCGACCGGTCGACCGGGATCTGGCCCGCGCTGCGGAAGAAGGCGGCGGTCAGCCGGCCCCTGATGCCGGGACCGGTGAAGTACTCGGCCTTCGCCAGGAACGTGATCCGCCGCTTGATGATCGCCGGCATCAGGAAGTGATCGGAGAACGACAGGTGATTACCCGCGATGATCGCCGCGCCGGACTCCGGAATGTGCTCCAGCCCCTCGATGCGGGGTCGGAACATCACCCGCAGCAGCGGCCCGAGGATCACGTACTTGAGCAGTCGGTAGAACATGCAGGTCGCCTTCCCCCATGAAGCGCGTGGAGCCCCTGAACCGCATCAGCAGCACAGATGCGGCCGCTCGCGCACAGTAGTCAATCGGCCGCTCGTACGCGAGAGTCCGATCGGGCCGCGTCCGGCCCGCGCGCCGCGCGTCCGCTTCGTGGCGGCCTCGCGAAGGGCGCCCTGGTGCCGTCCCCGATGCCCGTCCCCTGGAGGCTTCCGCATGCGGTCGTCGTAGGCGCCGCAGCCGCGTTCCCGGCCCTCGTCGCGGCCGCCCGGGGCCGCGCCCACCGGCTCAGGCGCCGCGCGAGGCCACCATCGCCACCGTGAGCAGGCCGAGCACGACCCAGCCGAACCACAGCCAGCCGTTGCTGCCGAGCGCCACGGTGTAGGCCGTCACGGCCACCAGACCGCCGACGGTGAACACACCCATCGTCTTCGTGGATCCGGGCATCAGGCACCCTCCTCCCGGCAGCCCCGACGGCGCACGGCGATGTGCGGCGCCCGAGCCACGGCCAGGAGGCCATAGTCACCCGAGAGGGGGCGGTGGCGCTACTGCCCGCGCGCGTTCAGCGAGGCCAGATAGGCGTTGTACTCCGCCAGCTCCTTGTCGCCGTCCCGGTCCGCGGCGCGGTCCTTGCGGCGGGCCTGCCGGTCCTCCGACTTCTTCCACTGGAAGAGCAGGGCCAGCAGCACGAGCACCGACGGCACCTCGCTGAAGGCCCACGCGATGCCGCCCGCCGCCGTCTGGTCGGAGAGCGGATCGATCCCGAGGGAGGCCGGCGGGTTGTCGAACGTGGAGACCATCGACGTGCTCGCCATCATCAGTGCGATGCCGAAGAAGGCGTGGAACGGCATGCCCGCGAACAGCTCCAGCATCCGCATCACGTAGCCGGGACGGTGCGGCCCCGGGTCCACCCCCATGATCGGCCAGAAGAACACCACGCCCACCGCGAGGAAGTGCACCATCATGCCGATGTGACCGACCTTCGACCCCATCAGGAAGTCGAACAGCGGCGTGAAGTAGAGCGCGTACAGGCTCGCGATGAAGAGGGGGATGGTGAACGCGGGATGCGTGATGATCCGCATATAGCGGCTGTGCAGCAGCATCAGCAGCAGTTCGCGGGGCCCCTTCTTGCCGCGCTGCGACGCCACCGGCAGCGCCCGCAGCGCGAGCGTGAACGGGGCACCCATGAGCAGCAGGATCGGCGACAGCATGCTGATGACCATGTGCTGCACCATGTGCACGCTGAACATGACCATGCCGTAGTCGTTGAGCTTGGTGCACATCACCAGGCCGATGGTCAGCACGCCGACCACGAACGACACGGTCCGGCCCACCGGCCACGCGTCCCCGCGCCGCATCAGCCGCACGACTCCCCAGCCGTACAGGGCAAGGGCGACAAGACAGCCGACGAGGAAGAAGGGGTCCGCCGACCATTCCAGGCCGCGCCCCAGCGTGAACGGCGGAAGATCCATGTTCATGCCGTGCCCGCTGTGATCCATCCGCCGGCTCCTGTTGCTTGTTTCGTACGGATTGTGCGCACCCAGACTAGAACTGCCCCCGGCCGCGGTTGCGGCCGGGGGCAGTTCCCTTCACAGCGAAATCGACATCCGGGGGAGCGGGGGCGCTCCGGTCAGAGCACGCACTCCGCCTCGGCGTAGCGCTCCGCGGGCACCGTCTTGAGCGTCTCGACGGCTTCGGCGAGCGGCACCATCACGATGTCGGTGCCGCGCAGCGCGGTCATCCTCCCGAACTCGCCGCGGTGCACGGCCTCCACGGCATGCCAGCCGAACCGCGTGGCCAGCACACGGTCGTACGCGGTGGGGGTGCCGCCGCGCTGCACGTGGCCGAGGATCACCGGACGCGCCTCCTTGCCGAGCCGCTGCTCCAGCTCGATGGAGAGCTGGCGCGCGATGCCGGCGAAGCGCTCGTGGCCGTAGACGTCCTTGCCGCCCTCGTCGTACTCCATCGAACCGGCCCGGGGCTTGGCCCCCTCGGCGACGACGACGATCGCGAACTTCTTGCCCGCCTCGAACCGCTCGCCGACCTTCTTGGTCAGTTCCTCGATGTCGAAGGGGCGCTCCGGCACGACGACCGCGTGCGCGCCCGCGGCCATGCCGGAGTGCAGCGCGATCCAGCCGGTGTGCCGCCCCATGACCTCGACGATGAGCACCCGCTGGTGCGATTCGGCGGTCGTCTTCAGCCGGTCGAGCGCCTCGGTGGCGACGCCGACGGCCGTGTCGAAGCCGAACGTCACGTCGGTGACAGCGATGTCGTTGTCGATGGTCTTCGGTACGCCGACGATCGGCAGGCCCGCGTCCGACAGCAGCCGGGCCGCCTTGAGGGTGCCTTCACCGCCGATCGGGATGATCGCGTCGAGGCCGAGGTCCGCGACGTGCCCCTTGGCCCGCTCCACGCCGTCCCGCAGGTGCGCGGGCTGTACCCGGGAGGAGCCGAGGATGGTGCCGCCGCGGGCGAGGATGCCGCCCACCGCGTCCAGGTCCAGCTTGCGGTAGTCGCACTCGAGCAGGCCCTTCCACCCGTCGTGGAAGCCGATGACCTCGTCGCCGTGGTCGACGACGGCACGGTGCACGACCGAACGGATCACGGCGTTGAGACCGGGACAGTCACCGCCGGAGGTGAGGACACCAATACGCATAAGCCCGGATTACCTTTGCGAACGTGGGCAGACGGCCGGACCGCGTCGTCCGGCTGGATTCCCCGTACCTTATCGGCGCCCGGGGGCCTGCCCGCACATGCCGTCCGACAGGTGGACGCCGCCGCTCATATGGGCGCGAGAGCGCCCCGAAGGGGTGCCGCGGGGCCGTGTCCCTGCGCTCAGGCGGGCTGCGCGGTGGCAGCCGCGATCCGCTCGTTGCGGAGCGCTTCGTACCAGCGGTCGTCCACCGGAGGAAGCGCGTTCACGTCGAGCGCCAGCTTCAGCAGCAGATCCGCGATCAGCGGATTGCGCGCCAGCACGGGCCCGTGCATGTACGTACCGAACACCGTGTCGTTGAAGGCGCCTTCGGTGCCGTCGCCCGTGCCGTTGCCCCGGCCGATCCGGGTGCGGGCGAAGGCCCGTGCCGACGGGCCGAGGTGCGTGATGCCCTGGTGGTTCTCGAACCCGGTCAGCGGCGGCAGGCCCAACTGCGGGTCGATGTCGCCCAGTACGTCGCCGACGCACCGCTCGCCCTCGCCGCGCGTGGAGATGACGTCGAGCAGTCCGAGGCCCTGCTCGCGCTCACCGAGGTCGTTGACGAACTCGTGGCCCAGGATCTGGTACCCGGCGCACACCGAGAAGACGATGGCGCCGTTGCCCACCGCGCGCTGCAGGCCGCCGTCGCGGCGCAGCCGCTCGGCCGCGAGGCGCTGCGGCCGGTCCTCGCCGCCCCCGATCAGGTAGATGTCGCCGGACGTGGGCACCGGCTGGTCGCTGCGCACGTCGTAGCGCTCGACCTGGAGGCGGCGCTGGTGGGCGCGGCGCTCCACCACGAGGGCGTTGCCCTGGTCCCCGTACGTGCTGAGCAGGTCGGGGTAGACCCACACGAGACGCAGGCTGTTGTCGCTCATGCTCATGATCCTTCGCTGGCTCTCTTCCGGGCCCGGGTCAGTTGCCCACGCGGCGGCGGACGTCCTGGAACGCGGTGTAGTTGGCGATCAGCTCGATCCGTCCGGGCGGGCACATCTGCACTGCCTCGTCGAGCGTCTCGCAGACCCGGAAGTCCAGGCCGGCGACCTCGAGGCGGACCGCGAGGTCGAGCTTGCGGTCGCCGATCACGCAGATCGGGTGGCCCGCGAGGCGGGTGTAGTCGACGTCCCACAGCCAGGAGGTGTCGGTGCCGTCGGCGCCGCGCGCGTTCACCGAGAGGATCACCGGGGTCGGCGGCGGGTCGATCAGAGTGAACGTTTCGAGCCAGCCCGCCGGGTTCTTCGCGAGCAGCAGGCGTAGGTCCCGGTTCTGGAACTGCACGACGTCGTAGCGGCCGGCCACGGCCTGCACCTGGTACATGCGCTCCAGGGCGACCTGCGGCGGCACGCCGAAGCAGGCGGCGACGGCGGCCGACGAGGCCGCGTTCGCCTTGTTGGCACGGCCGGGGAGCTGGAGGTGGATCGGCCAGGCGGAGCCGTGCGGGTCCAGGACGTAGTCGCCCTGCAGCGCCCAGCTCGCGGTGGGGCGCCGGAAGCCGCACTCGCCGCAGAACCAGTCGTCGCCGGGGCGCTGCATCACGCCGCCGCACGCCGGGCAGGACCAGGCGTCGTCCTTCCACTCCTGGCCCGCGGCGACCCACACCACGTTCGGCGAGGAGGAAGCGGCCCAGACGACCAGCGGGTCGTCCGCGTTCGCGATCACGATGGCCTTCGAACCGGCCAGGCCCTCGCGCCACTTCTCGGCGAGCATGCGGGTCTCCGCGGCGCGGTCGAGCTGGTCGCGCGACAGGTTGAGCAGCGCGATCGCCTTCGGGGAGGTGTCGCGGGCGACGCCGGCGAGGTACTTCTCGTCGACCTCGATGACACCGAACTTCGCGTCCGAACCGCCGGCCAGGGCGGAGGTGATGCCGGCCGGCATGTTCGCGCCCAGCGCGTTCGAGACGACCGGGCCGCTGGCGCGCAGGGCCTCGGCGATCAGCCGGGTCGTGGTCGTCTTGCCGTTCGTGGCCGAGACGAGGATCACGTCCAGGTGCTGGGCGAGCCGTCCGAGCAGCTCGGGGTCGAGCCTGAGCGCGACCTTGCCGCCGATCACCGATCCGCTGCCGCGGCCCGCGGCACGCGACACCGCGGCCGCGGCCTTGCCGGCCGTCACGGCCAGCTTGGCCCGCGGAGTCAGCGACTCCGAGTTGCCTGACATCTTCTTGGGTCCTCCTTGCGTACGGCGCCGCGCCTGCCCCGGGCATCGCTTTCCGGCCTCAGCCTATCGAGAGTCACCGACAAGCCCGAACCGCGGCACCACCAGCGGATCGGGGTGCTCGTCGGACCGTACCCTTACCGCCATGCGACACGGCTCGATCCCGGGCGCCTTCGGGCGCGTACGGCCCCTGACCCTGCTCGGCGACCCCGTGCTGCACCAACCCTGTGCGGACGTCACGGACTTCGGCCCGTCGCTCGCGCGCCTGGTGGAGGACATGTTCGCCACGATGTACGCGGCCCAGGGCGTCGGCCTCGCGGCGAACCAGATCGGCGAATCCCTCGCGGTCTTCGTCTACGACTGCGAGGACGACGACGATGTGCGCCACGTGGGTCACCTCGTCAATCCGCGCCTCGTCGAGGCGGACGGGGTGGTGATCCGTGGCCCGGAGGGCTGTCTGTCGCTGCCGGGCCTGGAGGCGGGCACGCCGCGCTTCGACCACGCGCGCGTGGAGGGCTTCGACGTCACCGGAGCGCCTGTGGTGACGCACGGCACGGGGTGGTTCGCGCGCTGCCTCCAGCACGAGTGCGACCACTTGGAGGGCCGTACGTACACGGAACGGGTCACGGGCTGGCGCCGCCGCAGGGTCCTGCGCCAGGCGGCTCGGGCGCCGTGGGCGAGGAAAGCCCCGTCTAGGGGCGGACTTCCTTCGTAGGGTGGGGTTCCTGCGGGAAGCGCGTCTCCGCAGGCGCGGTGGGACCTCTCAGAACCCGGGGCCGCCCGCCTTGTCGCCCGCGGCGGCGAGCCGCCCCCACAGCAGGTCCGCGAGGCTTCGCACCAACTCGGCCCGGGTGCAGGGCCGTTCGCCCAGCCACCAGTCGCCGGCGGCGTGCATCATCCCGACGATCCCGTGGCCCCAGACGCGCGCGAGCTGCTGGCTGCCCGGGCCGAGGTCCACCCGCTCCTCTATGACTTCGGCGAGCTCCTCGCCCATGCGTCGCAGCAGGGGAGCGGAGTGCCGCCCCACGTCGAATCCGGAGTCGCCGGAGGAGGCCTCCGCCGGATGCATCAGGAACCGGTAGACCTGGGGCCTGGCCTCGATCGCCGCCAAGTAGGTGTCGAGCGTCGACTCCACGCGTTCCCGGCGCTCCGCCGGGGCGTCGAGGGCGGCCCTGAGCGAGGAGAGCAGGGCGTCCGTGTGGCGCGTGGCGAGGGCCGCGTAGAGGCCGCCTTTGTCGCCGAAGTGGCGGTAGAGGATCGGCTTGGTGATACCGGCCTCGGCGGCGATCGCGTTCATCGACGCACCCGGGCCGTCCCGGAGCACCACGCGGTCCGCGGCCTCGAGCAGCTCGCGCCGCCGACGCTCGGCGGCGGACTGCTGATCCGCGCGCTGATCGGTCCGCTGTGTGGTCACCATGAGGATCTCCCCGCCCGTGCGATTGCTTGACGCACCGCGAAAGGTAACACCCGACGGGCGTGCGGTATCGAACGCGTACTCGGAGGTTGACATGGGCTACTGGCTAGTAACAGACTCTCGTTACCGCAAGTAACATATGCAGTGTACGCAGTCCTGGAGGGGTCATGGCCGAGTTCACAATGGATCTCAACGACGAGCAGAAGGAAGTCCGTGACTGGCTTCACGGCTTCGCCGCCGATGTGATCCGCCCCGCGGCCGCCGAGTGGGACGAGCGCGAAGAGACCCCTTGGCCGGTCATCCAGGAAGCGTCCAAGCTCGGAATCTACTCCCTCGACTTCTATGCGCAGCAGTTCTTCGACCCGACCGGGCTCGGCATCCCGATGACCATGGAGGAGCTCTTCTGGGGCGACGCCGGCATCGCCCTGTCGATCGTGGGCACGGGCCTCGCCGCGGTCGGCGTCCTCGCCAACGGCACCGAGGAGCAGATCGGCACCTGGATCCCCCAGATGTACGGCGACGTGAACGACGTGAAGGTGGCCGCCTTCTGCTCCTCGGAGCCGGACGCGGGTTCCGACGTCGCCTCCATGCGCACGCGGGCCGTCTACGACGAGGCCAAGGACGAGTGGGTCCTGAACGGCACCAAGACGTGGGCGACGAACGGCGGCATCGCGAACGTCCACGTGGTCGTCGCCTCGATCGACCCCGAGCTCGGCTCCAAGGGGCACGCCTCCTTCATCGTGCCGCCGAACACCCCCGGCCTGTCCCAGGGGCAGAAGTTCAAGAAGCACGGCATCCGTGCCTCGCACACCGCCGAAGTCGTGCTCGAGAACGTCCGGGTGCCCGGCTCCTGCCTGCTCGGCGGCAAGGACAAGCTGGACGAGCGTCTCGCCCGCGCGCGTGAGAAGGCCAAGAAGGGCGGCGAGCGCGTGAAGAACGCGGCCATGGCGACCTTCGAGGCGTCGCGTCCGGCGGTCGGCGCCATGGCGGTGGGCACCGCGCGGGCCGCCTACGAGGAGGCCCTGGAGTACGCGAAGACGCGCGAGCAGTTCGGCCGCCCGATCATCGACAACCAGGGTGTCGCCTTCCAACTGGCCGACATGCGCACTCAGATCGACGCCTCGCGTCTCCTGGTGTGGCGTGCCTCCTGGATGGGGACCACCGGCAAGAAGTTCGAGAACGCCGAGGGCTCCATGTCGAAGCTGTTCGCGAGCGAGACCGCCAAGAAGGTCACCGCCCAGGCGATCCAGATCCTCGGTGGCAACGGCTTCACGCGCGAGTACCCCGTGGAGCGCATGCACCGTGACGCGGCGATCTACACCATCTTCGAGGGCACGAGCGAGATCCAGCGCCTGGTGATCGCCCGCACCCTGTCCGGGATGTCGATCCGGTAGGGCCCGGACCGGCGGACCGGGCCTCGGCCTCAGTAGTCGACCAGGGCGCCGCAGGAGACGTTCACGGTCGCGGACGTCATCGTGCGCGCCCGGTCGCTGGCCACGAACGCGGCGACCTCGCCCACGTCGGAGAGTGTCGCCGCGCGTCCCAGCAGCGTCGGTTCGGTGAGCATCTCGGTGAGTTCCTCCCGGCCTGCGAAGTCCGCCGGGAGGCTCTCCGGGATGCCGCCCGTCTTGAGCGTCACCACGCGGATGCCGCAGGCGCCCAGCTCGCGCGCCCACTGCCGGCGCAGGCCTTCCAACGCGTCCAGGGACACCTTGAAACCGCCCAGGCCGGGTGGTGTCTGGGGGCCGGAGCCGCCGAAGGCGAGGACGACGCCCGAGCCGCGGGCCGCCATGTGGCGGGCCGCGGCCTGCGTGGTCAGGAACTGCGTGCGCATGGTGTTCTGGATCGGGGCGAGGAACTCCTCGACCGTGATCTCGGTCAGCGGTTTCTGGACGTCGCCGACGCCGATGAGGTTGAACGAGATGTCGATCCGCCCCGTCCTGTCGGCGACCGCGTCCACGAAGCCGCGTACGGCCCGCTCGTCGAGCGCGTCGACCTGGAAGGCCTCGGCGGTCCCGCCGGCCTCCCGGATCGCCGCAGCGGTCCGCTCGACGGGCTCCGGGGAGCGACCGGCGAGGAACACCCGCGCGCCTTCCTTCGCGAACCCCCGCGCGGCGGCGCCGCCGATGGCTCCTCCGGCCCCGTAGACCAGCGCTACTTTCCCTTCGAGCAGCACCCTGCATCAACTCCTCATCGTGGGACGCGGGTTCGTCCGTGTGCGCAAGGGTGGCGGGCTACGGGCCGTGACGCAGGGGGGTGAGCTGCTCGATGTCGTAGCGGGTGCGCAGCTCCGCGATCGCCGCGTGGTCGGGCGGCCCGTCCGCGGAGAGGATCTCCAGCAACGCCTCGAAGTAGCGCTCGTGATCGGGCGGGGGAGAAGCCTGGAAGAACATCTTCGCCGGGGTGTCGGTGGGGTTGGCGAACGCGTGCGGACAACCGGGCGGCACTACGATCACGGTTCCGGGTGTGGCCCGGACGACCTTGGTCCCCGAAGGGGACTGCCAGCGCTGCCAGTTGTCCGCGGTGCGCACGCGCGGCTCGAAGGCGAGGACGTCCAGTTCGCCCTCAAGGACGTAGAACAACTCCTCGCTTCTTGTGTGGACATGTGCCCCGACGTCGAAGCCCGGAGGTACCACGACCTCGAAGCTCGACGCGATCCGCGAGTGGTCGCCCGTGACTTTGAAGGTGACCTGTTGTGCCGCTGTCTGCACGGTGCGGCCGTGGCCGGGCGGTACCAGCAGCCCTTCAGGCGGCGTGAGCGCGGTCATCCGGCCGCCGACCAGGTCACCGGCATCGCCTCGGGGCCACGGATCAACGCCCCCTTGCGGAAGGGCACCTCCTCGGCGGGAACGGCGAGGCGCAGGTCCTGGAAGCGGTCCAGCAGCGCCCCCACCAGCAATTCGGACTCGAGTCGCGCCAGCATGCCGCCGACACAGTAGTGCGGGCCGAAACCGAAGGAGACGTGCGGGTTCGCGGTGCGGTCGAAGTCGATGCGATCGGGGTCGGGGAAGACGTCGGGGTCGCGGTTGGCCGCGAGGTACGACACGTAGACGGCGTCGCCCTCGCTGATCCGCACACCCGCGACGTCGACGTCCTCCATGGCGATGCGGGAGAGGCCGACGGCGCTGCGGTGGGGGATGTAGCGCAGCAGTTCGTCGATGGCCTGCGGGCGCAGGGCGGGCTCGGCGCGCAGCCGCTCGGCGAGGTCGGGGCGGGTGAGCAGGATGTACGCCATGTTGCCGCAGTTGTTGGTGACGGCCTCGCCGCCGATCTGGACGAGCACCGCCAGACCGACCGCCTCGTCCTGCGTCAGTTCCCCCGCGCCCACGGCCGTGCCCAACAAGGAGGTCACGTCGTCGCCCGTGCCGTCGTCGCGCGAGCGGATCAGACGCGCGAAGTACGCCGACATCTCGTTCTTGGCGCGCTCACTGGCCTCGACGCCGTGCGCCGACGACAGGATGAGCTGCGTCCAGGTGTGCATCAGGTGCCGGTCGGCCGCCGGCACGCCCATCAACTCGCAGATCACGGCGATGGGGAACGGCGCGAGGAGCCGCTCCGTGAGGTCGGCGGGCGGGCCGTCGCGGAGCATGCCCGTCACCAACTCGTCGAGCATGTCCTGCGCGTTCGCGCGCAGCCGCTCGACACCGCGCGCGGTGAACGCCGCCGCGACGGAACGGCGCAGACGCGTGTGGTCGGGCGGATCGGCGAAGCCGACCGCCCCCGCCTGAGGGATGAAGTGCGGCGCCAGGCGGGTGACTTGACGGCCGACGACCGCCTCGCGGCTGAACCGCGAGTCGTTGGTCACCGTGCGGACGTCCTCGTGGCGTGTCACCAGCCAGGCCCAGCCCTCGCCGTTGGGCAACTGGATGCGGGTCACCGGTCCCTCGGCCATCAGGCGGGACAGGACCGGGTCGAAGTCGACGCCGTGGAGGTCCAGGGCGGGCCACTGGCGGACCGGCGGCCGTGTGGTGGTGTCCTCGGTCATACGACGGCCTCCGCGAGCGCTGAGGGGCGGTCATGGCGACTCCAGCGCCCCAGGGACATCTCCGCGGTGATGCCGGGGCCGAAACCGGCGAGCAGCCCGCGCGCCGTGTCGTGCGGCCCGCCCTCGTCGAACAGCCGGCGCAGCGCGTCGAGCACGACGGCGCTCGCGATGTTGCCGTACTCCGTGAGCGTGGCCCTGCTGAACCGGAAGGCTTCCGGGGGGACCTGCAGGAACTTGCTGAGGTCGTCCAGGATGCGGGGGCCGCCCGCGTGGATTATGTAGAAGTCCAGCTCCGAAGCGTTCCAGCCGTGCAGCCCGGCCAGCTGCTGGAGAGCCGGCGCGAGGGGCTCCATGGTGGTCGGCACCCGCTTGTCGAGCATGAAGTGGAACCCCGTGGCCCGGATGTCGTACGCGATCCAGTCCTCGGTCTTCGGGATGAGGTACGAGCCGTTGCGCTCCAGGGTGATGCCGGTGCCGCCCCGGCCGCGCACCACCGCGGCGGCGACGCCGTCGCCGAAGAGGCCGTTCGACAGGAGCGAGCCGACGCCCAGGTCGGTCGGCTGGTAGCACAGCGAGCAGAACTCGCAGGCCACGATCAGCGCGTTCGCCTCGGGATAGGCGGTACAGAAGTCGTGCGCCCGGTTCACCGCCGCCCCGCCCGCGGCGCAGCCGAGCTGCGCTATCGGTATCTGGCGGGTGTCACTGGAGAAGTCCATCTCGTTGATCAGCCACGCCGTGAGCGACGGCATCATGAAGCCGGTGCACGACACGTAGATGATCACGTCGATGTCCGCGGCGCGCAGTTCCGCGTCGTCCAGGGCGCGCCGCACCACGGCCGGCACCCGGGCCTTGGCCTCCGCCTCGTAGAGCGCGTTGCGCTCCGCGAACCCCGGGTGCTTGAGCGTCTCCTCGATGGGCTGCACGATGTGCCGCGTGCGCACGCCGGTGTTCTCGATCAGGCGCAGTGCCAGCGGGAGTTGGGGGTGATCGGCATGGTGGGAGCGTGCCAGAGCGAGTGTCTCCTCCATGGTGATCACATGCTCCGGTACGGAGACGGCGGGTCTGCACAAAGTCGCCATGAGCCTGCGCCTTCTGGTCGCCCCCCGGCGGAAGAGTGCCTCCCTTGATGAAGGGAGGTTCACCCACGATCACCCTTCGCGCGCCGTTCGTCCCGTCGGACTACTCCATGCCGGTCGTTTCTTCCGGCCCCCTCGGGCCTGGGCGTTCTCTCCGGGGAGGTTGTGGTCGGGTGAGCCCGCTCACCGGCACACAACGGCGTGGGCCACCTGGACCGCGACCTGATCCTCCCCCCAGCCTTCGGCCGGGGGGACCCCCACACAGGCCCTAGTCCTCGGCGGCGCCCAGAGCCGTCGCCAGCGCGGTCGCCGGGTCGGACGCGGCGGGTCCGGCCGGAGCCCAGCGGCCCCGCTCCTTGCGGTAGGGCCACCAGCGCCCGTCGCG
>NZ_JAAGMG010000882.1 GCF_010548525.1 Streptomyces sp. SID14478
GGGCGCTGGTGCCGGGGCTCGCGCGGGCGGCGGACTCGCGCGACGACGCGGATCTGGTGCTCCGCTGCCTGGACGAGGCCCGCCCGGTCGCGGTCGTGGACGACGTACGCCCCCGGGTGACGCTGCTGCGCCTGGCCGACCTGGTCGGCGACCGGCGGGAGTTGACGTCGGAGGGCACGTGGGCGCGGGTCCTCGCGCACGACGCCGGGCACGGTACGGAGTACGCGCGCACGGTGCTGGCCTGGCTGGACGCCGGATGCGACATGGCGGGCGCGGCGAAGGCCCTCGCCGTCCATCCGAACACGTGCCGGTACCGCCTGCGGCAGGCGCGGGAACAGGTGGGGCTGGACCTCGACGACCCGGACGAGCGGCTGGTCCTGTGGCTGGAGGCGAGGCTGGCCGGGGCGGGGGGCGCCTGAGCGTCCGCGGGGTTCCTGTTTCGATCGCGGCCGCGGCCCGGTGGGGGCGCATCTCCCGATGGAGGCGCGGCGAAGCCGCATGCCTCCAGGGGCGCGGGGAACTGCGCGAGAAGCCCCAGCGGCCGGCAGCCGCGATCGAAACAGGCCCCCCCCGCAGAGCGGACGCTCAGCGCAGCCAGGACTCCAACTTCCTTTCACACTCCACCAGTTGAGCCACCGGCACGAATTCCCCCGCCGTATGCGCCAGCACGGGATCCCCGGGCCCGAAGTTCAGCGCGGGCACCCCGAGCTCCGTGAACCGGGCCACGTCCGTCCAGCCCAGCTTCGGGCGCGGCTCGGCGCCGGGGCCGCCGAGGACACCGACCAGGGACGCGACCGCGGGCCGGTCGAGGCCCGGCAGGGCGCCGGGCACGACCTCCGTCACCTCGAACTCGTACTCCGCGGGAAAGAGACCCCGCACGTTCTCCACGGCCTGCTGCGGCGAACGGCTGGGCGCGAAGCGGGCGTTGAGGGAGATGACGCAGGTGTCGGGCACGACGTTCCCGGCGACCCCCGCGCGTACGGCGACCGCGCTGAGCCCCTCCCGGTATTCGAGGCCGTCGATGACCACCCGCTCCGGGACGTGTTCGTCCAGCAGGCGCAGCACGGGCGCGGCGCGGTGCACGGCGTTCACGCCCCGCCAGGCGCGGGCGGTGTGCGCGCGGGCGCCGCGCACGGTGACGTCGGCGCAGAGC
This sequence comes from Streptomyces sp. SID14478, assembly GCF_010548525.1. Taxonomy (GTDB): domain Bacteria; phylum Actinomycetota; class Actinomycetes; order Streptomycetales; family Streptomycetaceae; genus Streptomyces. Next base: position 1,154 of record NZ_JAAGMG010000882.1, read on the forward strand.
ACGCCCTGGCAGCCCGCCTCGACACCCGCGTCGGACGGCTCCATGAGGATCGCGAGGTCGGCGGCGAGCAGCTCGGGCCGCTCGGTGGCGACGCGGTGCAGGCCGTTGCGGTCGCCCTCGACCTCCTCGCACTCGTAGAAGACGTACGTGATGTCGCGTACGGGCGAGGTCAGTTGGGCGGCGAGCCGCAGGGCGACGGCGACACCGCCCTTCATGTCGCAGGCGCCGAGCCCGTACAGGAGTCCGCCGTCGAGGCGCGCCGGGAGGTTGCCCGCGGCGGGCACCGTGTCGAGGTGCCCCGCGACGATCACGCGCTCGGGGCGGCCGAGCGCGGTGCGGGCGACGACGGAGTTGCCGATACGGTCGACGTCGAGGTGCCCCAGCGCGCGCAGGGCCGCCTCGACGGCGTCGGCGAGCGGACCCTCGGCGCCGCTCTCGGAGGGCATGTCGACGAGCGCGCGGGCCAGTTCGACGACGTCGGCGGACAGGTCGAGGGAGGCGGGGTCGGTCACGGGGGCGGGTCCTTCACGGGCTGGTCGGTAACGAGGTCCGGTCGGTCAGGTCGGTCAGGTCGGTGACGAAGGCTGATCGGTCACGAGGACTGATCGGTCAGGTCGGCGACGAAGGCTGATCGGTCACGAGGGCTGATCGGTCACGAGGGTTGATCGGTCACGAGGGCTGCCGGCCCTTCACGAGATTGAGCTTCGAGTGCTTGGTTCCGTAGAGCCAGTAGAGGACGAGCCCGACCGCCATCCACGCGCCGAACGCGATCCACGTGTCCGTACCGAGGCTGAACAGCATGTACACGCAGCAGGCCACGCCGAGCAGCGGCACCACCGGCGACCACGGCACCCGGAAGCTGCGGGGCGCGCCCGGGCTGCGGCGGCGCAGCAGGATCACGGCGATGTTGACGAGGGCGAACGCGAACAGCGTGCCGATGCTGGTGGCGTCGGCGAGGCTGCCCAGCGGCACGAGGGCGGCGAGCACGGCGATGAACGACGACACGATGACCGTGTTCACGCGCGGCACCCCGCTCCTGGCGTGCACCCGCGAGAAGACGGGCGGCACGAGCCCGTCGCGGGACATCGCGAACAGGATGCGGATCTGCCCGTACTGGACGGTGAGGACGACACTCGTCGTCGCCACGACCGCGCCGACCGACAGCAGGATCGGCCAGAGGCTGCCGCCGCCGACGGCCCGCACGAGGACCTGGCTCAGCGTGGCCTCCGTACCCGCGAAGTCCCGCCACGGCATGGCACCGAGCGCGGCGACCGCGACGAGCACGTACAGCGCCGTGACCAGGACGAGGGACAGGATGATCGCCCGCGGCAGGTCGCGCTGCGGGTTCTTCGCCTCCTCCCCGGCCGTCGAAGCGGCGTCGAAACCGATGTACGAGAAGAAGAGCGAGGCGGCGCCCGCGCTCATCCCGGCGGCGCCGAGCGGGAACAGCGGCCGGAAGTTGCCCGCGCGGAACGCGGTGAAGGCGACCGCGCAGAACATCAGCAGGGCGGCGACCTTCACGCCGACCATGACCACGTTGGCGACGGCGCTCTCCTTGGCGCCCCGCAGCAGCACCACCATGGCGAGGACGACGATGGCCGCGGCGGGGATGTTCAGCACGCCTCCCGCACCCGGCGGCGCACTGAACGCGTCCGGCAGGGTCACGCCGATCGTCAGGTCGAGCAGCTCGTTCACGTACTGGCCCCAGCCGACCGCGACGGCGGCGACCGACACCCCGTACTCCAGGATCAGACACCAGCCGCACACCCAGGCGACGAGTTCGCCGAGCGTCGCGTACGCGTAGCTGTACGAGGAGCCGGCACCGGGAATCATGCCCGCGAGCTCGGCGTACGACAGCGCCGAGAACAGGGCCGTCACCCCGGCGAGCACGAACGAGACGACGATCGCGGGCCCGGCCTCGGGCACCGCCTCGCCGAGGACGACGAAGATGCCGGTGCCGAGGGTGGCACCGACGGACAGCAGGGCCAGCTGCCACATGCCCATGGTGCGCCGCAGCGCATTGCCGGAGGCGGCGGCAGCGGCCACGTCCTGGCGCCGGGTCAGTCTCTGTAGGTCCACGCCCCGATGATGCTGAGCGAGACAGCCCCGGATTTGATCACATCCGCCAGAATGCCCCTCCCCTTTTTGGCCGCCAGGCCAAGCCGAGAAACGCGAGGAACTGCGCGACCACCCCCACACCCACCCACGCCCTCAACCAGGCACACGCCCAGGGGCGCGAGGAACTGCGCGAGAACCCCCACGCCCCCGCACCCACCCACGACGCTCAACCAGGCAGACGCCCAGGGGCGCGAGGAACTGCGCAAGAAGCCCCACGGCCCCGCACCCACCCACACCCCTCAACCAGACACACACCCAGGGGCGCGAGGAACTGCGCAAGAAGCCCCACGGCCCCGCGCCCACCCACATCCCTCAACCAGGCAGACGAGAAGGATCCCGGCCTTAGGCCGCCAGGCCAAGCCGAGGGGCGCGAGGAACTGCGCGAGAACCCCCACCACCCCGCACCCACCCACACCCCTCAACCAGGCACACGAGAAGACCCCCCGATCCGCGCGGCTAGCGCAACGCGTCGGCGACCTCTCGAGCCGCATCCATCACCCGCGGCCCCACCCGCTCGGGCACCGCGTCGGCCAGCATCACGACCCCGACGCTGCCCTCTATCCCGGTGACCCCGAGCAGCGGCGCGGCCGCGCCACTCGCGCCGGCCTCCAGTTCGCCGTGGGTGAGGGTGTAGCCCGGGTCGGGCAGCACGCCCTGCCGGGAGGCGAGGATCGCGCGGCCCGCGGCCCCCTTGTCGAGCGGATGCCGGAACCCGGCGCGGTAGGCCACGTGATAGTCCGTCCAGGTCGGCTCGACGACGGCGACGGCCAGCGCCTCGCTGCCGTCCACCAGCGTCAGGTGCGCCGTCGCCCCGATGTCCTCGGCGAGCGAGCGCAGCGCCGGCAGCGCGGCCTCGCGCACCAGCGGATGGACCTGGCGGCCCAGGCGCAGCACACCGAGGCCGACCCGGGCGCGGCCGCCCAGGTCGCGGCGGACGAGGGCGTGCTGTTCGAGCGTGGCCAGCAAGCGATACACGACCGTGCGGTTGACGCCGAGTTTGTTGGACAGCTCGGTCACGGTCAGGCCGTGGTCGGTGTCGGCGAGCAGTTTGAGGACGCGCAGTCCCCGGTCGAGCGTCTGGGAGGTCTCCGCGGTCACGACGCCCACTCCTTAGTGGTGAGGGTCGGCGGTCTCCTACGCGGCGGTTGCGCCGCCTGTCCCGTGGGGCGACGCGCGTCAGAGCCGCCGGTCGGTGATCAGGCGCTGGGCTGCATAACTGTCTGCATGACGACTGTCTGCATGACGACGACTGTTTTGGACGTACCGGCTGCGCTCCGCGGCGGCGCTGCCACGGGGCGTGTGCGTTGCCGGGAATGTAGCGAGGTCGTCCCGCTGAGCGGAAGACTCCGTCCAGAATCCGGTCAACGCGGGGCCGGAGTTATGGGCGATTGCCCACACTTGAACCGGACTTCAAGCCCCGACTTCCGCACCCGCCGCCGTCCGGACCGACCCGCCCCCGCCTTCCGAACCCGGCCTCCGAACGCGCACCGTCCGGCCCGACCGGGCCCGGACTCACGTCATCCGGGTCGCCCACTCCTGGACCTTGGCGATGCGCTGGCGCAACTGCCCGGCGGTGGCCTCGGCGCTCGGCGGTCCGCCGCACACCCGCCGCAGCTCGGTGTGGAGGACGCCGTGCGGCTTGCCGCTCTGATGGACGTACGCGCCGACGAGGGTGTTGAGCTGCTTGCGCAGCTCCATCATTTCCTTGTGGGAGACGACGGGCCGTCGCTCGGCGGGCATCTCCAGAAGGTCGGCCTCACTGTCGGGCTTCTTCCTGCTGTGCGCGATCTGCCGGGCCTGTCGCTTCTGCAGCAGCATCTGCACCTGGTCGGGTTCGAGCAGCCCGGGGATGCCGAGGTAGTCCTGCTCCTCCTCGCTGCCCGGGTGGGCCTGCATCCCGAACTCGGCGCCGTCGTACAGCACCCGGTCGAAGACGGCCTCGGACTCCAGCGCCTCGAAGGAGAACTGCTCCTGCTCGCCGGTGTCCTCGTCCTGCTCCTTGTTCGCCTCGTCCATCTCCTTCTCGGACTCGGCGTAGGGGTCCTCCTCCCCTTCCTTCTTCGGCTTGTCGAGTACGTGGTCGCGTTCGACCTCCATCTCGTTGGCGAAGCCGAGCAGGTCGGGAACGGTGGGCAGGAAGACGGAGGCGGTCTCGCCGCGCCGCCGGGACCGCACGAAACGCCCGACGGCCTGCGCGAAGAAGAGCGGCGTAGAGATGGTGGTGGCGTACACCCCGACGGCAAGGCGCGGCACGTCGACGCCTTCCGACACCATGCGCACGGCGACCATCCAGCGGTCCTCGCTCGCCGCGAAGTCGTCGATCCGCTTGGAGGCGCCGGTGTCGTCGGAGAGCACGACGGTCGCCTTGGACCCGGTGATCTCCCGGATCAGCTTCGCGTACGCGCGCGCGGAGTCCTGGTCGGAGGCGATGACGAGGGCGCCCGCGTCCGGGATGCCCTTCCTGACCTCGGTCAGACGGGCGTCGGCGGCGCGCAGCACGCTCGGCATCCACTCGCCGCGCGGGTCGAGCGCGGTGCGCCAGGCCTGACTGATCGCGTCCTTGGTCATCGGCTCGCCGAGCCGTGCGGCGATCTCGTCACCGGCCTTGGTCCGCCAGCGCATGTTGCCGCTGTAGCTCAGGAAGATGACGGGGCGGACGACGCCGTCGCCCAGCGCGCTCCCGTAGCCGTACGTGTAGTCGGCGGAGGACCGCCGGATCCCGTCGTTCCCCTCTTCGTACTGGACGAAGGGGATCGGGTTGGTGTCGGAGCGGAACGGCGTACCGGTGAGGGCGAGCCGCCGGGTGGCCGGTTCGAAGGCCTCCAGGCACGCCTCGCCCCAGGACTTCGAGTCGCCGGCGTGGTGGATCTCGTCGAGGATCACGAGGGTCTTGCGCTGCTCGCTGCGGTTGCGGTGCAGCATGGGCCGTACGCCGACACCCGCGTACGTCACCGCGACGCCCTGGTACTCCTTGCTGAGCGGGCCCGCGCTGTACTCCGGATCCAGCTTGATCCCTATGCGCGCGGCCGCCTCGGCCCACTGCTTCTTCAGGTGCTCGGTCGGCGCGACCACGGTCACCTGCTGCACGACGTGATGGTGCAGCAGCCAGGACGCGAGGGTCAGCGCGAAGGTCGTCTTCCCGGCGCCCGGGGTGGCGACCGCGAGGAAGTCGCGCGGCTGCTCCTGGAGGTACCGCTCCATCGCCCCCTCCTGCCAGGCGCGCAGCTTGTTGGCGGTGCCCCAGGGGGCGCGGCCGGGGAAGGCGGGAGAGAGGTGGTGGGACGAGGACGCGGAGGAGGCGGCGGTGGTAGTCACGGTCTCCGGTTACTTGAGATCGACGGCACAGCTACGTATGACAACCGGGCCACCCTACCGGTGCGCCGGTTGACGGGCCCGACGGACGAGGCCGGGCGGGCCGCGGTTGGGACACGCGTCACAGATCAACTCGCCTGAGTACGCCCCGGTGTTCACGGGCGGTCGCCCTGGGTCACGCTGTCAGGGCCGTGACGTGGGCAGACGCTCCTCCAGCTCATCGGGACGCGGGCGGACGGCGCGGGTCACGGCGGCACGGGCGGACCGCGCGGGTCACGGGGACGCGGGCGGACGGCGCGCGGGTTTACCGGATGTGGACGGACGCCATGGGTCACCGGGCATGGGCGAACGCCACGGGCCACCGGACATGGGCAGGCGCCACGCGTCACCGGGGCGTGGACAGGCGCCACGGGTCGCCGGGGCGTGGACAGTCGCCACGGGTCATCGGGGCGTGGACAGACTCCACGCGTCGCCGGACATGGGCGGACGCCCCCAGGTCACTGGGCATGAGCGGACGCCCCGGCCCACCGAGGCATGGGCGGATGGCCCGGGTCCCGACGCCGGGCCACGACACGGGCGGAAGTCTCGGACCACCGGGACATGGACGGACGTCTCCGAACACCGAGCCACGGGCGGACGCCCGGCGCCACCGGAACATGGACGGACGCCCCGCATCACGACGTCAGACCCGCGCGCGCAACCGGGTCGCCACCCACGCCCCGACGAGCGCGACACACGCCATCGGCAGGAACACGGCCACGAAGGCCCCGGGATGCGAGCCGGCGCTCGCGCCCTGCGCCACCCCGTGCCCGGCCGCCCCCACCGATCCCCCGCCGAGCGCGGCGAAGGCGGCGCCCCCGGCGGCGAGCAGCAGCGCGTTCGACAGGCCGTCGG
>NZ_JAAGMG010000918.1 GCF_010548525.1 Streptomyces sp. SID14478
GCACCGGCGGCCGGGTCGCGCTCACCTTCCACGGGCAGGGCGACCCGGCGATCGCCGACGCGGTCCTCAAGGAGGCCGAGCGGGCCCGCGCCCGTGTCACCGTGCTCGCCGTCGGCACCTGGCTCGACGAGCACCCGGCCATCGCCCGGCGCATCCTCGACGGCGGCCACGACCTCGGCAACCACACCCTCCACCACCGCGACGTCAACACCATGTCCGAGGCCGACGCGTACGCCGAGATCACCGGCTGCGCACAGCGACTGCGCCGCCTCACCGGATCCATCGGCACCTGGTTCCGGCCCTCGCGCACCCAGACGGCGACGCCGCTCGTGGCCCGCCTCGCCCAGCGCGCCGGCTACCCGCACGTCCTGTCGTACGACGTCGACTCGCTGGACTTCACCTCGCCCGGCGCGGACACGGTCGTCACCAACGTGACCTCGGCCGTGCGGCCCGGCTCGGTCGTCAGCCTGCACTTCGGATACCAGGACACGATCGCCGCCCTGCCACCCCTCCTTGACCACCTCGACCGTCGCGGCCTGTCCGCGGTGACCTGCACGGAGCTGCTCACGTGAACATCACCTCCCGCCGCACCGGCGTCCTCGTCGCCGCTGCCGTCACCACCGTCCTCGCCGCGCTCGCGGGCTGCGGCGCCGAGCGGGCCGAGATCGCCAAGCCGGTCAAACCCGCCGTACCGAAGCAGAAGCCGGTCCACGGACTGCCCGGGATGCCGCCCGTCCTCGACCCCAAGGACGTGTACGCGGCCGACCGGCCCAACAAGCTCTCCCCGGTGGTCAAGGACTTCCCGTCCCGCGTGTACGTCCCCAACACCGAGTCCGACACCGTCTCCGTCATCGACCCCAAGACGTTCGAGGTCATCAAGACGATCCCGGTCGGCCGCCAGCCCCAGCACGTCGTCCCCTCCTGGGACATGAAGACGCTGTGGGTCAACGACGACAAGGGGAACACCCTCACGCCCATCGACCCCAAGACCGGCAAGGCGGGCAAGCGGGTCGACGTGCACGACCCGTACAACCTCTACTTCACCCCCGACGGCAAGCACGCCGTCGTGATGGCCTCGCTCGACCGCGAGCTGGTCTTCCGCGACCCGCACACCATGAAGATCCAGCACACCGAGCCGGTCTCCTGCTACGGCGTCAACCACGCCGACTTCTCCCTCGACGGCCGCTACTTCCTGGTCAGTTGCGAGTTCAGCGGCGAACTGCTGAAGGTCGACACGGCGAGGATGAAGGTCGTGCAGCAGCAGAAGCTCCCCTTCAAGGGGGCCATGCCGCAGGACGTGAAGATGTCCCCCGACGGCAAGAAGTTCTACGTCGCCGACATGATGGCCGACGGCATGTGGGTACTGGACGGCGACACCTTCTCCAAGCCCCAGCTGCTGCCCACCGGCAAGGGCACGCACGGCCTCTACGTCAGCCGCGACTCCAAGGAGATGTACGTCTCCAACCGCGGCGAGGGCACCATCTCGGTCTTCGACTTCACGCGGAACAAGCTGACGAAGAAGTGGAAGCTGCCCCAGGGCGGCAGCCCCGACATGGGCGGCGTCTCGGCGGACGGCAACACCCTGTGGCTGTCCGGCCGTTACGACTCCGAGGTGTACGCCATCGACACCCGCACCGGCGTCCAGATCGCCCGCATCCCCGTCGGCAACGGCCCGCACGGCCTCGCGGTCTACCCGCAGCCGGGCCGCTACTCGCTCGGCCACACCGGCATCTTCCGCTAGACGGCCCTCACAGGGCGAGCATCAGCGCCTCCGACCCCACCGGGCGGTAGCCCGCCGCCTGGAACACCCGCACGCTGCGCGCGTTCCCGGGCGACTGCTGCGCCCACACGTGCTCCGCGGGAACCAGGTGCCGGGCGGCGAGCGCCAGTTGCCGCCCGAGCCCCCGGTGGCGTACGTCCTCGTCCACCTCGATCGCGACCTCCCAGCGCCCGCCGACCCCGCGCCCGAGGACCAGCACCCCGCCGTCCGCCTCCCACACCCGTACGTCGTCCCGGTGGGTGAGCGCCCGCGTCACCCGAGGGTGCTCCCGGTCCCGGATCTCGCGCAGTTCCAGCGGCGGCGGGCCGGCCAGCGCGGGGGCGGCCGTCAGCAGGTCGATCGTGTCGTGGGCGCGGCCCGTGCGGTCCATGAACGCGGCCAGGAACCGGGCGTTCATGGGCGCCGCCAGCGCGTCGCAGTCCACCGCGGCCAGCGTCTCGCGCACCCAGTCCCCGGGCTCGTCGGTGAACACCACGGTGTGCGCGGTGAACGCGAGGACGCCCGCGTCCCGTGCGTTCATCTGCGGCACGACCGTCAGGGTTGCGTCGGGCGCGGGAAAGACGCCCTTGGCCGCCGCGTCCAGAATGTCCCGCAGAGTCACATCGGCTCCTCGCTTGAGTCTCCACCCACTGGAAGGCCCAGACTCCCAGACATGATCGACGACGGCCCGCCCCTGCTCACGATCGGACAGCTGGCACGGCGCACCGGACTCACGGTGCGCACCATCCGCTACTGGTCCGACGAGGGCGTCCTGCACCCGCTGACCCGCAGCCACGGCGGCTACCGGCTGTACGACGCCGCGTCCGTGGCCCGTCTGGAGCTGATCCGCACGCTGCGCGAGCTGGGGTTCGGCCTGGACGACGTACGCAAGGTGCTGGCCGGGGAGGCGGACATCGCTGCCGTCGCCGCCGCGCACGTCGCGGCGCTCGACGCGCAGATCAAGGTGCTCCGGCTGAACCGGGCCGTCCTGTCGACCGTCGCGAAGAGGAAATCGAGCGCCGAGGAGATGGCCCTGATGAACAAGCTGGCACGCCAGTCAGCCGCCGAACGCAAGCGGATCATGGACGAGTTCGCCGAGGAGATGCTGCACGGCCTGGACAACGTCGATCCGGTGATCCAGGAGCGGATGCGCGGCATGAGCGCCGGGCTGCCCGACGACCCGACGCCCGAGCAGGTCGACGCCTGGGTGGAACTCGCCGAGCTGCTCCAGGACCCGGAGTTCAAGGCGAAGATGCGCCGGGCCTCCGAGTACAACGCGGCGGACCGGCCCCCCGAGGAGGCGGCCGGCGCCTCCATGCAGTTCCTGCAGAGGCTCGTCGTCCTGGCCGGGGACGCAATGCGCGACGGCGTCGCCCCCGAGTCCGCGCAGGCCGACGCGGTACTGCGCGAGCTGCTCGGCCCCGACGCCGACCGGTCCGCGGTCCTGGACCGGCTGCTGACCACGATGGACAGCAAGGTCAACCGCTACCGCGAATTGCTCACCGTCCTCAAGGGCGCTGCGGTGCAGCGCCGGCACCGCGAGGAGTTCGCCTGGGTACTCGCCGCACTGCGCGCGCACCCGGCCAGCTAATCTGACCCCCGTCAAGACAGCAGTACGTAAACGAGGGGTGGTCCCGGTGGCGGACATCGAGGCGGCACGCAAGGCGTTCGAGCGGTTCGACGCGGACGGCGACGGCTTCATCACGGCGGCCGAGTACAAGAGCGCCATGGCACAGATGGGCGACTTCCACGTCACCGAGTCGGTGGCCGAGGCCCTCATCGCCCGGCAGGACGCCAACGGCGACAAGGTCCTCTCCTTCGACGAGTTCTGGGCCAACCTGAACAAGGCCTGAGGCTGGGGCCCGACTTCCATCTGCAGTTGACGGGCGCGGCCCGGTTCACCGCGGACAGCACCGCCCGCACGGAGGCGGTCAGAGCCGAGGTGTGCCGGGCCGCGTTCCGTACACGGTCCTGTCGGCCCGGCAGTACACACAGGCGACGGCCTCGCCGTAGCAGGTTCCCGCACGAAGCCGGGCCCGGTCCGACCGATCGGTCCGGACTACCCCTGTCGGCCCCTCCCGCCGGGCCGTTCGCGGTGCCATCCTCCCTCTGCTCACGCCCATCGGGGCGAATCCGACACAGCGGGTGCGACATGGTCAAACAGGGATGGATCACAGGGGTCGGGGTCGCCTTGGTGCTGGCCCTGCCGGCGGCGGGATGCGCCAAGGGCGGGCCCGACGCCTCCGAGGGGTCCGGCGGGGCAACGGGTCTGTCCGACTCCCTGACGCCGGGCGGCGGGGACGACGGAGGGACGGTCGGCGGCGAGGGGGACGGCATCGGCGGGACCGTCAACGGCGGTACCGAGAACGGCGGTTCGGGGAGCGGCGCCTCCGGCGGCGGCGCGAACGGGGGCGACGGTTCGTCCGGCTCCGCAGGCACGTCGGACTCCGGAGGCGGGGCGACGGACGGCGGGGGCGATGACGGTGCGCCCGGCCTCCCCAGCGGCGGCGGGGACAACGGCGGCGGCGGGAACGGCGGGAACGGCGGGAACGGCGGCAACGGCGGCGTGCCCGGATCGCCCATGCACATCCCGGACTTCCAGCAGAAGGGGCGCCCCCTCGACTACACGGACGAGGAGAACGCCGCGTGGCCGCAGCTCCAGCAGGCGTTCGCCGACCAGTGCCCCCAGAAGAAGCTCTGCGTCGAGCTCGTCCGTGTCTACGAGGACGTCGACGACCCGGAGTTCGGCCCCTGCGCCTACCTCGGCTTCACCCGCCCGGGGCAGGGCGAGGTGATGCACGCGGGCGACCGGATCGAGGTCGTCGGCGCCAAGCCCTGCCCCCCGGTCGTACCCGAACTCGGCGCCGCCCTCAAGAACCGCCCCCTCAACGACGCGGGCCTCGGCCCGGACAGGCCCAGCGCCTGGCCCGCCATCCAGCAGCGGTTCGCCGACGGATGCCCCGGCCGGCGGCCCTGCATGACGCTGGAGCGCGTCCACGAGACCGCCGGCGCCGCGGCGCCCCGCGGCTACGCGGGCGTC
>NZ_JAAGMG010000958.1 GCF_010548525.1 Streptomyces sp. SID14478
CCGCACCCGCGGCGACAGGTGGCTCGTCGCCGCCACGGTCGGTCGTGCCCGCGGACCGGTCCGGCGTGGCGGGGGCTGCGTCGGTCCCGTCGTCGCCGCCCGGCCGGGACCTGAGCTCGGTCTCCTTGATGAGGCACACCGCGACCAGCGCGAGCACCCCTGCCACCGCGGCGAACAGGAACACATTGCCGATGCCGTGCCCGAACGCATCACTGACCAACGGGCGTACCTTGGGCGGGAGTTCGGCCAGGTCGGGGATGGCTCCGCCGGCGGGTCCGCTCCCAGCGGGCAGCCCCGCGTCCGCCAGGTTCTGCTGCGTGTAGGTCGCGACGCGGCTGCTCATCACCGCACCGAGCGCCGAGACGCCGATCGCACCGCCGACCGTGCGGACGAAGGCGACCAACGACGAGCCCGCACCGAGGTCCCGGGCGGGCACCGTGTTCTGCACGGCGAGCACCAGGTTCTGCATCGTCATGCCGACGCCGGTCCCGAGGAAGAACATGAAGATCGCGAGAAGCCAGTACGCGGTGTCGGCGCGGACGGTGCCCATCAGGGCGAGCCCGCCGGTGAGGAAGATTCCGCCGCCGACGAGGAAGTGCTTCCAGCGGCCGGTACTGGCGATGATCCGGCCCGAGATCGTCGAGGCGAGGAACAGGCCCAGGATCATCGGCATCGTCATCAGCCCGGACTCCGTGGGGGTACGCCCCCGCGCAAGCTGGAAGTACTGGCTGAGGAAGACCGTGGCCCCGAACATGGCCACACCGACCAGCAGCGAGGCCGCCGCCGCGAGGGAGACGGTGCGGTGCGCGAACAGCTCCAGAGGGATGACGGCGTCCTGAGCGCGGCGTTCGACCAGGACGGCGACCACTCCGAGCAGCACTCCCGCCGGCACCATGACCGCCGTCTGCCAGGACAGCCAGTCCCAGTTCTTGCCCGACAGGGACACCCAGATCAACAGCACGCAGACCGCCGCGGTGATCAGCGCCGCGCCGGCCCAGTCGATCCGCGGCCGGTGAGCGGGGCGGGCCGCGGCCTCCGGAAGTTTCAGCTTCCACTGCAGGACGATGAGCGCGAGGACCGCGAACGGGACGCCGACGTAGAAGCACCAGCGCCAGCCCAGCCAGCTGGTGTCCACGATCGCACCGCCGATCAGCGGGCCGGAGATGGTACCGAGGGCGAACACCGCGCCCAAGTAGCCGTTGTAGCGCCCGCGTTCACGGGGCGCGATGATCGAGGCGAGGATCACCTGGGCCAGGGCCGTGAGCCCGCCGGAGCCGATGCCCTGGAACACCCGGCACACGATCAGCCACTCGGTGGACTGTGCGAGTCCCGCAGCGGCCGATGCGGCGACGAAGAGGAGCAGTGCCAGTTGGACCAGGAGTTTCTTGCTGAAGAGGTCGGACATCTTGCCCCACAGCGGGGTGGATGCCGCCATGGCGATCAGCTGCGCCGTCACCATCCACGTGTAGGCGGACTCGCCACCCTTGAGGTCGGCCAGGATCGTGGGCAGGGCGTTGGACACCACGGTGGACGACAGGATCGCCACGAACATGCCGAGCAGCAGCCCGGACATGATCTCCAGGATCCGCCGATGGGACAGGGCATCCGGCGCGACGGCGGACGGCGCCGCGGGGGCGTGGGACAAGGCAGGCTCCGTGATGGCTCGCATGGATACGTCAGGCACTCACGAGAAACGTGTGCGCTCCGACGGTCCATGGCACCAGTCGATCGGCAACTGTTTTAGGGACTTAAGGCCCATTCTGGGCACCGATGGTCCTCAAGGAGCAGGGAGCCGACGCGTGCCCCGGGCCCGTCCTCTTGCCCGCTCTTCTCTTCCTTCGCGTCATCGAGAGGCCCGGTGGCCTCCGGGCCAGGCCGGGCCGGGCTGCGGCGCTATCCCGCGCGCAGTGCGTCCACAGCGAGGCGGGCCGCCGTGCCGATCACGGCGTCGGCGGCGGGGAGGGTGCCCGCGGTCTGCGCGGTACGGGTGAAGACGGCGACGGCGTACCGGCCACCGTCGGGGTATTCGACGACCCCCACCTCGTTGCGCAGCGTCGGCAGCGAGCCGGTCTTCCCGGCGACGTGCACGTCGTCGAACGGGAACCCGGACGCCAGGCGGTGCGGCCACACCTGAAGGCCCATCACCCTGCGGATCGCGGCGCCGTGATCGGGCGGGCAGGCCTCGTCGCGCCAGACGGCACGCAGCAGCCGGGTCATGTCCCGTGGGGTGCTGTGGTTGGTGCGGGCCGGATCGAGGGCGCGCAGCCGGGAGACGACCAGCGGGTCGGCCAGGGCGTCGGCGCCGGCGGGCCCCGCGTCCTCCTTGATCGTGGCGAGCATGGCGCCGAAGGTGTGCACTGCCTGTGTCCGGTCGAGGCCGAGGCGGGACGTCGTCGCGTTGACCGCGTCGAGTCCGACGTGCGCCAGGAGCAGATCGGCGGCGGCGTTGTCGCTGACGGCCATCATCAGGTACGCGAGGTCGCGCAGCGACAGACGTGCGGCGTCCAGCATGGCCGCGACCCCGGTGGGTCCGGGGGTGCGGCCGTGCGGCGGGCAGTCGACCTGCTGGGTGAGAACGAGGTCGCCGCTCGACGCACGCTCGTGCAACGCCACCAGCAGGCACAATTTGTGCACGCTCGCCGTACAGACCAAGTCGTCTGCATCGACGCCGAGGTGTGTACCCGCGTCGATGTCGAGGGCGTGCAGCCGACCGCTGACTCCGGCGTCGGCGAAGGCCGCGCGGATCCGGTCGGGCGCTTCGGACAGGGTTTCAGTGCGGGTCACAACCAGTACTCCGCTGCCGGTCGCAGGTGCATGGGGCGGGTGGGGGCGTCGGGGCGGGCGTCGGCGGTGGTGCGCAGCGCGTGCGTGGCCGCGTCGGCGAAGGCACGTACCGCGGTGTCGCCGTGGCCGCGCGGCCAGGCG
>NZ_JAAGMG010000997.1 GCF_010548525.1 Streptomyces sp. SID14478
ACCGCGACCGCCGCCGCGCTCCCGCCGCTCGAACCGCCGGCGGTGCGCGAGGTGTCGTACGGGTTGCGCGTCACCCCCGACAGCGGTGAGTCGGTGACGCCCTTCCAGCCGAACTCGGGGGTGGTGGTCCGCCCGACGAAGACGGCACCGTGCTCGCGCAAGCGCGCCACCGACGGCGCGTCCTCCGGCCAACTGCCCCCGGCCCGCACCGTCTTGGAGCCGCGAAGATTGGGCATGCCGCGCTGCAGCAGGATGTCCTTCACCGCGACCGGCACCCCGTCGACCAGGCCTTGTGGCTCCCCGCGCCGCCATCGCTGCGCACTGGCCCCGGCCGCGGCGAGCGCGCCCGGCGCGTCCACCCGCACGAACGCGTTCAGCGCGGACTCGCTCTCCTCGATCCGGGCGAGCACCGCCCGGGTGGCGTCGACCGGGCTGAACTCGCCCTTGCGGTAGCCGTCGAGAAGGTCCTGCGCGGTCAGTTGGGTGAGCTCGGTCGTCATCCGTCCTCCAGGCCATGGCGCGACGCCATGGATCAGCGTTCTGGATCAGTTCCCGGGGACATACCCACGTTTCTTGTCGACTACATTCGTCAGGGGCCGGCCGGCCTCCCAGCGGTCGTACAAGTCCACGAACTGGCGGCCCAGTTCGTCCCGCCAGCCGACCGTGTCCCCGCTCATGTGCGGCGAGACGATCAGCCCGGGGGCCGTCCACAGCGGGTTGTCCCGCGGCAGCGGCTCGTGCTCGAAGACGTCCAGCGCCGCGCCCGCGATCCACCGCTTGTGCAGGGCGTCCGCCAGGTCGCTCTCCACGACCAACTGCCCGCGCCCCACGTTGATGAAGCGGGCCGAGGGCTGCATCACGCCGAACCTGTGGGCGTCGAACATGCCGCGCGTGTCCTCGGTCAGCGGCGCCGCGCACACCACCCAGTCGGCGCGGCCCAGCAGCCGGTCGAGCTCGGCGGTGCCGTGGATCCCGGCCCGTGCGCGCCGCCCGACGAGGGCCGTGATCACGCCAAGTGCCTTGAGCTGCTTTACGATCGCCTGCCCGATGGGCCCGGATCCGACGACGCAGGCCCGCGTCCCCGCGATGCGCTGCGACTCGCGGTGGTGCCATTCGCCGGACGCCTGCAGGGCGAGCGTGCGCGGCAGGTCCTTGCCCATCGCGAGCACCAGCATGGCGACGTACTCGGCGATGGGCTGGTCGAAGATCCCTCGCGCGTTGGTCAACTCCGTATCGGAGCCGACGAGTTCCGGGAACATCAGCCGGTCCACGCCCGCGCTCGCCGTGTGCACCCAGCGCGGCCTCGGCCCCTCTCCCGGCCACGCGTCCCGCACCGCGTCGGAGAGGAAGTCCCAGACCAACAGGACGTCCGCCTGAGGAAGTTGGGCGCGCAGTTCGTCCGTGTCCGCGGCGTGCAGGACCCGGGCCCGGCCGGTGAGGCTGCCGAGCCGGGGCTGCGGGGCGGGCGGGGCGGCGTCCAGGACGAGGACGGTGGGGCGACCTTGACCGGATACGGCGGGGAAATCGTTTGGCAACGAAGGTCCGCTTTCCTTGTGGGGACAGGCTTGGCGACACGTCGGGAACGTCGTGATCATGGCGTGCGGACCGTCTCGCGGCATCCCATCTGACATGCGCGGATTGACCACGCTGGCACCTGAACCTACCTTCGTCAACAGGGGTACTTTTTTCCGTACGTTCCCCACTTCTCTTCGCTGTCCCGACGTCCCGGCGGCGGCCCCGCCGGCTCAAGCACCGCATCGGCATCATCACGTCAGCTGAACTTGGGGCATGCTCTATGGACGTCTCTTTCCTGGGGGGACCACAGCCGCAGCGCGGCGTCGGCGTCGTCGCACCGTTCGACTTCGCCCTCGATCGCGAGCTGTGGCGCTGGGTCCCCGACGAGATCTCCCTCCACCTCACCCGCACCCCGTTCGTCCCGGTCGAGGTCAGCCTCGACCTGGCGCGCCTGGTCAGCGAGCACGAGACGCTCGGCGAGGCAGTACGGGCGCTCGGCGCCGCCGAGCCGCAAGTCCTCGCGTACGCCTGTACGTCGGGCAGTTTCGTCGGCGGCATCGCGGGCGAGCGCGCGATGTGCGAGGCGATGCGCCGGGCCGGCACTGTGCCTTCTCGGGGGACGCCCCCCGAACCCCCGGTGCCGTCCCTCACCACGTCCGGCGCGCTCCTGGAGGCGCTCGCCGAA
Source organism: Streptomyces sp. SID14478 (assembly GCF_010548525.1). Taxonomy (GTDB): domain Bacteria; phylum Actinomycetota; class Actinomycetes; order Streptomycetales; family Streptomycetaceae; genus Streptomyces. Next base: position 2,201 of record NZ_JAAGMG010000997.1, read on the forward strand.
CTGGGCGCCCGCCGCATCGCGCTGGTCACGCCCTACACCCAGTCGGTCACCGAATCGCTGGAGGACTACCTGGCCGAGGCCGGCATCACGGTCACCGGGCGCGCCTACCTCGGCCTGACCCGGCACATCTGGAAGGTCCCGTACCGGGACGTCGCGGCGATGGCCCGCGAGGCGGTGGGCGGGGCGGCCGACGCACTGTTCATCAGCTGCACGAACCTGCCCACGTACGACGTCATCCCGCAGTTGGAGGCGGAACTGCGGATGCCGGTGATCTCGGCCAACCAGGTCACGGTATGGGCAGCCCTGCGCCGAGTGGGTACGCGAGCGGTGGGCCCCTACCAGGCGCTGCTCGACCCGGCGGCGCGACGGCAGTGGCCCCTGCCGGACGACCAAGGGCTCCGGCCCGGACAAGGCCTGCCGGAACTGCCGGAGGGCCAGGAAGGGTGGGCATAGGACATGACCGCGCTCGGATTTCTCTACCCAGGACACTCCGCCGAGGACGACTATCCGCGCATCGAGATGCTGATCGACAGTGACATCCGGCTGCCCGTGGTCCACACGGACATCGGCGAGGACGCGCACCGCGTCGACGCGCTCCTCAAGATGGGCGCGGCCGAGCGGCTGTCCGCGGGCGTCGAGGAACTGCGGCTCTCCGGTGCGGAGGCGGTGGTTTGGGCGTGCACGTCCGCCAGCTTCGTCTTCGGCTGGGAGGGCGCGCACGACCAGGTCAGGACGCTGGCCCGGACCGCGGGCCTGCCCGCCTCCAGCACCTCGTTCGCCTTCGCCCACGCGCTGGGCGAACTCGGGGTGCGCCGGGTGGCCGTCGCCGCGACCTACCCGGCGGACGTCGCCGACCACTTCGCGACGTTCCTGAAGGCGGCCGGCGCCGAGGTCCTCTCGGTGCGCGGCAGCGGCATCATCACGGCCGCGGAGGTCGGCACCTGGGCCTGGGAGGAGGTCCTCGCGATGGCCCGGGCCGGCGACCACCCGGACGCGGAGGCGGTGCTCCTGCCCGACACGGCCCTGCACACGGCGGCGTACGTCCGCGACCTGGAACAGGAACTGGGCAAGCCGGTCCTCACCGCGAACCAGGTCACGGTGTGGGAGGCGCTGCGGCTGGTCGACCGCAGGGTGAACGTCCCCGCGCTGGGCGCCCTCTTCTCGAAGGAGCCGCCGGTCCAGGCGTAGCGCGGCGACAGGGGCCGGCACGGGGCGGAATAAAGCGGAGCCGTCCTCCGTTAAAACGGGGTCGAACGAGACCCACGTACCCAGGAGGACCCCCGTGCCGGCCACCCACGACGAGATCCGCGGCGCAGCCCACGGCACCGCACCGACCCCCCTCTCCGTCCTGGACCTGGTCACCGTAGGAGCGGGCCGCACCGCCACCCAGGCCCTGCGCACCAGCGTCGACATCGCCCGGCTCGCGGAGCGCCGCGGCTTCCACCGCTACTGGGTCGCCGAGCACCACTCGATGCCCGGCGTCGCCTCCAGCTCGCCCGCGGTGATCCTGGCCCACCTCGCCGCCCACACGGACCGGGTCCGCCTCGGCTCCGGCGGCGTCATGCTGCCCAACCACGCCCCGCTCGTCATCGCGGAGCAGTTCGGCACGCTGGAGGCGATGGCCCCCGGCCGCGTCGACCTCGGTCTCGGCCGCGCCCCCGGCACCGACGGCGCCACGGCGGCCGCCCTGCGCCGCACCGACCGGCTCAACGAAGGCGCCGACGACTTCCCGCAGCAGCTCGCCGAGCTGACCCGGTTCCTCGACGACGACTTCCCCGACGGCCACCCCTACTCCCGCATCCACGCGGTCCCCGGCCCGGTCCAGGCCACGTCGCCCGGCGGCGTGCAGGACCCGCACCGGCCGCCGGTCTGGCTGCTCGGCTCGTCCGGCTTCAGCGCCCGGCTGGCCGGCGTCCTCGGACTGCCGTTCGCCTTCGCGCACCACTTCTCGGCGCAGAACACCATCCCGGCCCTCGACCTGTACCGGGAGTCCTTCAAGCCGTCCGCGACCCTGGACGAGCCGTACGCGCTGATCGGCGTCTCCGCGCTCGCCACCGACGACGACGGCACCGAGGCCCGCCGCCAGGTGATGGCCGCGGCCCTCAACATGGTCCGCCTGCGCACCGGCCGCCCCGGGCTCGTCCCGACCCCGGAGGAGGCGGAGGCGCACCAGTTCAACGAGATGGAGCGGGACTTCATCAACTCCTGGAACGCGAACGTCATCCACGGCACCGTCGACGAGGTCCGCTCCGGCCTGAACGACCTGCAAAAGCGCACCGGCGCCGACGAGTTGATGCTCACGGCCAACGCCCACAGCGGCGACGTCCGGCTGCGTTCCTACGAACTCATCGCGGACGCCTACGGGTTGCCGCAGGCCTGACCCCGTACAGGAAGGCGCCGCCCCTCACCCGAGGGGCGGCGCCTTCCTTCGCGTACGAGACGGAGCGCTCACCGGCGCCGCGACGCCCTGCCCGGTCCGCGCCGCGATCGGCATGCCCGGCGAGACGGCCGCGGCGGCCACCACCGAGAGCGCCGTGAGCAGGAACGTGAAGCGACGCAGCCCGAAACTCGCCCATGTCGGGGCGAGTTGGTCATGAGAAATCCTTGCGGCAGCGGTAGTGGCGGGAGAAGAACGCGTCCGCCTGGGCCTGGTCCGCGGGGTACTTACGGATCTCGGTGATCCGTTCCCCGGCGCCGTCGGCGCCCGGCTCCACCCGGAAGAAGAGCACCCAGAGGGTGTCGAGCGTCCCGTCGACGGACCGGCAGCGGTGCACCTCGGTCACGTACGGAGCGGTGTACTCGCGGAAGAGGACGTCATTGCGGAACTCGGCCTCACCGAGCCGCTCGAAGTACGCGGCGATCTCGTCGGCGCCGTGCCGGGTGCCGGCCAGCGGGTGGTCGCCGGTGACGTGCCAGACGGCGTCGGGGGCGAGGATCTCGGTGCGCAGGGTGTGCGTATTGCCGGTCGCGTAGGCGGAGTAGAAGCGGTCGACGATGTCCTTCGTCATGCACAGAGCTTCCCGCTGCGGCCCGTTGCCGGTCCAATACCCCCGTCCATAACCGGGAGGCATGGCTCCTGCATAACCTGACGGCATGGACATCGACACCCGGCTCCTGCGCTACTTCACCGCCGTCGCGCAGGAGGGCCATCTGACCCGCGCCGCGGAGCGCCTCTTCATCTCGCAGCCCGCCCTGACCAAGCAGATCAGGCAGCTGGAGACCCTGCTGGATGTCGACCTGTTCACCCGTTCCCGCTCCGGGATGGCGCTCACCGACGCGGGCCGCGCGCTCGCCGCGCACACCCCGGCCGTCGTGGACGCCTGGGACACGGCGCTGCGCGAGACCCGGGGTGCCGCGAGCCGCGCCG
>NZ_JAAGMG010001037.1 GCF_010548525.1 Streptomyces sp. SID14478
CCGGGACGGTGCTGCTCGCGGCGTCGCTGACCACGCTGTTGCTGCCGCTGACCGAGGGCCGGGCGGCGGGCTGGCCGCTGTGGTCGGTGCTCACCCTGCTCGCCGCTCCCCTGCTGACCTGGGCCTTCGTCGCCGTCGAGCGGCGGGCCGAGCGGAGCGGCGGGAGTCCGCTGCTGCCGCCGTCGCTGGTGGCCGCTCCGGCGGTGCGGCGCGGGCTGATCCTCGGGCTGCCCGTCTTCGTCGGCTTCGCGAGCTGGATGTTCGTGAGTGCGATCACCCTCCAACAGGGCCTGCACTACGGGGCATTGAAGGCGGGCCTGACGCTGGTCCCGATGGGCGTGACCCAGTTCGCGGCCTCGGTCCTCGCGCCGCGGCTCGCGGCCCGGTTCGGTGCCCGGACACTGGCGCTGAGCGCCGCCGTGCAGATCGCGGGCCTCGCGACGGTGGCGCTGACCGCGCTGTGGGTGCCCTGGGACCGGATCACCCCGCTGGTCCTGGCGCCCGGTCTCGCCCTGGTCGGGGTCGGCGGCGGCCTCCAGCTGCCGCTGTACTACCGGATCGTGCTGGCCGCCGTGCCGGCCGCGCGGGCCGGGGCGGGCAGCGGCCTCGCCGCCACCGTGCAGCAGTCGTGCCTCGCGGTGGGCGTGGCCACGCTCGGCTCGCTCTTCCTCTCGCTGGTGCCGGGGGCGGGCATGCGCACGGCACTGGTGGTCGTCCTCGCGGTGCAGGCGGCCGGGCTGCTGGGCCTCGTGGCCCTGAGCCTGCGCATGCCGCGGAGCCTCGGCTGACCTCGCGTGTCCGTTCCCTCCCGGCTCGGGCTACCGTCGACCACATGCCCGATGCATCCACCCCCCTCTCCCACCGCAGGCGCATGCTCGTCCTGGCGATCTGCTGCATGAGCCTGCTGATCGTCAGCCTCGACAACACCGTCCTGAACGTCGCCCTGCCCTCCATGGCCAAGGACTTCGACGCCACGCTCTCGGGCATGCAGTGGACGATCGACGCCTACACGCTGGTCCTCGCCGCGCTGCTGATGCTGGCCGGTTCGACCGCCGACCGGATCGGCCGGCGCAAGGTCTTCCAGACAGGCCTCGTCGTCTTCACGGCCGCCTCGGTGGCCTGCTCCCTCGCGCCGAACCTGGAGTCCCTCGTGGCGTTCCGGATGGTGCAGGCCGTCGGCGGCTCGATGCTCAACCCCGTCGCCATGTCCATCATCACGAACACCTTCACCGACCCGCGCGAGCGGGCCCGCGCCATCGGCGTGTGGGGTGGTGTCGTCGGCATCTCGATGGCCGCGGGCCCGCTGGTGGGCGGGCTGCTCGTGGACTCGGTCGGCTGGCGCTCGATCTTCTGGATCAATCTGCCGGTCGGCCTCGCCGCGCTGCTGCTCACCATCCGCTACGTCCCCGAGTCCCGCGCCCCGAAGGCCCGCCGCCCCGACCCGGTCGGCCAGTTCCTGATCATCGTGCTGCTCGGTTCGCTGACGTACGCGATCATCGAGGCGCCCTCGGCGGGCTGGACCTCGGCGCGGACCCTCGGCTTCGCGGCGCTCGCCGTCGCCGCGCTCATCGGCATCCTGCTGTACGAGCCCCGGCGCCCCGAACCCCTCATCGACCTGCGGTTCTTCCGCTCGGCGCCGTTCAGCGGGGCCACCGTCATCGCCATCTGCGGTTTCGCGGCGCTCGGCGGCTTCCTGTTCCTGTCGACGCTCTACCTCCAGGACGTACGCGGCCTGGACGCGCTGCACGCGGGCCTGTGGATGCTGCCGATGGCGGCGATGACGCTGCTCTGCGCACCCCTGTCGGGCCGTCTCGTCGGCAGCCGGGGGCCGCGGCTGCCACTGCTGGTCGCGGGCGTGATGATGACGGCGAGCGGCGTGTTGTTCGCGGCGTTCGACGCGGAGACCTCGGACGTCTCGCTCTTCATCGGCTACGTCCTGTTCGGCATCGGCTTCGGCTTCGTGAACGCGCCCATCACCAACACCGCCGTCTCCGGCATGCCCCGCGCCCAGGCCGGGGTGGCCGCCGCGGTCGCCTCCACGAGCCGGCAGATCGGGCAGACCCTCGGCGTCGCCGTGATCGGCGCGGTCCTCGCCTCGGGCGTCGCCGGGTCCTCGTACGCCCGGGCGTTCGTCGGCGCCAGCCGGACCTGCTGGTGGATCCTCGCCGGGTGCGGTCTCGCGGTCCTGGTGCTCGGCGCGCTGACCAGCGGGCGGTGGGCCCGGGAGACGGCGCGGCGGACCGCCGAGCGCCTGGAGGAGCCCGACGACGCGGCGATCAGCCGGGCGGCCGCGGGGTCATGACCGGGCGGCCGCCACCTCCTTGAGCGCGGCGAGGCGTTCGCCGCTCACGGAGTCCGCCGGCGTGTACGTGACCATGCGGGCGCCGCAGTCCCGGCCGAGCCACAGGTCGGTGTGGACGACGGAGAGCGGCCCCACGTACGGGTTGTGGAAGTGCTTCACCTTGCTGGGCAGGGACTGCACCACCTCGTGCCGCCCCCACAGCTCGCGGAACTCGGCCGACTCCTCGGTGAGCCGCTTGAGGACCAGCTTCCAGGCGGGCTCGCCGAGGTGCTCGGCCATGCCGGAGCGGAATTTGGCCGCCATGGTCCGCAGCACCCCGTCGAGGTCCGTGATCGCGGAGCGCCAGCCCTCGTGCGTGAACGCGAGCAGCATCCAGTTGCGGTCCTCCGGCGGGATCTCGTCGAGGTCGCAGAGCAGCATCCCGTAGGTGCGGTTGTAGGCGAGGATGTCGTACCTGCTGTTCTGTACGCAGGCGGGGACGGGCTCCAACCGGTCCATCAGCTCCAGCAGTTCGGGCGTCAGCGTGGTGCAGCTCGCCGCCGGTGTCGGGTCGATGGCGCCCGCGAGGCCGAACAGATGGGCCCGCTCGCTGCGGTCGAGCCGCAGCGTCCGGGCCAGCGCGTCGAGGACCTGCGCGGAGACCTGGATGTCGCGGGCCTGCTCCAGCCACGTGTACCAGGTGACGCCGACCGCGGAGAGGTGCGCGACCTCCTCGCGGCGCAGGCCCGGGGTGCGGCGGCGCCGGCCGCGCGGCAGGCCGACCTCTTCGGGGGTGATGCGCTCGCGGCGGCTGCGCAGGAACCCGGCCAGTTCGTGCCGCCGGATCTCGCCGGGCCGCTCCCGCACGTCCGGTGATGCGTGCGCCATGGTGGTCATGTCTCCAGGCTGCACCCCGGGGGCGGGTGGGCGCACCCTGTTTCCAGGTAGAGGTTCTACCAGGATAAGGACACTCTGGTACCCGCCTGAGCGGCGGCGCACGCTCACTGACATGACCACCCACACGCAGTCCCCGCCGGTCGCACCACCCGTGCCGGCCGGCACCGGCACCTCCCTCTCCGGCCCCGGCCTGTTCACCGTGCTGCTCGGCGCGGCCCTGCCCCTCATCGACTTCTTCATCGTGAACGTCGCCCTGCCCACGATCGACCACGACCTGTCGGCGAGCGAACCGGTCCTGGAACTGGTGATCGCGGGCTACGGCATCGCGTACGCCGTGCTCCTGGTCCTGGGCGGGCGGCTCGGCGACCTGATCGGGCGCCGCCGGCTCTTCCTCGGCGGCATGGCCGCCTTCGGTCTCACCTCGCTCGCCTGCGGGCTCGCGCCGACGGCCTGGACGCTGGTCCTCGCACGGGTCGCGCAAGGGGCCGCGTCCGCCGCGATGCTGCCGCAGGTGCTCGCCACGATCCAGGCCACCACGGCCGGGCCGCGCCGGGCCAAGGCGATGAGCATGTACGGGGCGACGGCCGGCCTGTCGATGGTGGCGGGCCAGGTACTGGGCGGCGTACTCGTCTCGGCCGACCTGTTCGGCACGGGCTGGCGCTCGGTGTTCCTGGTGAACGTGCCGGTGGTCGTCGTCGCCCTCGTCCTCACGGTCCGCACGGTCCCGGAGACCCGCTCGCCGCGGCCCGAGCCCGTCGACGTACCCGGCACGGTGCTGCTCGCCCTCGCCCTGGTGGCGCTGCTCGCGCCGCTGACCGAGGGCCGGGCGGCGGGCTGGCCGCTGTGGACCTGGATGTCGCTCGCGGCGTTCCCGGGTCTGGCGTGCGCGTTCTACGCAGTGGAGCGGCGGGCCGACCGGGCGGGGCGGACCCCGCTGGTCCCGCCGTCCCTCCTCCAACTGGTGTCGCTGCGCCGGGGGTTGCTGATGGTGGTGCCGTTCTCCATCGGCTTCAGCGGGTTCATGTTCGTGATGGCGGTGGCGCTGCAGCAGGGCGAGCGGCTCGGCGCGACCGCGGCCGGGCTCGCCCTGGCCCCGATGGCGGGGGTCTTCTTCGTCGCATCGCTCGCCGGTCCGCGCCTCGTGGCCCGCTGGGGCACGCGTGTCGTCACGGCGGGCGGCCTGCTGCAGGCGGCGGGGATCGGGCTGATCGCGCTGACGGCGTGGCGCACCTGGCCGGACCTCGGCGTGCTCCAGCTGCTGCCCGGCGCGGCGCTCGCCGGGGCGGGCCAGGCGCTCCAGCTGCCCATCCTCTTCCGGATCATCCTGTCCGAGGTGCCGACGGCGCGGGCGGGCGTCGGCGGCGGCGTCATGACGACGACCCAACAGGCCTCCCTGGCCCTGGGCGTGGCCACGCTCGGCACCCTTTTCCTGTCCCTGTCCTCCTCGCAGGGCATGCGCGACGCCCTGATCACGACGCTGCTCGTACAACTCGCGGCGGTGGCCCTGACGGTGGCAATGAGCCTGCGACTGCCGCGAGCGATCGTCTGACCGGGCGGCGCGGGCGGCGTCTACGGCACGTCCGCTCGCCCCGTACGCGGGCGCCCGGCAGCGGGCCGCACCGGACCTCACCCCTCACATTCCTTACTTCTGGGTCCAGTTCACCGCGCGGACCCCTCGCCCCCGCCATGGACGCGACGGTCCGCGCCCAGCCGCCGCCGGGTGGTCGAGATGCGGGCGCGGGCCCGCTAGACCCGCTCCGTCGGGGCGGTGGTGCGGCGCGCGGCGCGTTCCGATCCGATCGCCGCGCCCGCGCCGAGGACGACCGTGGCGAAGGCGCCGACCGCAAGGGCGGGGTTGACGTAGCCAGGGACGTCGTCGGTGGCGTAGTCACCGCCGTGCTGCACCTCGCAGACGAACCGGACCGGCAGGTAGTCGACGCGGTAGGTGACGGCGACGAGGGCGCTCTCCGGCGAGCCGCCGACGCAGGGCCGGATCGGCGCCGAGCCCGTACCGCCGTCCTCGGCGTCCAGGACGGCGCCGCCCACCGCGAGCATCCCCCACGCGTACCACGCACAGGTCACCCCGGCCGCGACCCCGGCCCACCCCCGCAGCCGTGCTCCGCCCCGACCCAGCGTGCCGAACCCGAACCCGAGGAAACCGCACATGGCGATGAGCGCGACGAGCAGTACGAGAAAGACGGCCATCCGGCGAGTTGAGCACACCCGCACCCGATCCGGTACCCGAAACCCGGCGGACGCCGCCCGGCGCCGCTCCTAGCCTTGCCGGCATGACCACCGAGCGCTCCGCACCCGCCGTCACCCGCCGCGTCGAGCTGTTCCCGGGCGCGGCCTCCGAGGCCCGCTTCACCACCCCCGCGACCGGCGACGAACGCCGCATGCTCGCCGGGTTCCTCACCGCGCAGCGCGCGACGCTGGAGCTCAAGTGCACCGGCCTGGAAAGGGAGTTGGCGACCGCGTCGGTGGACCCGTCGACGCTCTCGCTGCTCGGCCTCGTCCGGCACCTGACCGACGTGGAGCGGCGCTGGTTCCGCCGGACGATCGCCGGGCAGGACGCCCCGAACCTCTACTCCACCCCCGACAACCCCGAGGGCGACTTCGACGACGTACACGAGGCGGACCCGGCGGCCGTCTGGGACGCATGGCGCGCGGAGACGGCGTTCGCGGACCAACTCCTCTCCGGGGCGGCCGACTTGGACGTGGAGGGCACGGACGCCTGGCGCGGCACGGTGTCCTTGCGCTGGGTCGTGGTCCACATGATCGAGGGGTACGCACGTCACAACGGTCACGCCGATCTGCTCAGGGAGCGGATCGACGGGAGGGTGGGCGCCTGACGCGGGACGGCGGCCCACGACCGGTAACCGCGGCCGGTGGCCCACGACCGGTGGCCCGCGGCCTGCGGGACCGGCGATCCGCGGCCGAGCCGGTGACAGATGACAGATATTGAAATCTGTCATCTGTCATGCCATGGTGGAGGCATGAACCTCCCCACTCGCCCTCTGGGCACCACCGGCCCCGCCGTCTCCGCCCTCGGTCTCGGCCTCATGGGCATGTCCGACGTGTACGGCGACAGCGACCGCGCCGAGTCGATCGCCACGATCCACGCCGCGCTCGACGCGGGCGTCACCCTGCTCGACACCGGCGACTTCTACGGCATGGGGCACAACGAACTGCTGGTCGCCGAGGCCCTGCGCACCGCGCCCGCGGCTGCGCGCGAGAAGGCCCTGGTCAGCGTGAAGTTCGGCGGTCTGCGCGACCCCGACGGCGGCTGGTCCGGCTTCGACGCGCGTCCGCAGGCCGTGCGGAACTTCGCGGCGTACAGCCTCCGGCGCCTCGGCGTCGACCACATCGACGTGTACCGGCCCGCGCGGCTCGACCCGCAGGTGCCGATCGAGGAGACCGTCGGCGCCATCGCCGAGCTGGTCGAGAAGGGCCACGTGCGGCACATCGGCCTCAGCGAGGTCGGCGCCGAGACCATCCGGCGCGCGGCCGCGACGGCGCCCATCACCGACGTCCAGCTGGAGTACTCGCTCATCTCCCGCGGCATCGAGGACCAGATCCTGCCGGCCACCCGCGAGCTGGGCATCTCCGTCACCGCGTACGGCGTGCTCTCCCGGGGCCTGATCTCCGGCCACTTCGGCCGTGACCGCAGGCTCGCGGCGAACGACTTCCGCGGGATGAGCCCGCGCTTCCAGGGCGAGAACCTCCAGCACAACCTCGACCTGGTCGAGCGTCTCCGCAAGATCGCCGAGCAGAAGGGCGCGAGCGTCGCGCAGATCGCCATCGCCTGGGTCGCGGCCCGCGGCGAGGACATCGTGCCGCTGGTCGGCGCCCGCACCCGCGAGCGCCTCAACGAGTCCCTGGGCGCCCTCGACGTCACCCTCGACGCCGCCGACCTGGCCTCCATCGAGGAGGCCGTGCCCGCCGACGCCGCGGCCGGCGAGCGCTACCCGGCGGCCCAGATGGCGCACCTCGACAGCGAGCGCTGACCATGGCCGGGTACCGTCACTGACATGGCACCGCCCACCGAGACCCTGACCCCCGAGCGCATCCTCGCCGCGACCGAGGAGGTGCTGCGCCGGCACGGCGCCGCGAAGGCCACCGTCGTCGACGTGGCCCGCGCACTGGGGGTCAGCCACGGCTCGGTGTACCGGCACTTCCGCACGAAGGCGGAGCTGCGCGGCGCCGTCACCAAGCGCTGGCTGGGGCGGACCACGGCCGTCCTGTCCGAGGTCGTCGCCGGGGACGAGGCGGCCGAGGCGAAGCTGCGGCACTGGCTGGCCGCGCTGTTCGAGGCGAAGCGGCACAAGGCGGGCGACGACCCGGAGTTGTTCGCCACGTACTCGGTGCTGACGACGGAGGCCGACGACGTCGTCGACGCGCACGTCGCCGAGCTGATCGAGCAGCTCGGCACGATCGTCCAAGAAGGCGTGGAGCAGGGCGAGTTCACCGCACCGGACAGCGTGCCGGCCACGGCCCGCGCCCTCCTCGTGGCGACCGCCCACTTCCACGACCCGCACTACGCGGCCCAGTGGTCCCGCCCCGAAGCCGGGGCGGAGTTCGAGGTCGTCGTGGATCTCGTCCTGCACGGCCTGCGTCGCCGCACGGGCCCTCAGCTCCCGGCGGGGTCCACCGTCGCCTGATGCTCCTGCTCCAGGTGCTCCTGCGCCTTGAGCCACGGCAGGAACTGCGCGGAGCGTCTCCACCCGCACGTCTCGCACGTCAACTGCCGCTGGATACCGGACTTCTCGACGCGTACGACATGAGCGCGCCCGTGCTGGTCCCAGCGGCTGACCTTGCTGCTCGTCATCTGCGGCATAGGCGCAGTGTGCAGCAAAAGGCCCCGGGCCGCCGTCGGAACGACGGGCCCGGGGCCTCAGTTGCGTACGGCCGTCAGCAGCCGATGAGCCGCGACGCCAGGTAGCCCTCGATCTGGTCGAGGGAGACCCGCTCCTGCTTCATGGTGTCGCGCTCGCGCACCGTCACCGCGTTGTCGTCGAGGGTGTCGAAGTCGACGGTGACGCAGAACGGCGTGCCGATCTCGTCCTGGCGGCGGTAGCGGCGGCCGATGGCGCCGGCGTCGTCGAAGTCGATGTTCCAGTGCTGGCGCAGCGCGGCGGCCAGGCCCTTCGCCTTCGGCGACAGCTCCGGGTTGCGGGACAGCGGCAGGACCGCGACCTTCACCGGGGCGATGCGCGGGTCGAAGCGCATGACCGTGCGCTTCTCCATCTTGCCCTTGGCGTTGGGCGCCTCGTCCTCGAAGTACGAGTCGAGCATGAACGCCAGCATCGTGCGGCCGACACCGGCCGCGGGCTCGATGACGTACGGCGTGTAGCGCTCGCCCTTCTCCTGGTCGAAGTAGGAGAGGTCCTGGCCGGAGGCCTTGGAGTGCGCCGACAGGTCGTAGTCGGTGCGGTTGGCGACGCCCTCCAGCTCGCCCCACTCGCTGCCGCCGAAGCGGAAGCGGTACTCGATGTCGGCGGTGCGCTTGGAGTAGTGGGAGAGCTTCTCCGCCGGGTGCTCGAACCAGCGCATGTTCTCCTCGCGCAGGCCCAGGCCGGTGTACCAGTTCCAGCGCTGCTCCATCCAGTACTCCTGCCACTTCTCGTCCTCGCCCGGCTTGACGAAGAATTCCATCTCCATCTGCTCGAACTCACGGGTGCGGAAGATGAAGTTGCCGGGCGTGATCTCGTTGCGGAAGCTCTTGCCCATCTGCGCGATGCCGAAGGGCGGCTTGCGGCGCGAAGTCGTCTGCACCTGGCTGAAGTTGGTGAAGATGCCCTGGGCGGTCTCGGGACGCAGGTAGGCGACGGAGCCGCTGTCCTGGGTCGGGCCGAGGTGCGTGGAGAGCAGGCCGGAGAACTGCTTGGGCTCGGTGAACGTGCCCTTGTTGCCGCAGTTGGGGCAGGTGAGGTCCGCGAGGCCGTTCTCGGGGGCGCGGCCCTTCTTCTCCTCGAACGCCTCCTCCAGGTGGTCCGCGCGGAACCGCTTGTGGCAGGAGGTGCACTCGGTGAGCGGGTCGGTGAACGTGGCGACGTGGCCCGACGCCTGCCAGACCTCGGTCGCCAGGATCACCGACGAGTCGATACCGACGACGTCCTCGCGCGACGTGACCATGTAGCGCCACCACTGGCGCTTGAGGTTCTCCTTCAGCTCCACACCCAGCGGACCGTAGTCCCAGGCGGCGCGCTGACCACCGTAGATCTCGCTGCAGGGGTAGACGAAGCCACGGCGCTTGCTGAGGCTGACGATGGTGTCGATCTTGTCGGCGGCCACGGTGCTCTCTTCATTACGACGACGGTGAGCGCGCTGGATACGCGCCTTGGGAGCGAAGGCCTCAGGTTACCGGCGGGCCCACCCCCCGAACCAAATCGATTGTCGGCACAGAGCAGGACGAACACCTTGTTGACAATCGTTTCCAGTTTAGTTGAAAATGACTGTCATGAACGTACGCCGCCCCCGCCGCCTCATATCCAGCGCCGCCGTCGCCGCCACCACGGTGCTCGGCCTCACCGCCCTGTCCGCGTGCGGGTCCTCCGCCGCCGACGGCAAGAACAGCGACGGCAAGCTGGACGTGGTGGCGTCGTTCTACCCGATGCAGTTCCTCGCCGAGGAGATCGGCGGCGACCACGTCGACGTCACCAACCTCACCGAGCCCGGCCAGGAGCCGCACGACCTGGAGGTCAGCGCCAGGCAGCGGGCGCAGCTGGAGGAGTCCGACGCCGCGCTCTACCTCAAGGGACTGCAGCCCGCCGTCGACGAGGCCATCGACCAGTCCGGCATCAAGACGAAGATCGACGCGGCGTCCCTGACCTCCCTGGAGAAGCACGGCAACGAGGTCGGCGGCCACGCCGAGGAGTCCGACCACGGCCACGACCACGGCGAAGCGGGCACCGACCCGCACATCTGGCTCGACCCGGTGAAGTACGCCGAGGTCGCCCAGGGCGTCGGCAAGGCGCTGGAGAAGGCCGACCCGGACCACGCGGCGGACTACAAGAAGAACACCGCGGCCCTGGTCAAGCAGCTCGGCCGGCTCGACACGAAGTTCAAGGACGGCCTCGCGAACACCGACTCGAAGGTGTTCATCACCACGCACGCCGCCTTCGGCTACCTCGCCGAGCGCTACGGCCTCACCGAGGAGGCCATCAACGGCCTCGACCCGGAGAGCGAGCCCAGCGCCAACCGCGTCAAGGACCTCCAGAAGATGGCGAAGGCCGACGGCGTCACCACCGTCTTCTACGAGACCCTCGTCAGCGACAAGACAGCCTCGACCCTGGCGGGCGACGCCGGGCTCAAGACCGCCGTGCTCGACCCGATCGAGGGCATCACCGACAAGTCCAAGGGTGACGACTACCTGGCGGTCATGGAGTCGAACCTGACGGCGCTGCAAAAGGCCCTGGGCGCCAAGTGACGTACAGGACAAGCGACTTGAAGGGCGGAACCGTCATGAGTGACCCCGTCATCACCCTGCGCGGGGTGACGGCCGAGCTCGGCTCGCGGCCCGTGCTGCGCGGCATCGACCTGGCCGTCGGGCGCGGCGAGGTCGTCGCGCTGCTCGGCGCGAACGGCTCCGGCAAGTCGACCGCCGTGCGCAGCATCATCGGGCAGGTCCCGCTCTCCGGCGGCGAGATCGAGATCTTCGGCACCCCGCGCCACCGCTTCCGGCAGTGGGCGCGCGTCGGCTACGTACCGCAGCGCACGACCGCCGCGGGCGGCGTGCCCGCGACGGTCACCGAGGTCGTCTCCTCCGGCCGGCTCTCCCGGGCCCGCTTCGGCGTGCTGCGCCGGGCCGACCGGCAGGCGGTCGCCCGCGCCCTGTCCCTCGTAGGGCTGTCCGACCGCGCCAAGGACTCGGTGGACGCCCTGTCCGGCGGCCAGCACCAGCGCGTGCTCATCGCCCGCGCCCTCGCCGCCGAACCCGAGCTGCTGATCATGGACGAGCCGATGGCGGGCGTCGACCTGGCCAGTCAGGAGATCCTCGCCGCGACCTTGCGGGAGCAGGTCGCGGCGGGGGCCTCCGTCCTCCTCGTGCTGCACGAACTGGGCCCGCTGGAGCCGCTGATCGACCGTGCGGTGGTGCTGCGCGACGGCTGCGTGCTGCACGACGGGCCGCCCCCGAAGGCGCTCGGCCAGCACGCGCTGCCCGGCCACGACCACGTCCACCCGCACTCCGCGGCGGACGCCGCACCGATCCGCACGGGACTGCTGAGCTGACATGGAAATCCTGAGCTACGACTTCATGCAGCGGGCCCTGCTCGCGGCCGTCCTCGTCGGCATCACGGCCCCCGCCGTCGGCATCTACCTGGTGCAGCGCCGCCAGGCCCTGATGGGCGACGGCATCGGCCACGTCGCGATGACGGGCGTCGGCCTCGGCTTCCTGCTGTCCACCTCCCCCGTGTGGATGGCGACGCTGGTCTCCGTACTCGGCGCGGTGATCATGGAGTTGATCCGCTGGTACGGGAAGACACGCGGCGACATCGCGCTCGCCATGCTGTTCTACGGCGGTATGGCGGGCGGCGTCATGTTCATCAACCTGGCGCCCGGCGGCTCGAACGCCAACCTCAACTCGTACCTCTTCGGCTCGCTCTCGACGGTGTCGCAGGACGACGTCCTCGCGATCTGTCTGCTGGCCGCCTTCGTGGTCCTGGTGACGGTCGGCCTGCGCCGGCAGCTGTTCGCGGTGAGCCAGGACGAGGAGTTCGCCCGGGTCACGGGGCTGCCGGTGCGCGCCCTGAACCTCCTCGTCGCCGTCACGGCGGCGGTGACGGTGACGGTCGCGATGCGCGTGGTCGGTCTGCTCCTGGTCTCGGCCCTGATGGTCGTGCCGGTCGCGGCGGCCCAGCAGCTGACCCGCAGTTTCAAGGCGACGTTCGTGGTCGCGGTCGCCATCGGCGTCGTCGTCACCCTCGGCGGCACCGCCACCTCGTACTACCAGGACGTGCCGCCCGGCGCGACGATCGTGCTGCTGACCATCGCCGTCTTCATCGTGCTCACGCTGCTCGCGACACCGCTCGCGCGGCGCCGGGCGAGGGCCCTGTCGGCGGTCTCGGGCGACCCGGCGGAGTGCACGATCCCCGAGCGGGCGCCCGCCTCCTCTCTTCATGGATGACCCGGCCACGGCGCCGCCTGGCACAATGGCGGCGACGACGGTGGCAGGCAAGCAAGTGGAGGAGGAACCCGTGGCAGCCCCGGTTCGAGGCAGGTCGACCCGCCAGCGCGCGGCCGTGGCGGCGGCGCTCGACGCGGTCGACGAGTTCCGCAGCGCCCAGGAACTGCACGACGTCCTCAAGCACAAGGGCGACTCGGTCGGCCTGACGACGGTCTACCGCACGCTGCAGTCCCTCGCCGACGCGGGCGAGGTCGACGTCCTGCGCACGTCGGAGGGCGAGGCGGTGTACCGCCGCTGCTCCTCGGGCGACCACCACCACCATCTGGTCTGCCGGATGTGCGGCAAGGCCGTCGAGGTCGAGGGCCCCGCCGTGGAGAAATGGGCGGAGACGATCGCCTCCGAGCACGGTTACGTGAACGTGGCCCACACGGTAGAGATCTTCGGCACCTGCGCCGACTGCGCAGCCTGACCGAACCAAGCCCCTGCGGCGATTGAGCAGCCTGACCGAACCAAGCCCCTGCGGCGATTGAGCAGCGGGGTCCGGGGCGGAGCCCCGAGGCCTCAGCGTCATTGCCGGTGACTGGTCAGGGCGGCGGCTGCGACCACGTAGCGCCTGATCGCGCAGGCCCCCGCGCCCGGGGAAGGTAAGCGTCACGCGCAGCTTCCCCCGGGGCGCGGGGCGCGCCGAACCTAGGCCCCGCCCTCAAGCTGCAGCAGCACCTCGTTCGGGGTAGCACCCCCGAAGCGCCGGTCCCGCGACGCGTACTCCACGCACGCCCGCCACAGATCACGACGGTCGAAGTCCGGCCACAGCACGTCCTGGAAGACCATCTCGGCATAAGCGCTCTGCCACAGAAGGTAGTTGGAGGTGCGCTGCTCACCGCTGGGCCGCAGGAAGAGGTCGACGTCCGGCATGTCCGGGTAGTAGAGGTACTTCGCGAAGGTCTTCTCCGACACCTTCGAGGGGTCGAGACGGCCGGCCTTCACCTCCTCGGCGATGGCCAGCGCCGCATCGGCGATCTCCGCACGGCCGCCGTAGTTCATGCAGAAGTACAGGGTCAGCTTGTCGTTGTCCTTGGTCTGCTCCTGGGAGATCTCCAGCTCCCTGGCGACGGACTTCCACAGCTTGGGCATCCGGCCCACCCAGCGCACCCGCACCCCCAGCTCGTCGAGCTGGTCGCGGGTCTTGCGGATGAAGTCCCGGTTGAAGTTCATGAGGAAGCGGACCTCGTCGGGCGAGCGCTTCCAGTTCTCCGTGGAGAAGGCGTAGAGGGAGATCGCGCCGACGCCCATCTCGATCGCGCCCTGCAGGACGTCGAGGACCCGCTCGGCGCCGACCTTGTGGCCCTCGGTCCGCGGCAGCCCGCGCTCCTTGGCCCACCGTCCGTTGCCGTCCATGACGATGGCGACGTGCTCGGGCACCAGCTCGCCCGGGATCTTCGGCGGCCGCGCGCCCGACGGGTGCGGTTCGGGCGTCACGTACTCACGACGGGACGACCGCCCGAGAATTCCTCGACGTGCCATGTTTCCGGGCCTCTCCCCTAGCTCGGCCAGCAGCTGTGGTGCGCTAGCTCTTCTCTACGTATCGCAACGAGCGCAGTCCGCGCTCCAGGTGCCAGTGCAGGTAGGCGGACACCAGCCCGCTGCCCTCCCGGACGAAGCGCGACTCGCACGCGTCGGCCGTCTCCCAGTCGCCGGTCAGCAGGGCACCGAGCAGGGTGAGGGCCTGCGGTGAGGGTACGACGCTGCCCGCTACCCGGCAGTCGACGCAAACCGAGCCGCCCGCACCGACCGAGAAGAACCGGTTCGGGCCGGGCATTCCGCACTTCGCGCAGTCGCCGAAGGTGGGCGCGTACCCGTTGACGGCGAGGGAGCGGAGCAGGAAGGCGTCGAGAATGAGGTGCGGCTCGTGCTCGCCGCGCGAGAGCGTCCGCAGCGCACCGACCAGCAGCAGGTACTGCTGCACCGCAGGCTCGCCCTCGTGATCGGTGAACCGCTCCGCCGTCTCCAGCATGGCGGTGCCCGCGGTGTAGCGGGCGTAGTCCGTCACGATGCCGCCGCCGTACGCGGCGATGGTCTCGCTCTGCGTGCACAACGGCAGCCCGCGCCCGATCAGTTCGCTCCCCCGCGCGAAGAACTGCACGTCGACGTGGGAGAACGGTTCGAGCCGCGCGCCGAACTTCGACTTGGTGCGGCGCACCCCGCGGGCCACGGCGCGTACGCGTCCGTGACCGCGCGTGAGCATCGTGATGATGCGGTCCGCCTCACCCAGCTTCTGGGTGCGCAGCACGATGCCGTCGTCGCGGAACAGGCTCATGACCCCATTCTGCCCTTACGCGAACGGGGGCAGGGCCGCGGTCGGGTCTTCGAGCCAGGCACGGCCGCGCTCCTGCAGGCCGGGCGGCAGCCGCTCGCTCAGGTCGGCGACCGTGACGGTCCGCAGCGAAGCGCGCCAGGCCCGGTCGGCGTCGTCCATGACGCGGGCCACCCCGCACGGCCCGTCGCACAGTTCGGCGGGCATGGCGCAGGCGCCGCGCTGCCGGATCTCGGTGCAGACGAACGCGGGCGCCGCCCCCTCCACCGCCTCCACCACGTCCAGCACGGTGATCTCCTTCGGGTCCCGGGCCAGCCGGAACCCGCCGCGCGGCCCGGATGTGGCGAGCAGCACACCGGCGGCGGCGAGGGACTTGAGGTGCTTGGCGAGATAGGCGTCGGGCAGTCCGTAGTACCCGGCGAGCGTGGTGCGCCGCACGGCGGTGCCGGGCGGCGCCTGCACCAGCAGCACGCAGCAGTGCATCGCCCATTCGACGCCTTGCGACAGCTTCATGGAGCCCGAGATTACCCTTCCGACCCCCCTTCGAGGACTTGATGGACATCCAATATCGATGATACCGATGAAGCCATGACACCTTCAGCCGCTGACTGGCGCATGCTGGCCGTCGTCCTCACCGGCGCGTTCATGGGCAGCTTCGACCTCTTCGTGGTGAACGTCGCCACCGAGGCGCTCCGCGCGGACCTGCACGCGAGCGACGCCGCGCTCGAACTCGTCGTGTCCGGTTACGCGTTCGCGTACGCGGCCGGACTGATCACGGGCGGCCGCCTCGGCGACCGGTTCGGGTACCGGCGGACGTTCGTCGCGGGCATGGCCGCCTTCACGCTGACATCGCTGCTGTGCGGACTCGCCCAGGACAGCGGGCAGTTGGTGGCGGCCCGGCTCGCCCAGGGCCTTGCGGCGGCGGTCATGGTGCCGCAGGTGCTCTCGCTCGCCACGGCCCGGTTCCCCCCGGAGCACCGGGGGCGGGCGACCGCGTGGAACGGCGCGGTCTCGGGACTCGGCGCCATCGCGGGGCAACTGCTCGGCGGCCTCCTGCTCCAGGCGGACGTGCTCGGGCTCGGCTGGCGGGCGGTCTTCCTCGTGAACGTCCCGGTGGGCGTGGTGGCCGCCCTGCTCGCCTGGCGGATGCTGCCCCCACTGGCGGGCGCCCGACGCCCGTTCGACGTGACCGGCGCCGTGGGGGTGACGGCCTGTCTCGCGCTGCTGCTGATGCCGCTGGCGCTGGGCCGGGACACCGGCTGGCCGCCGTGGACGTGGCTGTGCCTCGCGGCGGTCGCCCCGGTGGGCCGGCTGACCTGGCGCGGCCAGCGGGCATTGCGGGCGCGGGGCGGCGAACCGGTCCTGAACCCCACCCTGTTCCACAACCGACCGTACGTGGCGCTGGTCGCGGCGCTGGGATCCTTCCAACTCTACTTCGGCGCCTACATGTTCACGCTCGCGCTGCTGCTCCAGGCAGGCCTGGGCGCGAGCCCGCTCACGGCCGGCGCGGCCTTCGTACCGCAGGCGGTGCTGTTCACCGTGGGCTCCCTGGCGAGCGGCCGGCTGAAGGCCCGGAGCGGGCGGCTCGGGCCCGCTGCCGGGGGCGCACTGGTGCTGACGGGCCTGGCCCTGCTGGCCGCCCAGCTCACCTGGTCCGACGCGCCGAGCCCGGCCGCGCTCGTCCCCGCCCTCGCCCTGAACGGCCTCGGCAACGGCCTCCTGATGCCCGCCCTGATCGGAGCGGCCCTGACCCGGGTGACGCCGACGCAAGCGGGCGCGGCGTCCGGCCTCCTCAACACGGCCAACCAGGCGGCGAGTTCACTGGGCGTGGCCCTGCTCGGCATCATGTTCTTCACCGTCTCGGGCCCGGGGCTGCGGGACGCGGCGGCCGGGATGGTGGCGGTCAGCGGCGCGTTCGCCGCCCTGGTGGCGGCGGCGTCAGGGGTGTTCCTCCACGTGACGCGCACCGCCCGCTGACCCGGCCGTCACGGAACCTCACCGCGGCTCCTTCTGTTCTCGTACGCCGTCGCCGCCCGCAGCCGCTCAGTCGTCGTCGCCGTCCGCAGCACCTCCGGCGGACAGTCCCACTCCCGACCGCCCCCGAAGGGCCGCAACTGCACGTACGGCCCTTCGTGCCCCATCACCCTGCCGACCCGTCCCGTCGTCGTGTCGACTGCGTACGAACCGATCGGCGGCATCATCGGGTGGCGCTCCTGTCGTCCGGGCCTGCGAGGAGTACGGCGGCCAGGCGCGCCGCCGCGTCAACCGAACAACGCCCCAATTCCACCAAGGGACACGGGGCGGACCGCGCGATTGACACCCGGTCCAGTCCGAGCGAGGGCAGCACAATTCCCAGCGCGACAAGCGCTACTCGCAATTTCTCCACCGTTTCCTCGGCTTCCTCCACGCACAGCGCGGCATGGTTCTGGTGGCCCGTCACGTGGCTCCCCCGCCCGATTCGGTTTCACGCTTCACCCCTCCACGGCGACCTTTCGCCCCTACAGTGAGGAGGGGTCTGCGCACTACAAGTACGGCTCTGCACTGGGGGGTTGGCCATGGCCAACGGTCCGCGGCAGGCAGCCAGAAAGTTCTTCGGCCTCGAACTCAGGCGCCGCAGAGAGGACGCCGGGCTCACGCAGGTGGAGTTGGGGTTACGCGTATTCGTATCCGGCGGCGACATCGGCCAGTTCGAACAGGCAATTCGCAAACCGCAGTTGGACGTCGCCCAACGGATTGACGACGTTCTGCAATCCGACGGTATCTTCGAGCGGACGTGGCGGAAGCTGATCGCTGACCACCGGTATGCGGATTACTTCGCCGAGGTGGCCGAGTTGGAGCGGCTTGCTTCGCGGATCTGCGAGTTCGCGCCCACGGTGGTGCCGGGCTTGTTGCGGACGGCGTCGTACGCCGAAGCCGCCACCGTCGCGGCGCACCCGTTTGTGGGCGGTTCGTCTACGACGATCGGGCAGTTGGAGCACATCGTGGAGCGGGGAGTTCGAGGAGCCCCGCCGATCGCCTATACAGAGACGGCGTTTTCGGGAACGCTGCTCGACGACCCGGCCGCGGTGAAGCGAGCACAGCGCGCTGACGATCTGCTCAGGGTCGCCGCGCTGTCGCCGGAGGCGTCGCTGGCCCTGGTCGAGTCGGCGGTGGAGGACTACAGACGATGCGCGAGCACGAGCTGAGCAACGCCCGCTGACACAAGAGCAGTTACAGCAACGGCGAGGGCGGAAGCTGCGTCGAGGTGGCCGACGGAGTCCCCGGGGTCGTCCCCGTCCGGGACTCGAAGGTCGCCGACGGACCCGTCATCGTGTTCGGGGCCGCGCCCTGGACGGCGTTCGTGTCACGCCGGTGAGCTGGCTCGCCCCCCCTGGTCCGCTGCGCGGGCCGGTGGCGGGTGGGGGGTCCGTCGCTTCGCGACGGTGGGGTGGTGACGGTGGTTCGAAGTCACCTCTCCGCCGGTGGGCGCCTTCTTATTGGATTGCGTGGCTGGGGTGCGGTGGGTGGTTGAGCTACCTCCGATTCTCTCGTCGATGTCGAACGGCCGCCTTGGGCTGGCTTTCGTCGGCTAAGGCTCTGGGTGGAAGGGGAGAGAGTCACCATTTCCTCAAAAGCCCTTCGGTCGCACCCGCCACTCCACGTGGCGGGTTGGGTGGCGCGTATGTGGGGTGGCGACGGTGGGAAAAAGACGCAGCTACAGGGTGGAGTGGGGGAGGCCGGCCCGTTGACTGCTGGTGTGTGAGTGGTGGATGTGACGACAGAGGCATCGTCGACGGGTTCGTGGGTGGTTTAGGACATCCGCCCGATCTGGCGGGTGTCCTAAACCCTCCACGAGCCGCACCAGAGAGACGGAAGCGTCACATGTGACGCGTGTGACGACCCCAGCCCCCCACCAGCCGCACCCACCCCACGAACCCCACCACCCCTCCCTCTAGCTGCGTCTTTTCCTCCCCACCGTCACCACCCCACATAGCAGCAGACAACCCGCCACAGGGAGTGGCGGGCGCGACCGAAGGGCTTTTGAGGAAATGGTGACTTGGGCCCCTTCCACCCAGAGCCTCAGGCGACGAAAGCCAGCCGAAGACGGGCGGCGCGACGACACTCGACAATCGGAGGTAGCTCAACCCACCACCGCACCCCAGCCACGCAATCCAATAAGAAGGCGCCCACCGGCCCGACACTCGACTTCGAACCACCCTCACCACCCCACCGTCGCAAAGCGACGGACCCCCCACCCCACCACCGCAAGAAGCCGCACCTCGTCGTGGTCGTCGACGGTGAGTCGGTGGGGTCACGTACCGGACGGCGTCGCCCGGGACACCAACCGGTGGCGGCTGACCCGCGAGCGGTGGAGCGGGCGTCGGCGTGTCGGCATCGAGCTCGTCAGCGTCCCCGACTGCCCGCCGGCCCCCGCATCGGCCCCCACCCACCTACCGCCTGCCGTCCGCCCCCCACCACCCCCCGCCACCCGATCAGTTGACGCCCCTCATCTGGCGTTCCGCTCGCTTCTCGATGCCACGGAAGTGGGTTGCCATCGCCTCCTGGGCGCCCGCTACGTCCCGGGCGCGCAGGGCGGCGACGATGGCGCGGTGGCGGTCGACCGTCACCTCGGGGGCCGGGTCGCTGGACCACTGGCGTACTCCGGCGACGCGGTTGAAGACGTTCCAGAACGCGCCGAGGAGCTGGGGGATGAGTTCGTTGCCCAGCGAGCGGTACAGCGTCTCGTGGAACTCGCGGTCGAGGTCGGCGAAGGGTTCGCCCGCCTCTCCAGACTCGGCCATCTTCCGTACGATCGCGTCCAGTTGGTTCAGGATCTCGTCCGCGGGAGGGGCCGCGGCGACCCGGCGTACCAGTCCCTCCTCCAGGATCTCGCGCACCTGGAGGATCTCGGCCAGGGCGTGTGCGTCGGTGGCGGGGCGCAGCAGGGTGCGGAAGGTGAGTCCGTCGGCGAGGGGGGTCAGCGAGGCCTGGCCGACGTAGGTGCCGTAGCCGTGTCTGATCTCCACGATGTCGAGCGCCTGGAGTGCCTTGAGCGCCTCGCGCACCGAGTTTCGGCTGACGCCGAGCGACTCCATCAACTCCGCTTCCGTGGGGAGGAGTTCGCCGGGGTGCAGCCCCGAGTCGAGGATCAGCTGCATCACCGCCCCCTGGACCTGGTGGCTGACTCGTCGATGGCGTACGGCCGGACTCCTGGGCTCCTCGGACATGCGCCGCATCGTAAAGGCTGGGGACGTCCCACGTCCCACCTCGGGGCGAAAGATCTCCTCTGCGCGATCTCTTGACCGGCTCTCCGGGGCCTCTTATGGTCACGTCGCTACCAAGACGTAGGACGTTGGATCTCCACGCACCGGCCACAACTCCCGTGCCGGGCCGTTCCCTTACCGGAGTCACTGGAGCCCCTGGAGGCACCATGAGCGACCACGACGCCACCGGCCGCCGATCCTTCCTCAAGTACACCGGCGCCCTCGGTGCGGCCGCCGCCCTCTCCACGTCGCTGTCGGCCTGTTCGGGGGGACCGAAGTCGACGAACGACACGGGCGACGACGACGGCAAGGGCGGCTCCGACAGCCTGACCGCGGTCATCGGGTACGGCAACGACGGGAGTTGGGACCCGACGCTGACCGCGTCCGCGTTCGCCGTGGCCGCCAACCACCACATCTACGAGGGGCTCCTCGACACCGACCCGATCACCCGGGCCCCGTACGCCGCGCTCGGCACGGCCGTCCCGGACGCTGCCCAACTCAAGGGCACCAGCTGGAAGTTCACGCTGCGCTCGGGCGCCACGTTCCACGACGGCAAGCCGGTCACCGCCGACGACGTGGTGTTCGTCTTCGACCGCATCCTCGACCCGAAGACGCCGACGCTCGCCAAGGGCTTCTTCGAGAGCTGGCTGAAGGAGGTCAGGAAGGTCGACGACTCGTCGGTGGAGCTGGTGCTCAAGTTCCCCTTCCCCGACGGACTCTCGCGGCTCACCCTCGCGAAGATCATGCCGAAGCACGTCTTCTCCAAGCCCGGCGCCTGGGACGACGCGATGAAGGGCAAGGCCGTCGGCTCGGGCCCCTACCGGCAGACCTCGCACCAGCCGAAGGTGAACACGACCTTCGAGGCGTTCGCCGACTACAACGGCCCGCGCAAGCCGAACTTCAAGAAGATGAACTGGCTGACCATCGTCGACGCCTCGGCGCGCGTCGCGAAGATCTCCGGCGGCAGCGCGGACGCGCAGATCGCGGACAACATCCCGTACGCCAACATCGACACGCTCAAGAAGGGCGGCCTGACCGTCGAGGGCGGCGCCGGCATGAACCACCTGTTCCTGCTGTTCAACACCGCGCACAAGCCGTTCGGCGACGTCCGGGTGCGGCAGGCGCTGCACTACGCGATCGACCGGGAGAAGATGATCCAGGTCGCGCTCAAGGGGCACGGCACGCCGTCCAAGTCCTTCCTCAACGAGAGCAACCCCAGCTACCGGCCCGCCAAGACGGTCTACGGGTACGACCCGGAGAAGGCCAAGAAGCTGCTCAAGGACGCCGGGGTCAGCGGGCTGAAGATCAACCTCATGGCCGTGAACGTGTCCTGGCTCGCGGACTGCATGCCCACCATCAAGGCGTGCTGGGACGCGATCGGCGTACAGACCACGCTGGACGTGCAGGAGACCACGGCGGTCTTCACCAAGCTCGACCAGAAGAAGGACTACCAGGTCGTCGCCGCCGCCTCCAACCCCAACCAGCTGGGCATCGACGCCGACCTGATCATGCACTACAACTACGGGCCGGCCAACACCTGGATGGGGTACGCCCATTGGGCGGGCAACAGCACGGCCAAGCAGCTCTTCAAGCAGATGGACCAGGCCACGCGGGAGCCGGACACCGCCAGGAAGAAGGCGATGATCCAGGACTACATCGACGTCGTCGCCGAGCAGGCGGTGATCTACCCGGTCATCCACAACGAGCTGATCACCGCGTGGGACCCCGAGAAGCTCACCGGCATCCAGGCGCAGCCCTACCCCGGCATCAACGTCCTCAAGGCCAAGCCCGCATAAGTCCTGACCCTGTTACGAGGCAAGGGAGTTCACGCCCGTGGCCGTGATCGCCAGAATTCTCGCGCGGCGGCTCGCCCTGCTCGTGCCGCTGCTGCTCGGCATCGTCCTGTTCGTGTTCCTCGTCATGCGGTTCGCGGACACCGACCCGGCCTCCGCGTACTTCCAGGGCGCCAACCCGACGCCGCGGCAACTGCAGGAGTTCCGGCAGGACAACGGCCTGCTGGACCCGCTGCCGCTGCGCTACGTCCACTTCGTCGGGGACCTCCTCCAGGGCGACATGGGCATCAGCGTGCTGACCCGGCAGCCGGTCGTCGAGCAGGTGAGCACCGCGCTGCCGCTCACCATGCAGCTGACCCTGCTGGGCCTCGCGATCGCCGTGGTGCTCTCGTTGGTGTTCGGGATCAGCGCCGCCCTGTACCGCGACCGCTGGTGGGACCAGGTCGTCCGGGTCGTGTCGCTGACCGGTGTCGCGGCCCCCGGCTTCTGGCTGGCGCTGCTGATGATCCAGTACCTGGCGGTGAACGAGGGCTGGTTCCCGACCGGCGGCTACGTCAATCCCGCCGACTCGCTGACCGGCTGGCTCAGGAGCATGACGCTGCCGGCGCTCGCCCTGTCCCTGCCGGTCGCGGCCCAGCTCACCCGGATCGTGCGCACGGCCGTGGTGGAGGAGCTCGACAAGGACTACGTCCGCACGGCCGTCGGCAGCGGGCTCCCGCCCCTCGTCGTGATCGGCCGCAACGTCCTGCGCAACGCGCTGGTCAACCCGCTCACCGTGCTCGGCCTGCAGGTGGGCTATCTGCTGGGCGGCGCGGTGGTCACCGAGACGATCTTCTCGCTGCCCGGGATGGGGAAGCTGATGATCGACGCGGTGAAGAACGGTGATCCGGCGGTGGTGCAGGGCGTCGTCCTGACCACGGCCGTCGGGTTCGTCGTGGTGAACCTGGTCGTCGACGTGCTGTATCTGCTGGTCAATCCGAGGCTGCGGGGGACGTCATGAAGGTGTTCGGCTCCCCGAAGCGGTTCGCCGAGGCGCTGTCGCGGCCCGGTATCCGGCTGCGCGGCCTGCGGCGGCTGCCCGTCATGTCGCGGATCGCGCTCGTGGTCATCGCCGTCGTCGTGCTGGTCGCCGCGTTCGCCCCGCTGCTCGCGCCGCACGACCCGCTCGACCAGCAGCCGCAGACCGACGACACCGGGCGACCGTCCGGCGCGCACTGGATGGGGCAGGACAGCCTCGGCCGGGACATCCTCAGCCGGCTCATGTACGGGGCCCGCTGGTCGCTGGCGATCGGGCTCGGCGCGACGCTGCTCGCACTCGTGGTCGGGGCGGCCCTCGGCGCGATCGCGGCGACGTCCCGCAAGGCCGTCGACGAGACGCTGATGCGCTGCCTCGACATCGTCATGGCGTTCCCGGGCATCGCGCTCGCCGCCGTCCTGGTCTCCGTGTTCGGCGGCGGCATCCCCGTACTGATCTGCGCGATCGCCTTCCTGTTCACGCCGCCGGTGGCCCGGGTCGTGCGCGCCAACGTCATGTACCAGTACGGCGAGGACTACGTCACCGCCGAGCGCGTCATCGGGGCCCGCACCGCGCACATCGTCCTCAAGCACGTCGCCATCAACTGCGCGGCGCCGATCCTGGTCTTCTGCACGGTGAAGGTCGCCGAGGCCATCGTCTTCGAGGCGTCGCTGTCGTTCATCGGCGCGGGGGTGCGGCCTCCCGACCCTTCCTGGGGCAGCGTCATCGCCGACGGCAAGAACATGGTGCTGATCGGCGGCTGGTGGGCGACCGTCTTTCCGGGCCTACTGATGCTGCTGACCGTCCTGGCGCTCAACGTCCTGAGCGAGGGCGTCTCGGACGCGTGGGCGGCGCCCGCGGCGCGCGACGTGGCGGCCGAGGAGCCGGACCGCCTGGAGGCGCCCGCGCCCGGCAGCGGCCAGGTCCTCGATCT
>NZ_JAAGMG010001076.1 GCF_010548525.1 Streptomyces sp. SID14478
GGCCGCGGTGGGGTTGCCGCGCAGGGCGCGCAGCGCCGCGAGGTCGTCCGCGGCGGGCCGGTGCCCGGCCGCCAGGGCGTCCTCGAGGAGGCTCAGGTAGCCGGTGACGGAGCCGGGCAGGGCGGCCCGGTACCGGTCGAGGTCGGCAAGCAGGAAGGCCCGCAAGCGGGCGGCCTCCTGCACGCTCTCGTCGACCGACTCCGCGAGTCGGAGACAGTCCCGGACGTCCGTGTCCGAGGCGGTGCTGGGGTGGAGGGCGAGGGCGAGGGCGCGTCGGAGCACACGCAGCTCTTCTGCACCGAACGCCATGCCGCCGCGGTTTCCGTAGGGCGTGGGCATGAGCTGACGATACGCATCGGTACGGACAAAATCGGGTTAACCGGCAATTTCCGGCGTGCCCTCGCATTTACAGGTACGCGGCCTTTCGACGGCGTACGACGACGAACAGGGCGGCGCGCCCGCGAGCGGTGCCGCACCGGCGGCGGCCGCGTACCGGCGAGGGGCTCGGCACGGTGCGGTCCTCCGGCGGTTCGGCGATCAAGGAATGCAGATCGCCGAGTCCGACGGACACCACCGGAGGAAGGTTGTGTGAAGCAGGAACGAACCGACTCGCTACAAACGGGAGACGTTGCGCTCGTAGACCAGCCGCAGCCCGATCAGCGTCAGCCACGGCTCGTGCTCGTCGATGACCGAGGCCTCGCCGAGGATGATGGGCGCGAGGCCGCCCGTCGCGATGACGGTGACGTCGTCCGGGTCGGCCGCCAGCTCCTTGGCCATCCGGTGCACGACCCCGTCGACCTGGCCCGCGAAGCCGTAGACGATGCCCGCCTGCATGGCCTCGACCGTGTTCTTGCCGATGACGCTGCGCGGCCGGGCCAGCTCGATCTTGCGCAGCTGTGCGCCGCGTACGCCGAGGGCCTCGACGGAGATCTCGATGCCGGGGGCGATCACGCCGCCCGCGTACTCGCCGCGCGCGGAGACCGCGTCGAACGTCGTCGCCGTGCCGAAGTCCACGACGATCGCCGGGCCGCCGTAGAGCTCGACGGCCGCGACCGCGTTGATGATGCGGTCGGCGCCGACCTCCTTGGGGTTGTCCATGAGGATCGGGACGCCGGTCTTGATGCCGGGCTCGACCAGGACGGCGGGGACGTCGCCGTAGTAGCGGCGCGTCACCTCGCGCAGTTCGTGCAGGACCGAGGGGACGGTCGAGCAGATGGCGATGCCGTCGATGCCGTCGCCGAGTTCGTCGCCGAGCAGGGGGTGCATGCCCATCAGGCCCTGGAGCAGGACGGCGAGTTCGTCGGCGGTTCTGCGGGCGTCCGTGGAGATGCGCCAATGCTCGACGATCTCCTCGCCGTCGAACAGGCCGAGGACCGTGTGGGTGTTGCCCACGTCGATGGTGAGCAGCATCAGGCGGTCGCTTCCCGCAGGTCGAGGCCGATGTCCAGGATCGGCGAGGAGTGGGTGAGGGCTCCGACCGCGAGGTAGTCGACGCCCGTCTTCGCGTACGTGGCCGCGTTCTCCAGGGTCAGCCGGCCGGAGGACTCCAGGAGTGCGCGGCCGTCGGTGAGGGCGACGGCCTCCTCGGTCTCGCCCGGCGTGAAGTTGTCCAGGAGGATCAGGTCGGCGCCGGCGTCGAGGACCTCGCGCAGCTGGTGCAGCGTGTCGACCTCGACCTCGATGGCGAGGCCGGGGAAGTGGTCGCGTACCGCCTGGAAGGCCTCGGCCACGCCGCCCGCCGCCACCACGTGGTTGTCCTTGACCAGGGCCGCGTCGGACAGCGACATGCGGTGGTTGACGCCGCCGCCCATGCGGACCGCGTACTTCTCCAGGGAGCGCAGGCCCGGAGTGGTCTTGCGGGTGTCGCGGACCTTCGCCTTCGTACCGTCCAGGGCGAGCGCCCACGCGCGCGTGGCCGTCGCGATGCCGGAGAGGCGGCACAGGAGGTTGAGCGCGCTGCGCTCGGCGGTGAGCAGGTCGCGGGTGCGGGTGGTGACGGACAGGAGCTGCTGCCCGGCCTCCACCCGGTCGCCGTCCTCCGCGTGCCGCTCGACCTCGAACTCGTCGGAGGCGACCACCGAGACGATCGCCTCGGCGATCCGCAGGCCCGCCACGACGCCGGCCTCGCGGGCGGTGAAGTCCGCGGTGGCGACGGCCTCTTCGGGGATCGTCGCGACCGTCGTCACGTCGACGCCGCCGTCGAGGTCCTCGGCGATCGCCAGGTGGGCGATGTCCTCGATCTCGACGGGGTCCAGGCCCGCGTCGAGCAGGAGCTGGGCGAGCGACGGGTCGAGGCCGCACTCCATGGCGTCCTCGGCGGCCTCGTGCGCACAGCCGCAGTCGTCGCCGCAGCCGCCGCTGTCGGCGTCCACAAGGGGGAGGTCGGGGGTGGCGCTCACGTCGGTCACTGCTCCTGGGTGTTCGTAGCGGTTGCGGGGAAGTCTGCGGTGGCCGTGGTGCGTGTGGCCAGGGTCCTGTCGGGATTGAGGCCCACGACGATGTGGCGGCGCCAGTCGGTGTCGTCGCGGTCGGGGTGGTCCTCGCGCCAGTGGCAGCCGCGGGTCTCCTCGCGGCGGCGGGCGGCGGCGACCAGGGCGCGGGCCACGCACAGCAGGTTCGTGGCCTCCCAGGTGTCGACGCCCGGCTCGGCCGTCTTGCCGTTCTCCGCGAGGGAGTTGGCGGCCTCGGCGTGGATGCGGCCCAGCTGGGCCGCGGCCTCCGTCAGGGAGTCGGCGGAGCGGATCACGCCCGCGCCCGCCGACATCACCCGCTGGATCGCGAAGCGGGCCTCCGAAGGCAGGAGGGGGTGCGTGGGGGTCTGCGGGTGCTCCACCGGGGCGGGCACGCGCGCGTGGAGGTCGTGGCGGGCGTGCTGCTCCTGGATGTCCGCCGCGATGCGCTCGGCGTAGACCAGGCCCTCCAGGAGGGAGTTCGAGGCGAGGCGGTTCGCGCCGTGGACGCCCGTGCAGGCGACCTCGCCGCACGCGTACAGGCCGGGCACCGTGGTGCGGCCGTGCAGGTCGGTGCGGACGCCGCCGGAGGCGTAGTGCGCGGCCGGGGCGATCGGGATCGGCTCGGTGACCGGGTCGAAGCCGTGGGCGCGGCAGGCGGCGAGGATCGTGGGGAAGCGGTGCTCCCACATGTCGGCGCCGAAGTGCCGCCCGTCGAGGTACATGTGGTCGGTGCCCTGCTCCAGCATGCGCCGCGTGATGCCCTTGGCGACGACGTCGCGGGGCGCGAGCTCGGCGAGTTCGTGCTGGCCCACCATGAAGCGCACGCCGTCCGCGTCCACCAGGTGGGCGCCTTCGCCGCGCACGGCTTCGGAGACGAGGGGCTGCTGCCCTTCGGCGTCCGCTCCCAGGAAGAGCACGGTCGGGTGGAACTGGACGAACTCCAGGTCGCTGACCTCGGCGCCCGCGCGCAGGGCGAGGGCCACGCCGTCGCCGGTCGAGACGTGCGGGTTCGTGGTCGCGGAGAAGACCTGGCCCATGCCGCCCGTCGCGAGGACGACCGCCGGGGCGA
Organism: Streptomyces sp. SID14478; assembly: GCF_010548525.1. Taxonomy (GTDB): domain Bacteria; phylum Actinomycetota; class Actinomycetes; order Streptomycetales; family Streptomycetaceae; genus Streptomyces. The sequence goes on from NZ_JAAGMG010001076.1 coordinate 3,523, forward strand.
GGACCGCGCCGACGCCGTCGTGCTGGCCCTCCCCCATGACGTGCAGGGAGACGCCTGCGGTACGGCCCTCCGCGTCCGTCAACAGGTCCAGGACCAGGGCGTTCTCGACCGTACGCACACCACGCGCGCGTACTGCCTCGACGAGCGCGCGGGAGACCTCGGCGCCCGACGCGTCGCCGCCCGCGTGCGCGATGCGGCGCCGGTGGTGGCCGCCCTCGCGGGTGAGGTCGAGCGAGCCGTCCTCGGTCTCGTCGAAGCGGGCGCCGCTCGCGATGAGGCGGCGTACCGCGCCGGGGCCCTCGGTGACGAGGGTGCGTACGGCCGCCTCGTCGCACAGGCCCACGCCCGCGACCAGGGTGTCGTCCAGGTGCTGCTCGGGGGTGTCGCCCTCGCCGAGCGCGGCCGCGATGCCGCCCTGGGCCCAGCGCGTGGAGCCGTCGTCGAGGCGGGCCTTGGTGACGACGACGGTCCGCAGGCCCGCGGCCTCGCAGCGCAGCGCGGCGGTCAGGCCGGCGACGCCGGAGCCGACGACCACGACGTCGGCCTCCAGGGACCAGCCGGGGGCGGGGGCGTGCAGGC
>NZ_JAAGMG010001114.1 GCF_010548525.1 Streptomyces sp. SID14478
ACCCCCGGCGGGTTCGGGCCGGGGCACCGCACTGCTGCGCACGCTCCTGCCCCGGCGGCTGCGCCGGAGCCTGCGCACCGGCGTGCGCTGGAAGATCAGCGTGGCCATCGCGCTGGTCGGCGCGCTCGTCGCCGTCGCCCTCAGTCTCGTCGTGCACAACGCCGCCCGGGTCTCGATGCTGGACAACGCACGGGACGTACAGGACGAGCGGATCCAGTTCGTGCAGCGGCAGTTCCAGGCGCGGCCCGGCGGCAACCTACCCGTCGGGTTCAAGGTCAACGATCCGCAGCTGCCCGCCGACCTGCGTGCCAAGGCCCTGGACGGGCGCCGCGCCACCTACGTCTCGGAGTCGTCCAGCGGCGTGCCCGACATCTGGGCCGCGGTCCCGCTCGGCAACGGCGACCTCCTGTCGGTGCACACCCGTTTCACCGACCGCAGCGCCACGGTCATGAAGGACCTCGACCAGGCCCTGATCATCGGCTCCATCGCGGTCGTCTTCGGCGGCTGCGCGCTGGGGGTGCTCATCGGCGGCCAGCTCTCGCGCCGGTTGCGCAAGGCGGCCGGCGCCGCCCGTGAGGTGGCCCGGGGCCGCACCGACGTCCGGGTCCGCGAGGCCATCGGCGGGGTCGTGCGCGACGAGACCGACGACCTCGCGCAGGCCGTCGACGCGATGGCCGACGCCCTCAAGCAGCGCCTGGAGGCCGAGCGCCGGGTCACCGCGGACATCGCGCACGAGCTGCGCACCCCCGTCACCGGCCTGCTCACCGCGGCCGAGCTGCTGCCCGAGGGCCGCCCCAGCGAGCTGGTCAAGGACCGCGCGCAGGCCATGCGCACGCTCGTCGAGGACGTCCTCGAAGTGGCCCGGCTGGACAGCGCCGCGGAGCGGGCCGAGCTGCAGGACCTGATGCTGGGCGAGTTCGTCGAGCGCCGGATCGCGGCCCGCGCCGCCGACGGCGTCTCGGTCCGGGTCATCCACGAGTCCGAGGTGACCACGGACCCGCGCCGTCTGGAGCGCATCCTGTTCAACCTCCTGGCCAACGCGACCAAGCACGCCCGGCCCCCCGTCGAGGTCAGCGTCGAGGGCCGCGTCATCCGGGTACGCGACCACGGCCCCGGCTTCCCCGAGGAGCTCCTGGAGGACGGCCCGAGCCGCTTCCGCACCGGCGCCGCCGACCGCGCGGGCCACGGCCACGGCCTGGGCCTGACCATCGCGGCGGGCCAGGCCCAGGTCCTGGGCGCCCGCCTGACGTTCCGCAACGTGCGCCCGCCGGGGGCCGACCAGGACACCCCGGCGCAGGGGGCGGTCGCCGTGCTGTGGCTGCCCGAGCACGCGCCGACGGCCACCGGGAGCTTCCCGATGCTGCGCCTGCCCGCCACCGGCAAACGCCCGAAGCCGTAACGCCGGCCGCGCGAACTCCCTTCCTTCCACGGGCAGTTCCCGCACCTCCGAGAAACTCCCCGCGCCCAACGGAGGCCGCCTTACGCTCCGCGAGAGCCGCCTGTGCTCTGCGCGGGGCGCCTGTGCTCTGCGGGGGGGGGCATCCTGTGCTCTGCGGGGGGCCCTGTATCCCGTGAGGGGTGCCGGGGGCCGCCCCTATGTTCTGCGGGGCCGCCTTGCGCCCCGCGAGAGCCGCCTGCGCTCCGCCGGGGGGCACCCTGGGGCTCTGCGGGGGCCCTGTGCTCTGCGAGGGGCGCCCTGCGTCCCGCGAGGAGTGCGGGGGTGGTCGCCCCCATGTTCTGCGGGGTCGCCTTGCGCCCCCCGAGAGCCGCCTGTGCTCTGCGAAGGGCGCCCTGCGTCCCGCAAGGAACGCCCGCCGCGTCACGAGGAACTCCCTTGCCCTACGAGGGAGTCGGCGCGCCGCGCCACCTCCAACCCGCGAGCAGTCGTACGCGGGGTACGCGGGGAGGGCCCCGCTGGGACCCCGTCGCCCCCCCGAGGAAGAGGCGGCCCTCCGAGGAAGGCACGCCGCCGGAGGAAGAGACCGCGGTCATCAACTCCCTTGCCACGCACGAGATTCCGCACGTGCGTGCCCCCTGGACCGCCCCGGCCCGGCGAACCTCGCGACCGGCCGCTGAGCAGCCCGCGCCCGGGCTACTCTCGCGCCCATGACCGTATCCAGGGACACCGAGAAGTCGGCTCAACAGCCTTCTTCCACAACAGAGTTACCGCGCCGCGCCACCTGGTTCGAGCTCTTCGGCGACCTGGTGTTCGTGGCGGCGGTCGGCCAGGGCACCCATCGCATCGGCGCCCACCCCGACGGGGCCTCGATCGCCGCCGCGGCCGCGCTGTTCGTACCGCTGTGGTGGACCTGGGTCCTGTACGCGGTCCGCGCCAACCGCGCGGACCGCGACCGGACGGTGCAGCGCCTGCTCACCACGGCGGGCCTCGCCGCGGTGACCGGGATGGCCGTCTACCTGGGCGGCGTCGGCCACGGCCACGGCGCCGACACCGGGTTCGTCGTCTCCTACCTGTGCGCCCGCGCGGGCGTCGCCGCCCTCTATCTGTGGGACCTGCGCCAAGAGCCGCGGCTCAAGCCCCTGGCGCAGGTGTACGTGGCGGGCTCGGCGCTCACGGCGACGATCTGGCTGACGGCCACCTTCGCCCTCGACGGCCCGTCCCGCTACGTCGTCTGGGGCATCGCCATGGCGGCGGAGCTGGCCCTGCCGCTGCTCGCGGGGCGCCGCCTGAGCGCCAGCCCGAGCGACGCGGAGCACCTGCGCGAGCGGTTCGGGCTGTTCACGATCATCGTCATCGGCGAGACCGTGCTCGGCTTCACCAACGGGCTGGCCGCGGCGCACTCCGCCCCGTCGGCGGCGCTCACCGGCGGCGCCGCGTTCGCACTCGCGGCCGGGCTGTGGTGGTCGTACTTCAGCGCGTCGAGCACCAGGCCCGGCGCCCACGAGGCGCTGGCCGCCGGCGGCCGCCAGATGCACGCCTACGTCTTCGGGCACCTGCCGATCCAGCTCGCCCTGGCCGTCACGGGCGGCGCGGTCGGCGCCGCCGTGGCCACCCACACCCACCGCCTGAACACGCCGCTGACCGCCTGCGTCGTGGGCGGCACGGCCGTGTTCCTGACGGCGACGGCCCTCGTGCGGGCCTCCTTCACGGGCCTGCGGGAGGCGGTGGTCCTGGTCCGGCTCGCGACGGCCGCGCTCACCCTGTGCCTGCTCCCCCTCGCGGGTCACCTTCCGGTGGCGGCAGCGCTCGCGGCCCCCGCGGTACTGCTCGCCGCGTCGGTCGTGGCGGAGACACCGGGTCACCGGCGCCGCCTGGCGTTTCAGGCGACCTGACCCCGTACGCGTAGCCGTACCGCCTGCCCGGGGAGAACTCCTGCACGTACAAAGACCCCCGCACGCAGGAAGACTCCCGCACGGAGGAGACCTCCTGCACTCGGAACGACTCCTGCACTCGGGACGGCTCCCACACGCACGAAAACTCTCGGGACGACTCCCGCACGCACGAAAACTGCCGCACGCAGAAAAACTCCCGCACGCGGAAAAGAGAAAGCGGCCCCGGCGCCGAAGCGCCGGGGCCGAAGGAGTCGAGGGCGGATGAAGGAGGCGGTCCGCTCGGACGGTCTCTGCCACCGTCCCACCGCCCCGCGCGGCGTCCCCAGCCGCACCGCCCTCGACGGCTATGCGTCGACCGGCTGCTTGTCGGCGGCCGCCTTCTGCGGACCGGCGCCGCGCAGCGCGACCTCCTTGACGAACCAGGCCGCGACCAGCGCGACGATCGCCACGGTCGACCCGAGCAGGAACGCGGAGTGCGTACCGGAGGAGACCGCGTACTCGTACGCCTCGCGGACCTGCGTCGGCAGCTTCGCCAGGTGCTTCGCGTCCAGCTGCGTCGTCTGCTCGGTCATCTTCCCGCCGAGCGCCCCGGCCCGCTCCTTCATGACGTCGGTCACCCGGTTGTTGAACAGCGCGCCCATGATGGCGACGCCGAACGACGAACCCAGGGTCCTGAAGAGGGTGGTGGACGAGGACGCGACGCCCATGTCCTTCATCTCGACGCTGTTCTGCGCGACCAGCATCGTGATCTGCATCAGGCAGCCCATGCCGGCACCGAGCACGGCCATGTACAGGCCGGAGGTGAGGCGCGAGGTGTCGGTGTCCATCTGCGCCAGCAGGAAGAGGCCGGTGACCATCAGGATCGTGCCGACGATCGGGAAGACCTTGTACTTGCCGGTGTTGGTGGTGACCCGCCCCGAGACCATGGAGACGGCCATCATCGCGAGCAGCAGCGGGAGCAGCAGCAGACCGGAGTTGGTCGCCGACGCGCCCTGCACCGCCTGCTGGTAGAGCGGCAGGAAGAGCATCGCGCCGAACATCACGAAGCCGGTGATGAAGCCGATGAGCGACATCAGCGTGAAGTTGCGGTTGCGGAAGATGTGCAGCGGCATGATCGGCTCGGCGGCGGTCTTCTGTACGAAGACGAACCCGACGAGGGCGGCGACACCGATGCCGATGAGCTCCATGATGACGGCCGAGCCCCAGTCGTACTGCGAGCCGCCCCAGGTGGTGACCAGCACGAGCGAGCTGATGCCGATGGTGAGCAGCGCGGCGCCCAGATAGTCGATCCGGCCCTGCGCCTTCTTCTTCGGCAGGTGCAGGACGGCGCTCACCATGAACAGGGCGACGATGCCGAGCGGCAGGTTGATGTAGAAGGCCCAGCGCCAGCCGAGGTGGTCGGTGATGGTGCCGCCGACCAGCGGGCCGCCGATCATCGCGACGGCCATGACGCCGGTCATCATGCCCATGTACTTGCCGCGCTCGCGGGGCGGAATCAGGTCACCGATGATCGCCATGACGCCGACCATCAGGCCGCCGGCGCCGAGGCCCTGGATGGCCCGGAAACCGATCAGCTGGTTCATGTCCTGGGACATGCCGCTGAGCGCGGAACCGATCAGGAAGATCACGATGGCCGCGAGGAAGGCTCCCTTGCGCCCGTACATGTCGCCGAGCTTGCCCCAGATCGGAGTCGAGGCGGCGGTCGCGAGGGTGTATCCGGTGACCACCCACGACAGATGCGCGAGTCCGCCCAGATCGCCGACGATCGTCGGCATCGCCGGGCTCACGATCATGTTGTCGAGCATGGCGAGCAGCATGGCGATCATCAGCGCCATCAGTACGACGCGCACGCTGCGCGGCTGCTTGCCCTCCGGCTGTGCCGGGGGTTTCACCTGTTCTTTGTCCTGTATCGCTGCGTCCGCCATGATGCCCAACTCCCCCAGAGACCGATGAGAATCCGGGACTTACTTGCCGCCCGGCTAGTTACCTACAATGGGGAAGGTAGAACGCTAACTAGCCGGGCGTCAAGTAAGTTTTCTCCCAAGGGAGCGAACCGGACGGGCCGAGGGAGCACGAGGGACAGCGATGGTCACGGGCAGCAGCAAGCCACAGCAGCGCCGCGGGAACACCCGCCAGCGCATCCAGGACGTAGCGCTCGAACTCATCGCCGAGCAGGGGTACGAGAAGACGTCCCTGCGGGAGATCTCCGAGCGCCTGGGCGTCACCAAGGCCGCGCTCTACTACCACTTCAAGACCAAGGAGGACATCGTCGTCAGCCTCTTCGAGGACCTGATGACGCCGATCGACGAGCTGATCGCCTGGGCGAAGGAGCAGCCGCCGACCCTGGAGACGAAGCGCGAGATCCTCACCCGCTACGGCATCGCGCTGGCCAACGCGGCCCCGCTCTTCCGCTTCATGCAGGAGAACCAGGCCCAGATGCGCGAGCTGAGCATCGGCGCGGACTTCAAGGACCGGATGAAGGACCTCCTCGACCACCTGCTGCCCGAGACGGTCACCCTGACCAACCGGGTCCGCTGCTTCAGCGCCCTGTTCTCCATGCACGCGGGGATGTTCGTGCTCAGAGACGTCGAAGGCGACCTCGAGGAGAAGCGCAAGGCCATCCTCGAGGTCGCCACGGACCTGGTCACCCAGGCCCACGAGAGCTGAGCTCCCGGCTGCGTCAGACGCGCACGCCCTTCGCGTTCATGAAGGCGACGGGGTTCACCGCGGAGCCGTAGTTCGGCGTCGTACGGATCTCGAAGTGCAGGTGCGGGCCGCTGGAGTTGCCGGTGTTGCCGGACCGCGCGATGTGCTGGCCCGTGGACACGTTCTGGCCGACGTGGACGTCGATCCGGGACAGGTGCGCGTACTGCGAGTACGTGCCGTTGCCGTGCTTGATGACGACGGCGTTGCCGTACGCCGGGCCGTCACCGGCGCCGTTGGGGCCGGTCTTGACGACGGTGCCGCCGTGCACGGCCATCACGCTCATGCCGATCGGCACGGCGAAGTCCTGGCCGGAGTGCTTGCCGGTGGCCCACATGCTGCCGCCCTGGGCGTAGCCCGCGGAGAGCGTGTAGTTCTTGACCGGGTCGATCCAGGAGACGGCCTTCTTGGCGGCGGCCTGGTGCGCGGAGGACGCGGCCTTCGCCTGAGCGGTGGCCTGCGCCTCCAGGGACGCGCTGGCCACGCCCGGCAGCGCGCCGGCCTGGGCGGTGTCGGCGGCGAACGCGGCCCCGGTACCCAGTACGGCCGACACCGCGAACCCGGCGGCCACGACGGCGGCACGCTTACGGAGTATCGACGTACCGGAACGGTGGGACGTGGTGCGCTTCGACATGCGGAGACCTCTTCGAGCTTCGGGGACATTCGGGTCCGGACGCCCTCCGAGGACATGAGCGGACCCCGGTGGGCATGAAGGGACCCGGCACACGTCCTCGTGTCGCCGGGTCGGCCATCCCTTGGTAACCCCCGCCCCCGCCCCGCCCCAAACCCCCGATCTACTACGCGCCCTCGTACGGTCACCCCGGAACGAAAGTCCCTTGACACCCCCGCCACCCGGATCACGGATCGCCGGATTTATCCCCCGATCCATGGTTTAACCCCACTTCACACCCCCACGAACAGGCGGCGCACACCCTCGCGCCCCTCCCGATCCCCAAAAGGGACAAATCACCAGAACCCATCAACCACGCAACAGCGACCCCACTACCCCCCTGTTCCACTATTTCCCCTAGTACCGGACAAATCACCTGTGCGGCATGTCACCGGGGAGCAAGATCCAACCCGCCCCGCCTGTGACCCGGACGACATGCCCCGCGGGCCCCGGCAGCCCCAACTCCCGTACCCGTCGGGCCAACTACTTTCCAGCAACCTCACCGTTCCCCACCCGCCACCCGCGTCGTCGGCCATGCTCCTGACAACACTGCGCGTACGGACGTGAGAGGAACCCCCACCCCATGACGACACGACGCCCCTGGGCGCGCCGCGCCGCCGTCACCACCGTCTCCGCCACGGCCCTCGTGGGCCTGGCAGCCCTCGCCCGGGCCGGCTCCGGCCCGAGGGCGACGTGTCGGGCCGTCCGCTCGGTCCAGGCCGGCCCGGGGCATGCGGAAGGGGGCCGGTGCCCCAAGGCACCGGCCCCCTTCTCACAGGCTCACCCCGGAGGGGTTACGCCTCCTTGCTCAGGTTCGGTCCCGCGGAACCGCCCGCGGCCGCGTCCTCGATCGGAGGGGCGTCCGGCAGTGCCGACTTCTCCTCACCCCGGAAGGTGAAGGTCTTGGCCTCGCCCTCGCCCTCCGTGTCGACGACCACGATGTGGCCCGGGCGCAGCTCGCCGAAGAGGATCTTCTCCGAGAGCGTGTCCTCGACCTCGCGCTGGATCGTGCGACGCAGCGGACGCGCGCCGAGAACCGGGTCGTAACCCTTCTTCGACAGCAGCTCCTTCGCGGACTGCGAGAGCTCGATGCCCATGTCGCGGTCCTTGAGGCGCTCGTCCACCTTGCTGACCATCAGGTCGACGATCTGGAGGATGTCGTCCTGGGTCAGCTGCGGGAAGACGACGACGTCGTCGACACGGTTGAGGAACTCGGGGCGGAAGTGCTGCTTGAGCTCGTCCGACACCTTGTTCTTCATGCGCTCGTAATTGGACTTCGTGTCACCCGTGGCCGCGAAGCCCAGGTTGAAGCCCTTCGAGATGTCACGGGTTCCAAGGTTGGTCGTCATGATGATGACCGTGTTCTTGAAGTCCACGACACGACCCTGGGAGTCGGTCAGACGACCGTCCTCCAGAATCTGCAGCAGCGAGTTGAAGATGTCCGGGTGGGCCTTCTCCACCTCGTCGAAGAGGACGACGGAGAACGGCTTGCGGCGCACCTTCTCGGTCAGCTGGCCGCCCTCTTCGTAGCCCACGTAACCGGGGGGCGAACCGAAGAGACGCGAAACCGTGTGCTTCTCGGAGAACTCCGACATGTCGAGGGAGATCAGCGCGTCCTCGTCGCCGAAGAGGAACTCGGCGAGCGCCTTGGACAGCTCCGTCTTACCGACACCGGAGGGACCGGCGAAGATGAACGAGCCACCGGGGCGCTTCGGGTCCTTCAGACCGGCACGCGTACGACGGATCGCCTTCGAGAGCGCCTTGACGGCGTCCTTCTGGCCGATGACGCGCTTGTGGAGCTCGTCCTCCATGCGCAGCAGACGCGAGGACTCCTCCTCGGTGAGCTTGAAGACGGGAATGCCGGTCGCGGTCGCGAGGACCTCGGCGATCAGCTCGCCGTCGACCTCGGCGACGACGTCCATGTCGCCGGCCTTCCACTCCTTCTCGCGCTTGGCCTTCGCGGCGAGCAGCTGCTTCTCCTTGTCGCGGAGGGAAGCCGCCTTCTCGAAGTCCTGGGAGTCGATGGCCGACTCCTTGTCGCGGCGCACGCCCGCGATCTTCTCGTCGAACTCGCGGAGGTCCGGCGGCGCGGTCATCCGGCGGATGCGCATCCGGGAACCGGCCTCGTCGATCAGGTCGATCGCCTTGTCCGGCAGGAAGCGGTCCGAGATGTACCGGTCGGCCAGGGTGGCCGCCTGCACGAGGGCCTCGTCCGTGATCGAGACACGGTGGTGGGCCTCGTAGCGGTCACGCAGACCCTTGAGGATCTCGATGGTGTGCGGCAGCGACGGCTCCGCGACCTGGATCGGCTGGAAGCGGCGCTCGAGGGCCGCGTCCTTCTCCAGGTGCTTGCGGTACTCGTCGAGCGTCGTCGCACCGATGGTCTGGAGCTCACCGCGGGCCAGCATCGGCTTCAGGATGGAAGCCGCGTCGATGGCGCCCTCGGCGGCACCCGCACCCACGAGCGTGTGCAGCTCGTCGATGAACAGGATGATGTCGCCGCGGGTGCGGATCTCCTTGAGGACCTTCTTCAGGCGCTCCTCGAAGTCACCGCGGTAGCGGGAACCGGCGACCAGCGCACCGAGGTCGAGCGTGTAGAGGTGCTTGTCCTTCAGCGTCTCGGGCACCTCGCCCTTGACGATGGCCTGGGCGAGGCCCTCGACGACGGCGGTCTTGCCGACGCCGGGCTCACCGATCAGGACCGGGTTGTTCTTGGTGCGGCGCGACAGCACCTGCATGACGCGCTCGATCTCCTTCTCGCGCCCGATGACCGGGTCGAGCTTGGACTCACGAGCGGCCTGCGTCAGGTTGCGGCCGAACTGGTCGAGCACCAGGGACGTGGAGGGCGTGCCCTCGGCAGGACCGCCGGCGGCGGCGGTCTCCTTGCCCTGGTAGCCGGAGAGCAGCTGGATGACCTGCTGCCGCACCCGGTTGAGGTCTGCGCCCAGCTTGACCAGGACCTGGGCGGCGACGCCCTCGCCCTCACGGATCAGGCCGAGCAGGATGTGCTCCGTGCCGATGTAGTTGTGGCCCAGCTGAAGGGCCTCGCGGAGCGACAGCTCCAGGACCTTCTTGGCACGGGGGGTGAAGGGGATGTGCCCGGACGGGGCCTGCTGGCCCTGACCGATGATCTCCTCCACCTGCTGGCGGACCGCCTCGAGCGAAATCCCGAGGCTCTCCAGGGCCTTAGCGGCGACACCCTCACCCTCGTGGATCAGGCCCAGGAGGATGTGCTCGGTGCCGATGTAGTTGTGGTTGAGCATCCGGGCTTCTTCCTGAGCCAGGACGACAACCCGCCGCGCGCGGTCGGTGAACCTCTCGAACATCGTTAATCGCTCCTCAGAGCGGTCAGGCAGTAAGGGGGCTGTCCCCTCCCTGTCCTTCCGCAGCTTAGTCCCGCAAGCGGGGACCGCTCATTCCAACTGCCGACACCCGTTCATGGCCTCCTGCCCCCGAACGCCGACAACTGCTCCAACCCGATGGTGCGAGACGATGTTCCCGCAGGCCAGGCAGATACCCTCACCATCACTACGCCGATGGCGAACGCGAGATGCCCGACGCGCACGTGTCGCCCCTCCCACTAGGGATGTCTTACCCGCACGGACCGACAGTCCATGCAGCGCGCGCCGGTTCCCTCCGCTACGGGCGAACACCCTTGCGCCGATGAACACTCCCGTACGCCCCCATTGCGGACACGCTGTGCTTCCAGAGTGCCACAGTGCGTAACCCCGAGGGGGCTCCGGCGGTTGCTTCTGGCATGGTCGCCCCTCTCTCCGCCTCCGGCACCACTTTCCCCACACCCCGCCGCCCGCTCGACGCGGCCGGATCCGATCCGGTGCGCCAGTGGTACGAGGACGAACTCGGCTGGGCCACGTCGAGCGGCCCCGAGGGGGCGCGGCTGTGCACGGGGCTGGGGTTCGACGTGCTGGAGCTGCCGGCCGACGCGGGCTTCGCGATGCTGCGCAGACTGGATCCCCGGTCGCCGGTGGCCGTGCACGGGGAAACGATGCAGCTGCTCGTCGCGGCAGGCAGTGCGGACGAACTGCCGGGCCTGCTCGACTGGCTGGAGTGGGGCTCACTGCCCCTCGACCTCGTCGCGCTCGGGGCGGGCGCCTTCATCGGCGCGCCGACGCCGCCGGGGTGGACCGGCTCGCAGGAGGCCGCGGTGTGGGTGCGGCCCCCCGAGCCCGGGCGCGAGGGAGAGCCGGTGCTTGCGGCCCTGACGACGCTGACGGCCGTCTCGGCCTGGTCGGCCGTGGGGGGCGGTGGGGGCGCCCCCGATCTCGTACGACTCGTGGACACGGCGGCGACGCACTGCCACCGGGCCCGTCTGCGCCGCGCGACCGCGGCGCCGACGAGTCAGCCGTTGGCCTTCTCGTAAGCCTCGCGGATCGCCTGGGGAACACGGCCGCGGTCGTTCACGTCGTGGCCGTTCTCCTTCGCCCAGGCGCGGATCTGCGCGGTGTCCTGGTTGCCGCCGGCCGCGACGCGCGCCTTGCCCCGGCCGCTCGCCGCGCGGCCACCGGTGCGACGGCCGCCCTTGACGTACGCGTCGAGGAGACCGCGGAGCTTGTCCGCGTTGGCGGTGGTGAGGTCGATCTCGTACGTCTTGCCGTCGAGCGCGAACGTCACGGTCTCGTCCGCCTCGCCACCGTCGAGGTCATCGACAAGAAGGACCTGAACCTTCTGTGCCACCGGATTTCCTTTCATCGATATCTGAAGGGCCGGCCCCCCTGCGACCATGGCCGCTGTTTCGCCGTCCCCTTGTTATATGCAGTACTGCAGTACGTCGGAAAGCAAACCGCTTTTGCCCGAAAAACACAAACCCCTGGCAGAGATCCGAGAGAGATCCCGGAGTTGTACGCTGCCCGACCGGGCCGAAAACATGCGCGTTTCGGACATAGGGAACGGGCCGCGGGTGGTTGCCGTAATACCCGCCCGGACGATCACAGATGCAGAAGCATCCGGCTGTTGCCCAAGGTGTTCGGTTTCACTCGTTCGAGACCGAGGAACTCCGCGACGCCCTCGTCATAGGAACGCAGCAGCTCGCTGTAGACATCGGTGTCCACCGTATCGACGGGAGTCTCGCCGATCTCCACGAAGCCGTGCTTGACGAAGAACTCGACTTCGAAGGTGAGACAGAAAACCCGGCGAACACCGATCCACCGTGCGGTCTGCAGCAGCTTCTCCAGCACTTGGTGACCCACACCCGAACCCTTGACCTGTGGATTCACCGCGAGAGTGCGTACTTCCGCCAGGTCTTCCCACATGATGTGCAGCGCCCCGCAGCCGACGACCTCCGCGTTGTCGTCCCGTTCCGCGACCCAGAACTCCTGGATGTCCTCGTAAAGGGTCACGGTGGCTTTGTCGAGCAGGATCCCGTGCCGGCTGTACGCGTCGAGCAGTCTGCGCACCGCGGGCACATCGGCGGTCCGGGCCCTGCGTACGGTGACTGCTTTAACGGTCGATTCGGAGCTTGTGGAGACTTCGGGGGGCTCTGCTGGCATGAGCGGACGCTATCGCCCGGACCCCTCGGCCGCTTCCCCGGGTCCTGGCGGCACTTCGGCGGGCACTTCGTTCGGTACTTCGGCCGGCACTTCGGGCTGAACGATGCGCATGGCGTCCCTGAGGGCTTCGCGCTGCTGGGACGACATCATGCCGAAGAAGGCGACGAGCGCGGCGGCGGGGTTGTCGCTCTGGCCCCACGCCTCGTTCATCAGTGCGGCCGAGTAGGCGGCCCGGGTGGAGACGGCCTCATATCGATAGGCCCGGCCTTCCGCCTCGCGGCGAACCCAGCCCTTCTGATGGAGATTGTCCAATACGGTCATGACCGTCGTGTAGGCGATGGACCGTTCCTGCTGGAGGTCCTCCAGGACTTCCCTCACCGTCACCGGGCGGTTCCACTTCCACACCCGTGTCATCACTGCGTCTTCGAGTTCTCCCAAGGGGCGCGGCACGAGCAGCACAATAGTGGGAGAAGTCTGAGAAGTCGGTAATTCGGCGCCGGACGTGGCGAACGACTTCAATCAATGACAAAAGGGGCGCCCGGGGGCGCCCCTGTCCGCCGTTCCGGTACCGGCCGCGGTGTCGCGGTCAGGCGCCGGCGGCGTCCTGCTTCACGATGCCGCTCTGCTGAGCGGCCTCGGCGCGCGCGAGGGCGGCGTCGACGGCCGCGTCCTCCTTGGTCTTCTTGTCGCCGCCCTGCGACTTCACGATCGTCACGATCAGGCCGATGAAGAACGCGGCCATCACTACCGGGGGCACGAGCGCGGAGACGTATTCCATGCCCCCAGAGTAGCTAGCCCGCGGCCAATTGCTGCGGCGGGGCCGGGGGCTCGGCCGGGCGGCGCTTGGGCGGGAAGACCTCGGCCGGGGTGGGCACCGGCTTGGGCGGAGTGCCCGGGCGTGGCTTCGCGGGCTGCCGGTCGGCGGCGGTGAGACCGCCGGGCAGCGCGAGCAGATGCGTA
>NZ_JAAGMG010001151.1 GCF_010548525.1 Streptomyces sp. SID14478
CCGCGTCGTGCAGGGCGGGGCGGCCGCCGTGCTGATGCCCGCCTCCCTCGCGCTGATCCGGCAGGCGTACGACGACGCGCGGCGCCGGGCGCGGGCGATCGCGCTGTGGACGGTGGGCGGCTCGGTGTCGATGGCCGCGGGTCCCGTCCTCGGCGGCGTCCTGACCGAACACGTCGGCTGGCGGGCCGTGTTCTTCCTCAACCTGCCCGTCGGCGCGCTGATCCTGGCCCTGCTCGCGAAGGTCGCCGTCTCCCCCCGCCGTCCCGCGCCGCTCGACGTCCCCGGCCAGATCACGGCCGTCCTCGCCCTCGCGGGCCTCACCTTCGCCGTCATCGAGGGCGGGCACACGGGCTGGACGTCCGTTCCGGTCCTCGGCGCGCTCGCGGTGGCCGTCGTCGCGGCCGTGGCCTTCTACGTCACCGAGAAGCACCACCGCGCCCCCACGGTCCCGCTGAGCATGCTGCGGCAGCGCACGGTGTCGGTGTCGCTGGCGGTCGGCTTCGCCACCAACGTCGGCTTCTACGGGGTCGTGTTCCTGCTCGGCCTGTACCTGCAGCAGCTGCGCGGGATGTCGGCGACGGCGGCGGGCCTGATGTTCGCGCCGCTCGCGGTGCTCATCACGGCCATGAACCTGATCTCGCCGCGGGCCGCCGAGCGCTTCGGCCGCCGTCCGGTCATCGTGATCGGCCAACTCGTCCTGGCGCTGGCCATGTTCGCCCTGCTGCCGCTCGCCGGGAACACCCCGCTGTGGCTGGTCCTCGTGCTCCTCGTGCCGACCGGGCTCGGCGGCGCGTTCGCCATCCCCGCGGTGACCGCGATGCTGATGGACGCGGTCCCCGGCCCCCGCGTCGGCACCGCTTCCGGCCTGCTGAACGCCCTGCGCCAGACCGGTGGCGCCCTCGCCGTCGCCCTCTTCGGCGCGCTGGTCGCGGGCTCCGGCGAGACCGGGTTCTCGCTGGGCGGCATGCGGACGAGCCTGGTGGTGGCGGGCGTGCTGCTGTGCGCCACCGCGGCCCTGTCCGCGGCGCTGCTGCCGCGCAAGGCCGCCGAAGCCGCCGCGGCCGGGTGACCTCGGGGCGAGCTTCCCGCGACAGGCGGCGCTCAACTCCTGGGAGGCGACGCCCTCGTCAAGGACCTCACCCGCTCCACGCCCCCCGCACACTCTTCCGTCCGCACCATGCGCCGCCAGGTCCGTCCGGGCCTGGCGGTTCGTCGTGCTGCGGAACTTCCGGTGGAGCGGGGCGAGTTCGAGGACCCGGCCGCGCTCCTTCGGCTAGCCGCCGCGCGCGTACCGGCCCGGCGGCACCCCGACCACCCGTTTGAAGTGCCGGGTCAGATGCGACTGGTCGTAGAAGCCGCAGGACGTGGCCACCTCGCCGGGCGCCCGGCCCGCGAGCAGCAGGCGGCGGGCGCGGTCCACGCGGCGCGACATCAGGTACTGGTGCGGCGCGATGCCGAAGGCCGCGCCGAAGGAGCGGACCAGGTGCGCCGGGTGCGCGTGCACCAGGGACGCGGCCTCCGCCAGGTCGATGCCCGTGACGACCCTGGCGTCGAGGAGGTCGCGCAGCGCGCCGGCCACCCGCCGGTCGGGTTCCGGCCGGGACTCCTCGGCCAGGCGCGGGCGCAGCCGCTCCCGCAGCCGTTCCCCGACGAACGCGAGACGGGCCTCGGCCTCCAGTTCGTCGCCGGGCCGGGCCAGGGCCGTGTGCAGCTGCCCGATGCGGCGCCGCAGCAGCGGGTCCACCAGGTCGGGGCTGTCCACGGCGGGCCCGATGAACGACGCGTCCAGTGGCCCGGTGCCCGCCTCCAGGTACAGGACCCGCTTGCGGAAGCCGGTCGGGGTCGCGGCCGAGCCGTTGTGCGGGACCTGGGGCGGCAGCAGCGAGACGGTGCCCAGCGGGGTGCCGTGGGCGTGGCGCTCCAGGTCGTAGCGGATCGCGCCCTCGTCCACGATCAGCAGGGTCCACGTGTCGTGCACGTGCATCGGGTACGCGTGCTGCGTGAAGTGGGCGTGGAAGACCTCCGTGACGCCCTGTACGCGAGGACGCCACGCGGTGATCTCCTCGCTCCGGGAGCCGCGGGCCGCCATGCAAAAAACGTACAAGACGCGGCCGGGGAACGGGCGGCAGTCTCAAGGCATGAGCACCGACACCGCCTCCGACCAGCCTCCCGTCCGTTTCGACACCAAGATCGCCGTGCTGCTCCGGGAGGACCTGGAGACCTGGCAGCGGCTCAACGTGACGGCGTTCCTCGTCAGTGGTCTCGGCACCCAGGTCCCCGAGGTGATCGGGGAGCCGTACGCCGACGCCGACGACACCGCGTACCTACCGATGTTCCGGCAGCCGGTGCTCGTCTTCGAGGGCGGGAAGGAGGTCCTGAAGAAGGCGCACGAGCGCGCGCTCGGGCGGGCCCTGCCGCGTTCCGTGTTCACCTCCGACCTGTTCGCGACCGGCAACGACACCGACAACCGGGCGGCCGTCCGCGCCGTCTCCACGAGCGAGCTGGACCTGGTCGGCATCGCCGTGTACGGGCCGCGCAACGCGGTGGACAAGGTGCTGAAGGGCGCGCGGATGCACTCCTGAACCTCCGCCCGGCGCCTGCGTATTGGCCCAGCGGAAGACGGGAGAAGTTGCCTACTTCCGCTGGGCCAGTCGTCTCTACGGTGAACGCATGCCGAAGCCCTCGCGCGTCCGAGCCCTCTTCGCGGCCCAGCTCGCCAACTCCGTCGGAGACGGCGCCTACTACGTGACCTCCGCGCTCTACTTCACCCGCGTCGTCGGCCTCTCGGCCACCCAGATCGGCCTCGCCCTCACCCTGGCCTGGGCGATCGGCGCCGTCGCCGGGGTGCCGCTGGGCGCGCTCGCCGACCGGC
>NZ_JAAGMG010001195.1 GCF_010548525.1 Streptomyces sp. SID14478
GCCCACCGCGCCCCGTTGGCGCCGCGGCACCCGGTCGGGCACGGCCGCGGTGACCGCCGCGAACGCCGCGTTCAACGTCAGCTGCACCAGGCACCAGCCGGCGAACAACACCCACACCGCGTCCGCGCCGCCGAGCAGCAGCAGCGACAGCGAGCCGCCCGCCGTGCCCGCCACGATCCACGGCGTACGCCGGCCGAACCGCGAGACGGTGCGGTCGGAGAGGGCGCCGAACAGCGGGTTCGCGGCCAGGGACACCACTGCGCCGACGCCCGTCACCCACGCGAGCAGCGACTCCTTCGACATGCCCGCGCCCGGGGCGAAGTGCTCGGACTGCTTGGCGAGCAGGATCTGCAGCGGCCCGTACCAGCCCACCCAGATCGCGCCGTTGGCCAGCGACAGCGTGGCCGTCCAGCCCCGCCCGACGCGCTCGGCCGGCTCCTGCAGTGCGGGAGCCGTCATGCCCGCTGGGCCCGCAGCGCGTCTCGCAGCCAGTGGTACGACGCCTTCGGCGTGCGCACCTGCGTGGTGTAGTCGACGTGCACGAGCCCGAACCGCTTCGTGTACCCCTCCGCCCACTCCCAGTTGTCCATGAGCGACCAGACGAAGTAGCCGCGCACGTCCACGCCCGCCGTCAACGCCCGGTGCAGCGCCCGCAGGTGACCGTCGAGGTAGCCGATCCGGTCCTGGTCGTCGAGGCCGTCGTAGGCGCAGCCGTTCTCGGTGACGACCACGGGCGGCAGCCGGTCGCCGTAGCGGTCGCGGAAGCCGGTCAGGAGCGACGTGAGCGCGTCCGGGACCACCGGCCAGCCGAAGTCCGTCGTCGGGTACCCCGCTATCTCCTTGACGGAGAAGGGGAGTTCGGCGGGAAGGGTGAGGCCGGAGAACTCC
Source organism: Streptomyces sp. SID14478 (assembly GCF_010548525.1). Taxonomy (GTDB): domain Bacteria; phylum Actinomycetota; class Actinomycetes; order Streptomycetales; family Streptomycetaceae; genus Streptomyces. The sequence goes on from NZ_JAAGMG010001195.1 coordinate 889, forward strand.
ACGTCCGTGGTGCCCGGCGCGCCCACCTTCGTCGGCTGGTAGTAGTTGATCCCGTACCAGTCGAGGGTGTCCTCGGAGATCACCTTCAGGTCCGCGGCGACATCGTCGCCCGGCATCAACTCGCCGAATCCGTCCGGGTACCGGCCCAGCAGCAGCGGATCGCTGAAGAGCCGGTTGAGGATGATGTCGTACAGGTCGGCCGCCGCCGTGTCGGCCGGGTCGTCGGACGCCGCCCAGGTCGGGCCGTGCGAGTTGGCGATGCCGATGTCGTCCGCGCCCGCCGCGCGCAGCGCCCGCGCCGCGAGACCGTGCGCGAGGAGCTGGTGGTGGGCCACCGGCAGCGCGTCGAAGAGCAGCTTGTGGCCGGGCGCGTGTTCGCCGAGCGCATGCCCCAACAGGGTGTGTTCCGCGGGCTCGTTGAGGGTGATCCACTTGGTGACGCGGTCCCCGAGCCGGGCGGCGACATCCGCCGCGTACTCGGCGAACCGGGCCGCCGTGTCCCGCTCCCGCCAGCCGCCCGCCTCCTCAAGAGCCGCGGGCAGGTCCCAGTGGAAGAGGGTGGGCACGGGCCGCACGCCCCGCGCGCACAGCTCGTCGACGAGCCGGTCGTAGAAGTCCAGACCGCCCGGTGCGAGCACCCGCGGCCAGGACACGGAGAAGCGGTACGCGTCCACGCCCAGATCGCGGACCAGGCGCACGTCCTCGCGGTGGCGGGCCACGTGGTCGCAGGCCACCGCCGCCGTGGAACCGTCCTTGATCCGCCCCGGCTCGGCGCTGAACGCGTCCCACACCGAGGGCGCCCGCTCGTCCACGGCGCCCTCGATCTGGTGGGCGGACGTGGAGACGCCCCACACGAAGCCGGGCGGGAACTGGGGGAGCGGGTCCGCGGTAGCTGCCATGGGCGCGATCATCCGTACCGGCTGGTAGGAAGTCAACGCCCGTGCAGCTACCGGGAGTTACGCCCCTTCTTTGAGTACGCGCATGATCAGTCTGCGCTGTTCCTCGGTGAGCCGGGGGTCCGCGCAGTACACGGTCCTCCCGTCCACGGTGAGGGTGTAGCTGAAGCCGTCGGGCACCCCGACGGGCGGCGCGCCCCGGCCCGCGGCCATCGCCTTCTCGGCCAGGGCGTGCCACTCGTGGGCGTCGGCGAGACCCGCCGTGTCGACCTCCGCGCTCCGGTCGATCCCGGCGAAGCCTCCCGTGCGCGTGACCTGAATCCGCATGGGTCCCTGTCTACCCCGTTTTCCGGCGCCCGGTCAGTGGGTGGGCACCCCGACCTGTTCCCACGCCTTGAGGACCGACTGGTACTCCTCGCCGCTGCCGCCGAAACGGGTCTGCGCGGCCTTCACCGTGAGCTTCGCGAAGTCGGCGAACAGGGCGTCCTGCTTCAGCTCGCCCCCGGCGAGGGTGTCGTACCAGATCTGCCCGGCCCGCTCCCACGCGTGCCCGCCCAGCGAATCGGCGAGGATGAAGAAGGCGTGGTTGGGGATGCCGGAGTTGATGTGCACGCCGCCGTTGTCGCGGCCCGTCTTGACGAAGTGGTCCATGTCGGCGGGCTGCGGGTCCTTGCCGAGCACGTCGTCGTCGTACGCCGTGCCGGGGGCCTTCATGGAGCGCAGGGCCACGCCGGTGACGCGCGGCGCCAGCAGGCCCGCGCCGATCAGCCAGTCGGCCTCGGAGGCGGTCTGGCCCAGCGCGTACTGCTTGATCAGCGAGCCGAAGACGTCGGACAGCGACTCGTTCAGGGCGCCGGGCTGCCCGAAGTACGTCAGGTTCGCCGTGTGCTGGGTGACGCCGTGGGTCAGCTCGTGGCCGATGACGTCGACGGGAATGGTGAAGTCGAGGAAGATCTCGCCGTCACCGTCGCCGAACACCATCTGCTCGCCGTTCCAGAACGCGTTGTTGTAGTCCTCGTCGTAGTGGACCGTCGCGTCCAGCGGCAGACCGCTGCCGTCGATCGAGTAGCGGGCGAACTTCTCCAGGTACAGCTCGAAGGTCGCGCCGAGGCCCGCGTACGCGCGGTTGACGGTCGCGTCCTTGCCGGGCTTGTCGCCCTCGCCGCGGACCTTGCGGCCCGGCAGGTCCGTGCCGTGCCGGGCGTCGTAGATCGTGCGCTGCGGCTTCTGAGCCCCCGCGTCGGCGGAGGGCGGCGCCACGGAGCGTGCGCCGACCACGGTGGTGATCCGGCGGTGGGTGCGCTCGAAGGCGTCGCGCTCCAGTGTCTTGCGGGCCTTGGCGGCGATGGCCGAGTCCCCGGACTGAGCTGCCTTGTCGAGGACGTGGGGCGGCACGATGGTGCAGAAGACGGGTTCGAACCCCTTGGGGGTCCCCGCTCGGTTGGTGGTCATGCGTCGCAATGTGGCACTGGGTCATCCCGCTGTCACTACCTGCAACCATGATTAGTGAAATAGAGGTATTGATCACCTCTTACCCGTTACCTCCGCGCGATCCCGCATACTGATACAGGCCTCCGCCGTGAGCGGCAGTCGACTAGTGTGCGGTGCATCATGCGATTCGGGCTGCTTCTTCTTAGCTGCCGCGGCGAGGGCCTGTAGTCGAGGCCGGCTCCCTCCCCGCGGAGTTTGGTGTTGCGCCGTCGGCCGCCTAATAGGCCACCTCCGAGGAGCCCACGCATCATGGCGAACCGCCAGCAGCCCAGCAGCATGCCGATCCACAAGTACGGCAAGTACGACCAGGTGGACATCCCCGACCGCACGTGGCCGGGCAAGCGCATCACCGTCGCCCCCCGCTGGCTCTCCACCGACCTGCGCGACGGCAACCAGGCCCTGATCGACCCGATGTCGCCCGAGCGCAAGCGCCGGATGTTCGACCAGCTGGTCAAGATGGGCTACAAGGAGATCGAGGTCGGCTTCCCCGCTTCGGGGCAGACGGACTTCGACTTCGTACGTTCGATCATCGAAGAGCCGGGCGCCATCCCCGACGACGTGACGATCTCCGTACTGACCCAGGCCCGCGAGGACCTGATCGAGCGGACCGTGGAGTCCCTGAAGGGCGCCCGGCGCGCCACCCTCCACCTGTACAACGCGACGGCCCCCGTCTTCCGCCGGGTCGTCTTCCGCGGTTCCAAGGACGACATCAAGCAGATCGCCGTCGACGGCACGCGCCTGGTGATGGAGTACGCCGAGAAGCTGCTGGGCCCGGAGACGGAGTTCGGCTACCAGTACTCGCCGGAGATCTTCACCGACACCGAGCTGGACTTCGCCCTGGAGGTCTGCGAGGCCGTCTGCGACGTGTGGCAGCCGGGCCCGGGCCGCGAGATCATCCTCAACCTGCCCGCCACGGTGGAGCGTTCGACCCCGTCGACGCACGCGGACCGCTTCGAGTGGATGGGCCGCAACCTGACCCGCCGCGAGCACGTCTGCCTGTCCGTGCACCCGCACAACGACCGGGGCACCGCCGTCGCCGCCGCCGAGCTGGCGATCATGGCCGGCGCCGACCGCATCGAGGGCTGCCTGTTCGGCCAGGGCGAGCGCACCGGCAACGTCGACCTGGTGACGCTGGGCATGAACCTGTTCTCCCAGGGCGTCGACCCGCAGATCGACTTCTCCGACATCGACGAGGTCCGCCGCACGGCCGAGTACTGCAATCAAATGGAGATCCACCCGCGCCACCCCTACGCGGGCGACCTGGTCTACACGTCCTTCTCCGGCTCCCACCAGGACGCCATCAAGAAGGGCTTCGACGCCATGGAGGCCGACGCCAAGGCCAAGGGCGTCACCGTCGACGACATCGAGTGGGCCGTCCCGTACCTGCCGATCGACCCGAAGGACGTCGGCCGCTCCTACGAGGCCGTCATCCGCGTCAACTCGCAGTCCGGCAAGGGCGGCATCGCCTACGTCCTGAAGAACGACCACAGCCTGGACCTGCCGCGCCGCATGCAGGTCGAGTTCTCCAAGGTCATCCAGGCGAAGACCGACGCCGAGGGCGGCGAGGTCACGCCGAAGGACATCTGGAACGTCTTCCAGGACGAGTACCTGCCGAACCCCGCCAACCCGTGGGGCCGCATCCAGGTCAGGACGGGCCAGACGACCACCGACACGGACGGCGTGGACACGCTGACCGTCGAGGCCGAGGTCGACGGCGTCGAGCAGGTCCTGGTCGGCACCGGCAACGGCCCGATCTCCGCGTTCTTCCAGGCGCTGGGCGGCATCGGCATCGACGCCCGCCTGCTGGACTACCAGGAGCACACGATGAGCGAGGGCGCCTCCGCGGTCGCCGCGTCGTACATCGAGGTCGCCATCGGCGACAAGGTTCTGTGGGGCATCGGCATCGACGCGAATACGACACGTGCGTCGCTCAAGGCGGTCGTGTCAGCGGTCAACCGCGCCACGCGCTGAACCTGTTGACGTGCGGTTTCCCGGCCCCGTACACCTTTTGTGGGTGTGCGGGGCCGCGTCATGTCTCGGCCACCGCCGGCGATCTCCGTGACCTCGGCGTGACCAAGGTACTGACGCCGCATCAACAATGTGGCTAACATCACGCCAACGCCGCGATGTTGCGGCGCCGTTACGGAGGTGTGCGACGTGCTGCCGATCTGGGGACGTATGCGACGAAACGGGGTCTCGCGGGTCCTCGGCGTGCACACCACATGGACCACCGTCGGGGACGGGGAGTTCTTCTGCCCCGGCTGCGGCGGCGACCGCAACTTCCAGCGGCGCACCGGCCGGCGCCGCTTCACCGTGCTCGGCATGCCGGTGGTGCCGCGAGGCGAGACCGGGCCCGTCGTCCAATGCGCCGCCTGCGAGGAGCAGTTCGGGACGGACGCGCTGGACCACCCGACGACCCACCGCTTCTCGGCGATGCTGCGCGACGCCGTGCACACGGTCGTGCTCGCGGTGCTCGCCGCGGGCGGCTCCTCGTCCCGCCAGGCGCTGGAGAGCGCCGTCGGCACGCTGCGGGGCGCCGGGTTCGACGACTGCTCCGAGGAGCAACTGGCGGCGCTCGTCGAGGCGTTGATGACCGACGCCGGGCGGCTGCCGGAGCACTGCGGAGCCGGCGCCGGGCTCGCGATCGAACTCCACGAGGCGCTCGACCCGCTCGCCCCGCACCTGGCTCCCGCCGGACGGGAGTCGATCCTGCTGCAGGGCGCGCGGATCGCCCTGGCGGACGGGCCGTACTCGGCGAGTGAGCGCGATGTGCTGGGGACGGTGGGCGCCGCCCTGACGATGTGCACGGACGAGGTCAACCAGCTGCTGGTGGCGGCGGCGCGCACGCCCAGCTGACCTCCGGGCGCGCCCGGGAACCCCCGGCTGACCCGGGGCGTGTCCGGTAGCTCTCCGAGCGTGCGGCGATCCCCGGGACGTCCGGCACCCCGGGGCGAGCCGGAGGCCCTCCCGCGCGCTTCCCGGTCGCCGCCGCGCGAGGCCCGGGCGCGCGCCTTCTCCCGACTCACCGCAGCCGCACGGGTATTGCTCCGCCCCGCGCACCCCTACTACGGTCACCGGACGTCCTACGTCCCATGTCCGTACTCGGAGGGGGAGCGATGCCCAGCATTCCCGCGTTCACCGGCCGGCTGGCCCTGACGGTCGCGGCCGCGACCGCCGTCTCG
>NZ_JAAGMG010001229.1 GCF_010548525.1 Streptomyces sp. SID14478
GCCTGTGCCTGTGCCTGTGCCTGTGCCTGTGAGGGTTCGGCAGTGGCACCGGATGCGGCGCCCTGGCACTCGGCGGGGTCCAGGTGCTGCGCGAAGCCGGCCACGCGCTGCCCCGCCGGGGCTCCGCACAGGACGCAGGGTTCGGGCGCGGCCAGGACCTCGACGTCCTCGTCGCCCTGCACCTCCGTCGCCGTCGCCGTTTCCGTCGTCGCCGTCACTGTCGGCGCGTCGGGCTCGGGTGCCGCCTGCCGGGCCTCTTCGACGAGTTTCGCGGCCAGGCCGTCCAGCAGGTACGCGTACTTCTTGCGGATGTCGCCGCCCGGTTCGCGGCCCGTCTCCCAGGCCGCGAGCGTGGAGGGGCTGACGCCGAGTGCCCGCGCCACCTGGGCCTTGGACAGCCTGGCCTGCTCGCGCAGGTCACGGCGGGCGGCGGGTTCGGGGAGCTCGGCCTCGGGAGCGACCGAGTCGAGCAGCGAGTCGATGGCGTCGAAGTCGCTCATCAGCCGTGCGCCTTTCGCTTGGCCCGGCGACGCTCGTCGGCCCTGTCCGTCACGCCCGCATTCTCGAAACTTCTGCAACCGAAGTCAATTCTCGGACGATCCCCCGCATTGTGCCGCCTCAGTCCAGCAGTTCGGTGACGGCGCCCATGAAGCCCTCGTCGAGCATGGTCCGTGCCGCCGTGTCGCGCGAGGCGTCCAGGCCCGCGTCGTGGCGGGCGACGCTCAGTATGTAGCGGCCCAGGACACGGTGGGTGGCGAAGGACCACTCCCCCCGGGCGGCGGGGCTGCCGTCCGGGGCGAGCAGGTCGCCGCTGTCCACGCCGAAGCCGAACTCGGTGAAGCCGAGCCGCAGCCCCTGCCCCAGCGCTTTGGTGTAGGCCTCCTTCAGGGTCCACACGCGCAGCATGGCTGCCGTGCGGGCGGCGTCGTCGAGGTCGTCGAGGTCGGCGCGTTCGGCGGGGGTCAGGACGTGGCCGCTCAGCAGGTCGTACGACATGGGGCGGTCGGCGGGTTCGGCGTCGACGCCGATGCGGCCGTCGCGGCTGACACCGACGGCGATCAGGTCGTCGGTGTGGGTGAGGCTCACGTCGATCTGGTCGAGGCCGCGCAGGTAGGGGCGTCCTCCGATCTTGTACGCGAGGTCGAGCTCCACCGGGTCGGTGTTCAGGGCGGCGGCGGCCGTGTACTTGGTGGCCAGGCGGGAGGCGACGAAGCGGTAGCGCACGGTGGGGTCGGCGGTGCGGCGGTAGCGCTGCCAGTCGCGGCCGAGCAGCGGGCGCAGCGCGGGTTCCGCGACGGCGGCGGTGAGCCACTCGCCCCACGTGGTGTGGACGACGGCGTTGCCGTGGCGGTCCATGGCTTCGCGCACCCGGTGCCAGGGGGCGTCCGGTCCGCTGACGTGGACCGGCGCACTGATGCTCTCGGCGCCGCTGGGGACGAGGGTCGTCAAGGGGCCTTCCTTCCCTGGGGCGTGGTGACGGGATGTCACGGCGCGTAGGAGACCGCATCGAGGTCGCAGCTGCGGCCCTCCTGGTAGCGGCGGACCAGTTCGTCGAGGATCTGTTCCTGAATGCTGTCGGGCAGGTCGGGCACCGCGACCCCGAGCCGGCCGGCGAGGCGGGACAGCGCGAGGACGGCCCAGGCCGGGTCGGCGAGGAACGGGTCGGTGCCGTCCTGGTGCTCCCAGATGCCGAGCACCCCGGCGGCGCCGACGACGCCTGCGTAGCGGGCGCTGAGCACCACCACCGCGGGGTCCGTGAGGGCGGCGCCGGACGTCGGCAGGCGCCTGCACTGTTCGCGCAGGGCGCGCAGTTCGGTGACGAACGCCTCGGCGAGGTCGGCCAGGGCGCCGAGGGTGCCCCCGGCGCCGCGCGAGGGGGCGAGGCGCTCGGCGCTGCCCACGAGCGAGGCCGCCATGAAGTCGCCGCCGCCGGCGATGCCGAGCAGCCCGTACTCCAGGTCCGGCAGTTCGGCGCCGGAGCGGAACAGCTCGGTCGGCGGCTCCTGTTCGGCGAACCAGGACCGTTCGGCGAGGCCGCGCAGCTGGGGCACGAGGACCGCCTGGCAGGAGGCGCTGCCCGCATGGCCGAGGCCGGCCACGGGCAGGTCGCGCACGAGCTTGTCGAGGGCCCCGTACTCGGGGCTGGCGTGGTCGTAGCCGCGCGCGCCGAGGACGCCGGCGAGTTCCTCCAGGTCCTCGCGCAGCAGGTCGGGCACCACGTACTTGACGGCGGCGGCGTAGACGTGGGCCTGCGTGGGCAGCAGGGACAGCGCCCGCAGGACGACGGTGGACATGGCGTCGCAGGCGAGCAGGTCGGCGAAGACGCCGGCCAGCGGCTTGTGCCACCGCTTGGCCAGGGGGCCGGTGCGGCCCTCGGTGGTGGCCCGCACGGCGGAGTGCAGCACGGTGCCGACGGCCGAGGTGACGACGCCGCAGATCACGCTCCGGTTGACCTGGAACACCCGCAGGGCGACGCCCACTCCGTCACCCTCGGCACCGACCAGCGCGGCGGCGGGGACGGGGCAGTCGGTGAACTCCAGTCCCGAGAAGAGCGCCCCGCGCATGCCCGGCAGGTCGACGCGCGGCAGGTGCCGGAGCCGGCCGGCCCCGGCCCGGGCGGGGTCGAGGAGCAGGACGGAGTGGCTGCGCGGTCCGCGGGCGGGGTCGGTGCGTGCGTAGACGACCTGGAGATCGGCGCGTGCCGCGTTGATGATGACGTCCTTGCGGCCGTCGAGCCGGTAGCCGTCCGGCGCGCGGCGGGCGCTGAACTCGTGGCGCAGGATCGCGTTGGCGTGCGCGAGTTCGTGGTGCAGGATCGTGGCCCGCCCGCCGTTGAGCAGCAGCGCGGCGACGTCCCGGCGCTGTTGTGCGTCGCCCGCCGTCCAGACCGCGCCGGCGGCGAACAGGGAGATGATGCCGTAGCCGAAGCCGAGGCCGACGTCGCGCCGGAAGACGGGGCGCAGGGCGCGGGCCAGCAGGTCGGCCCGGGTGAGCAGGCCGCCTTGGGCGGCGGGCACGAGTTCGGCGCCGAACCCCGCCTCGGTGAGCAGCGCCTCGGTCGCGGCGGGCGGCTCTCCCCTGCCGTCGGCGGCGAACAGGGTCTGCAGGCCGTGCGGGTTCGCCGGGTCGTAGGGGTCGCCCAGCAGCGCCTCGAGCCGTGCGGCTCGCGCACGGGCGTCCGCCTCCGTCCGTCCGAACGGCGTGCCCGGGGGGTGGATGATCTCGGCGGTGATGGTCATGGCGGCGGTGGTCAACTCCCTCGTCGCGGCACGGGGCGCAGCGTGCGCACCCGTATCCAGACCCTGAACGCCTGACCTCGAGTCCGGGTGGAGGTGCTCTCGACGCATGCTCCGGCGTTCCTGCGGCCGGGCCCCGCCGGGCCGGAAGGGATTCTCCGTCCTTTCTCGAGCGGCCCACGCATCCCGAGCGGCCCACGAAAAAGCTGCGACACCCCGGAGCGGGGTGTCGCAGCGTTGCCCGGAAGGGGTTCTCGGTCAGCCGGTCTTACGGCGGAAGTTGCGCTTCTGGCCTGCGGGGTTGCCCATGTTCTTGACCTTGGCGCGGCCTTCTTCGTGCGCCTGCTTGGCCCGCGAGACCTGCGACTTGCGAGCCAGCGCCTCCTTGAATTTCGCGCGTACCGCTTCCGCGTCGTCGCCCTCGCTGCGGTTGCTCTTCGGAGTGTCAGTCATACGGTTCTCCTTGCCGTAAGGAACAGCCCTGCCGGAGTTGCACGGCTTCACCACTGTCACGATCGGAGCTGGACGGTCACTCGAGAGTCACTCGAAGGGCTGTCACCCTCCGATCGCGCAGAAACCCGGCGGCGAGCCTCGGGCGTCGGCTCGCGCTGGAAAGCATAGATCGGCAGATCGACCGGGGTCCCCGTGGCGAAGACCCGCTCCCAGGCGATGTCCTGTCCCGCCACGTGCAGCGCGCCCAACGCCCTTACCAGCGACCGCACTTCACCCGCCGGTGCGTCCGCCTCGCGCGCCGCGCTCTGCGACGGGACGAACACCGCGGGCTGCCGTACGCACGACGCGCCCATTGCGGTCAGCACACCGGCGGGACCGCATTCCACGTACCGGCCCACGCCCGCGCGCTCCAGCGTGCGCACGGCGTCCACGAACCGCACCGTGCCGCGCACCTGCCGCACCCAGTACGCCGGGTCCGACACCTCGCCGGCCGATGCCACCGCACCCGTCACCGTCGACACCCACGGGATCGACGGCTCGCCGAACCGGCACCGCGCCACGGCCCGGGCGAACTCCCCGAGCATCGCGTCCATGTGCGGGGAATGGAACGCGCGCGGCACCGCAAGACGCCGTACCCGGCGCCCCTCCCCCGCGCACCAGGCCATCACGGCCTCGACCGCGGCCGCGTCCCCGCTGACCACGGTCTCCGGTCCGTTCACCGCGGCGAGCGCCACGCGGCCGCCCACCCGGGTCACGGCCTCGATCACATCGGACTCGCACGCCTGGACGGAGGCCATCGCCCCGCCCTGCTCGCACGCCTGGGCCAGCGTGCCCCGCGCCGCGACCAGGCGGGCCGCGTCGGCCAGGTCCAGTACCCCTGCCGCGTGCGCCGCCGCCACCTCGCCCACACCGTGTCCCGCCACCGCGGCCGGTACGGCGCCCCACGACTGCCACAGCCGGAACAGCGCCACCTCCAGGGCGAACAGCGCCGGCTGGGTGAACTCGGTCTCGTGGATCAGCGCCGCGTCGGGGCCGTCCGGGGCGCCGAACAGCACCGCGACCAACGGCAGCCGCAGATGCGGATCGAGCGCGGCGCACGCCTCGTCCAGGGCGCGCCGGAACTCGGGGAACGCCGCGTACAACTCCCGCCCCATGCCCAGGCGTTGACTGCCCTGGCCGGTGAACAGCAGCGCGAGGCCGCTTCCCGCGGCCGCCGTCCCCGTGGCGAGGGCGGGGTGGACGCGGCCGTCCGCGAGTGCGCGCAGGGCCTGGACCGCTTCGGCGGACGAGGCGGCCACGACGCTGGCCCGGTGCTCCTGGTGGGCGCGGTGCC
>NZ_JAAGMG010001273.1 GCF_010548525.1 Streptomyces sp. SID14478
CGCCCGCCTCCGGCGTCCTGACCCGCCTCGACGCGCTGTCGGTGGGCCTCGCCGCCTGGCGGCTCGGCGCCGGGCGGGCCCGCAAGGAGGACCCGGTCCAGGCCGCCGCAGGCGTCGAACTGCACGCGAAGCCCGGCGACTCGGTCTTCGCGGGCCAGGCCCTGCTGACCCTGCACACCGACACCCCGGAGCGGTTCGCGTACGCCCTCGAAGCGCTGGCGGACGCGTACGACATCGCACCGGCCGGGACGGAGTTCTCGGCAGGGCCGATCGTGCTGGAACGTATCTCCTGAGCTGCGGTTTTATCATTCGGGTGAACGGGGCCGGTGGACCGCCACCGGTCCCGTTCGGCATCCTGGTATCGGTGACGACCGGGACCTACCGGGCGCTGGACCCGGTCGAGTACGGCGAGCAACTGCGGCTGCCCGCCCCGTTCGACATCACCCTCGACACCGACGTGCTGCCGCTGCGCGACTGACGTCACCCGAGCAGGGCCGCCACCACCACCAGTACCGGCACCGAAGCCATCGTCGACAGCAGGATCGACTCCCGGGCCAGCCGCTCGCCCACCCGGTACCGGCTCGCGTACGTGAACAGGTTCTGGGCCGCCGGCAGCGCCGACGTCACCACGACGTCCAGCAGACGGTCGCCGTGCAGGCCGAAGACGAACGAGGCCAGCGCCCAGGCCACCAGCGGCTGCCCCACCGCCTTCAGGGCGGACGAGAGCAGCACCGGGACCCGGTCCGCGCCCCGGCCGCCCGGCCAGGAACTCCCGCACAGCGAAATGCCGAAGGCGATCAGGATCGCCGGGACCGACATGTTCGCGATCAGTTCCAGCGGGTCGAGGACGGGCGAGGGAACCGTCCAGCCGGTCGCCGACACCACGACCCCGGACAGCGCGCCGATCGCGATCGGATTGCGGAAGGGCGTGAGCAGGCGCTGCGCCCAGCTCTGCCGGGTCCCCGACGCCTCCGCCAGGTCGAGGACCGTCAGGGCGACCGGCGTCACGACGATCTGCTGGAAGAGCAGGACCGGCGCCACCAGCGAGGCGTCGCCGAGGACGTACACCGCGATGGGGATGCCGAGGTTCCCCGAGTTCACGTACGAGGAGCACAGGGCGCCGATCGTGGTGCGGCCGACTCCCCAGCCGCGTACGACGCCCGCCACGAGGAAGACGCCGGCCATGGCCGCCGTGGACAGCGCCGTGACCAGCAGGCTCGGGGACAGGATCAGGGACAGGTCCGCCTTGGCCAGCATCGTGAACAGCAGGGCCGGGGTGGCCACATGGAAGGCCAGTCTGGTGAGGACCTCACGGCCGCCCTCGCCCAAGTGGCCGCGCCGGCCGATGACATAGCCGACCGCGATGACGATGGCGATGACCGCGAACCCGTTGAGAACCCCCTGCACGGGGTCCAGCCTCGGGCGCGAAGGAACCGCAGGTCAACGTTGATCCACATCAACGTGACCCAGCACACGCCACCGCACCCCGCCGGCAGCGATGAGTTCTGCCGCGGCGTGCGGTCCTGACTACGTGGCTGCTTTCTCGACTCCTCCTGTCGTGGCGGTCGCCGGGCCGATCGGGCCGGGCGACGCCCCTCAGCTGTGCGACCGGGTCCGCGCCGCCCAGGAGAGTGCCTGCGGCGGCGAGGTGATCTGCGATGTCTCCGGTCTGACCAGCAGTGATTTCACCACTGTCGACGCGCTCGCCCGGATGCAGCTGACCGCCCGCAGAGCCGGGGGACGGATCAGGCTGCGCGACCCGTCCCCGAAACTCGCCCTGCTGATCCAACTCGCCGGACTCGCCGACGCGTTGGGAGCGGACGGCTCAGGCGGGCAGGCGCTCGGGGACGCCGAACAGCGGGAACCACCGCTTGCCGAGGTCCAGGAAGCAGTGGAATCCGGCGATCCGGCCGTCTGAGATCTCCAGGACCTGGATCGCCCAGGGCACGTAGCCCCCGTTGTCCGGGTCGGGCTTGTAGTGGGCGAACGCCGGTGTCCCGTTGGCCGACACCGACAGCAGGCGGGAGTTCTCGCACTCGTGGCCCAGCGTCGTCATGAAGCCCGTGATGTCGGCCGTGCCGCGCAGCCACAGGTCGAACGGCGGCATCGTCATGACGGCGTCCTCGGCCAGCAGCTCGGTGAGCGCCTTCATGTCGTACCCCTCGAAGGCGGACACATAGCGCTCCAGGAGCTTTTGCTGCTCCTCGTCGAGCGGGTCCGCCGTCGCCGAGTCGGCCGGAGGCGCGTCCGCGAGCGTCGCCCTGGCGCGCTGCAGTGCGCTGTTGACCGAGGCGACCGAGGTGTCGAGCAGCTCGGCGACCTCGCTGGCCTTCCAGGCGAGGACCTCGCGCAGGATCAGCACCGCCCGCTGCTTCGCGGGCAGTTGCTGCAGGGCCGCGACGAACGCCAGGCGCACCGACTCCCTCGCCACCGCCGCCTCCGCCGGGTCGTGCACCGTCGGCAGCACGCGGGTGTCCGGCATCGGCTCCAGCCACACGTTGTCCGGGCGCGGGGTCAGGGCGGCCTGGGCGAGCGGGGCCGCGGCCGTCAGGTCCATCGGGCGGGCCCGCTTGTTCCCCGCGTTCAACGAGTCGAGGCACACGTTCGTCGCGATGCGGTAGAGCCAGGAGCGCAGGCTGGAGCGCCCCTCGAACTTGTCGAAGCTGCGCCAGGCCCGCACCATCGTGTCCTGCACGGCGTCCTCGGCCTCGAACGCGGAGCCCAGCATCCGGTAGCAGTACCCGGTCAGCTCGACCCGGTGTTTCTCCAGGTCGTCGAGTCCGGCTTTCGTCGCGGTGTCGCTCATCGTCCAACGCCCCCAAAGCGGCTGTGTGTCCCAGCACATCCCCAGCACTTGGAAAGCTACCGCAGCCCACTGACAACGGCCCCCGGACCGGCGAAATGCGCAGGTCCGAGGGCCGATGACGAAAGCTCTGCGGCTGTTGTGACGGGCGTGACGAACCGGGGCCTCAGTGCGCGGCGACCGCGCCCGCCGCCCCGCGACGCCGCTGCGCGCGTGCCGCGTACGTGCCCCACAAAGTGATCGACACGACGCCGAGCACGGCGACGAAGCCCAGGCCCACCGTCCCGGCCCAGCCGGCCGCGTGGAAGGCGACGGCGCCGACGGCCGAGCCCACGCTGGAACCGATGTAGTACGCGGACTGGTACAGCGCGGACGCCTGCGCCCGGCCGTACGTGGCGGTGTGGCTCACCGACGACGACGCCGTCGCGTGCCCGGCGAAGAAGCCCGCCGTGATCAGCACCAGCCCGAGCAGCACGACGGGCAGCCGGGGCACGAGGGCCAGCAGCAGACCGGCCGTCGTCGTGCCCGCCGCCAGATACAGGGTGCCGCGCCGCCCGAGCCGCGCGACCAGCTTCCCGGCCGCCGCCGAGGAGACCGTGCCGACCAGGTAGACCAGGAAGATCGAGCCGATGACGCCCTGCGGGAGGGAGAACGGCGCCGCGGTGAGGCGGTAGCCGATCACCGTGTAGACGCCGCCGAACACCATCATGAACAGGGCGCCGATCACGTACAGGCGGCGCAGCAGCGGGTTCGCGAGATGGCCGGCGACGGTCTGCGCCAGGGCGCGCGGCCGCAGCGATCCCGGGGTGAAGTGGCGCGGCGCCGGCAGCAGCAGGCGGAACGCGACGGCGCACACCACCGCGATCACGCCGATGGTGCCGACGGCCGCCCGCCAGCCCCACTCCTGCGCGATCCAGCCGCCGATGACCCGGCCGCTCATGCCCCCGATGGAGTTGCCCGCGACGAACAGGCCGATGGCCGTGACCAGCGCCTTCGGCCGCACTTCTTCGGCCAGGTACGCCATCGCGGACGCGGGCAGTCCGGCGAGCGCCGCACCCTGGAGGACCCGCAGCGCGATCAGCACGCCGAGGTTCGGCGCGAAGGGGACGAGCAGACCGACCGTGACGGCGACGGTCAGCGACGCCGTCATGACCGTGCGCCGCCCGTACCGCTCGGACAGCGCGCTCAACGGCAGTACGCACAGCGCGAGCGCGCCGGTCGCCCCGGACACCGTCCAGCTCGCGGCGCTCGCGCTCGCCCCGAAGCCGGAGGAGACGAGGGGGAGCAGCGCCTGCGTCGAGTACAGGAGGGCGAAGGTGGCGACACCGGCGAGGAAGAGGGCGAAGCTCATGCGGCGGTAGCCGGGTCCGCCCGGGGCCATGCGCGTATCGCCGGTCGGAGGGACGGGGACGGCGACCGCGGAGGTGGCGGCCGCCCGGCTACTGGCAGGAGACATACCAGGAACGTAGGTCGCGACCACTCATGCGTCCAATGCACAAAGACTTCATAATCGTTCCCATGCAGCATCAGCAGAGGTCACAGCAGCGGGTTTCACGTTCCAGTGACGCAGAAGACATGGCGATGCTGCTCGCCCCGCGGCTCGCCTCCTTCGCCGGGGTCGCCCGCACCGAGCACGTGACCCGCGCCGCGCAGGAGCTGCAGGTCCCGCAGTCGACGCTGTCGCGCGCCATGGTGCGGCTCGAACGGGACCTGGGCGTCGACCTGTTCGCCCGGCACGGCCGCACCGTGTCCCTCACCCCCGCGGGCCGTACGTTCCTGGTGTCCGTGGAGCGTGCCCTCGGTGAGGTCGAGAAGGCCGCGGAGTCGGTGCGCGCCGACGCCGATCCGGAGTCCGGCAAGGTCGCCTTCGGCTTCCTGCACACCATGGGCACGGAGACCGTCCCCGGCCTGATCCGCGCCTTCCGTGCCGACCACCCCCGCATCCGCTTCAGCCTCGTACAGAACTACGGCGAGGCGATGCTGGAGCGGCTGCGCGCGGGGGAGCTGGACCTGTGCCTGACCTCGCCCGTGCCGGACGAGCCGGGTCTGGTGGCCCGGCGCCTGGACGAGCAGCGGCTGCGGCTCGTCGTCCCCGCCGACCACCGCCTCGCGTCCCGCAAGCGGATCAGGCTGGAGGAGACGGCCGACGAGACCTTCGTGACCCTCGAACCCGGCTACGGCCTGCGCCGCATCCTCGACGACCTGTGCGCGCAGGCCGGGTTCAGGCCGCGGATCGCGTTCGAGGGCGAGGAGGCCGAGACGCTGCGCGGCCTGGTCGCGGCGGGCCTCGGCGTCTGCCTCCTGCCGCCACCGAGCTTTCCGCGCCCGGGAGTCGTCGAGCTGACCGTCACCGGGCAGCGGGCGGTCCGCGAGATCGGCGTGGCCTGGCTCGACGGGCACCCGGACACCCCTCCCGTGGCCGCGTTCAAGAAGTTCCTGCTGTCGCGGCGGGGGAGGCTGTTGCCCGAACACGCGGGCGCCGGGTGACGGATGCGCGGAGACTGGGATCAGCGGGAAACAGGGGCGGGACGGCGGAGGGGTGAGCGGTATGGCGGACGCGGCGAGACCCGGTGGTGAGGGACGGCGGGGCATCCGGGTCCTCGGCTGGGTGGGGCTCGGGCTGGTCCTGATCGGGGCGGTGCTCTTCGCCCTCGTGGTGCCCGCGGAGGCGGACGACCGGGCGTACGCGGCGGCGCCGGACTGCCCGGCGGGCACCCGCGCGGACGACTGCCGCGCGGTCCTGACGGCGACCGTCGTGGACAAGGACACCGAAGTCTCCAGGAGCGACGCCTACTACCTCGTCCTGCGCGCCCCCGGCCCCGCGGAGGGCACCGTGGACAGGGTGCGGCTGCCCGACGACCTGCCGATCTACGACGCGGTGCGCCCCGGCGACAAGGTCACCGCCACGTACTGGAAGGGCGAGGTCCGCGAGGTCCGGTCCGGCTCCGAGGTGCAGCAGGTCGTGCGCTCCCCCGCACAGGACGGACGGCTGCCCGGGGCGTTCGCCGTGGCGACGTCGGCGATCGGGCTGGGGCTGCTCTGGCTCGTGGGGTGGCAGCGGCACCGGCCCGCGCCCAAGGGGTCCGCCCACTCCTGGAAGCCGGCGGTCGGGATCGTCGCGGGAGTGAACGTCGCCGTCGCCGGAGCCATGATCGTGCTCCTGGCCGCCGACGAGGTGGGGTCGGGACTGAAGTTCGCGGCCGGGGCCGTCGTCCCCGTGGTGCTGCTGTCCGTCCTGCTGTGCTGGGGGGCGGGACGCTGGGCGCGCGGGATCGTGGCGGGCGTCGTCCCGGTCCCGCCGACCGAGCGGCGCTGCCTGGGCGCGGTCGTGCACGGCGACGTGCCCTACAGCAGGCCGGGCTACTGCTACTTGGTGGTGGGGAACGGGCCCTTGGTCGCGACCCCCGACCCGACGGGTCGCGTCGCCCTCGCCCCGCTCCCGCAGACCCTGACGGTGCGCCGGGTGCGCGAGTCGGCGGTCGGCGACCCGCGGTACGACCTCGGCGGACGAGGGGAGTACACCCTCGTCATCGAGTGCGCGGACGGCGACCGGGAGGTGCTCGTCTTCGCCGGGCACAAGCACGCGTCCCAGGTGCTCGGCGCCCTCCTCGCGGCGAGCACCGAGCCCTCGGACTACCGGTTGAGCGACTGACCGAACCCGGCCGCCAGCGGCATCCGCAGACCGATGGGCGGCGGCGCCGCGAGCGCGTCCTGCAGCGGCCGGGAGAACGGGTGGCCGAACAGCGAGCCGAGCAGGAAGTCGACGGCCAGCGCGGCGACCTCGGCCCGGTGCTGGACCAGGTGGTGCCCGTCCGAGTGCACCTCGAAGCGGCACACGTCCCGGTTGGCCTTCTTCGCCCGCTCGGCGAAGCGGAACGACAGCTCCGGGTCGGAGCGCCGGTCGTCGGTGCCGTGCACGAGCAGCACCCGCCGGCCCGCGAGCTGCTTCACCGGTTCGGGGGGCGCCGCGACGTCGTCCTCGGGCAGCCAAGGGGCAAGCGCGAGCACGGAGTTGACGGCCGGGTGGCCACCCGCGTGCAGGGCCGCGCGGCCGCCCATGTCGAAGCCGATCAGGCAGATGGGTACGTCGCCGTAGCGGCGCACGACCTCGTCGGCGGCCCACTCGGCGTCCTGCGCCGGTTCGGCCTGCGGCCCGTTCCAGCCGCGGCTGCGGTAGTGCACGACGTGCGTGACCAGGTCCTCGGCCCGCCCCGAGCGGGCCAGGCGGCGCGCGAGCGGCCGCAGTGCGGTGGCCG
>NZ_JAAGMG010001318.1 GCF_010548525.1 Streptomyces sp. SID14478
CGGCGCCGCGGGCCGCGCCCGCGTCCTGGAGCGCTTCACCTGGGCGCGGGCCGCCCAGGGCACGGCCGAGCGCTACCGCGAGGCCATCGACAAGGCCTCCACCGCCCCCGGTGCCCCCTCCGTACGACCTCACCAGAACATCCCTCAGGAAACCCCTCAGGAAAGCAGGGCCACGTGCTGACCGTCGACTTCACCCGCTTCCCGCTCGCCGCGGGCGATCGCGTCCTCGACCTCGGGTGCGGGGCCGGCCGGCACGCCTTCGAGTGCTACCGGCGCGGGGCGCAGGTCGTCGCGCTCGACCAGAACAAGGAGGAGATCGCCGAGGTCGCCAAGTGGTTCGCCGCCATGAAGGAGGCCGGCGAGGCCCCCGCGGGCGCCACGGCCACCGCGATGGAGGGCGACGCGCTCCACCTCCCCTTCCCCGACGAGTCGTTCGACGTCGTCATCATCAGCGAGGTCATGGAGCACATCCCCGACGACAAGGGCGTGCTCGCCGAGATGGTGCGCGTGCTCAAGCCCGGCGGACGCATCGCCGTCACCGTGCCGCGCTACGGCCCCGAGAAGGTCTGCTGGGCGCTGTCCGACGAGTACCACGAGGTCGAGGGCGGCCACATCCGCATCTACAAGGCCGACGAACTCCTCGGCCGGATGCGCGAGGCGGGCCTCAAGCCGTACGGCACGCACCACGCGCACGCGCTGCACGCGCCCTACTGGTGGCTCAAGTGCGCCTTCGGCGTCGACAACGACAAGGCGCTGCCCGTGAAGGCGTACCACAAGCTCCTGGTCTGGGACATCATGAAGAAGCCCGCCGTGACCCGGGTCGCCGAGCAGCTCCTGAACCCCGTCGTCGGCAAGAGTTTCGTCGCCTACGCCACCAAGCCGCACCTGCCGAAGGCCAGCGGGGCCGCTGAGTGAGCATCCCCGAGCGGACCGAACTCCTCGTACTCGACGGCGTCCTGACGGCCGATCAGGCCGCGCGCACGGTGCACGGGATACGCGCGGTCCAGCGCCCGGACGGCGCCATCCCGTGGTTCCGCCACCATCACCTCGACCCGTGGGACCACACCGAGTCCGCCATGGCCCTCGACGTGGCCGGCGAGCACGAGGCCGCCGAGCGCGCCTACGACTGGCTGGCCCGGCACCAGAACGAGGACGGTTCCTGGTACGCCGCCTACCGCGACGGCGACCCGGCCGACGTCACCGACCGCGGCCGCGAGACCAACTTCGTCGCGTACGTCGCCGTCGGCGTCTGGCACCACTACCTCTCCACCGGCGACGACGCGTTCCTGGACCGCATGTGGCCCACGGTGAGCGCGGCGATCGAGTGCGTCCTGCGGCTGCAGCAGCCCGGCGGCCAGATCGGATGGAAGCGGGACGAGGACGGCACGCCCGTCAACGACGCGCTCCTGACCGGCAGTTCGTCGATCCACCACGCCCTGCGCTGCGCCCTCGCCCTCGCCGAGCAGCGCGAAGAGCCGCAGCCCGACTGGGAGTTGGCGCTCGGCTCGCTGCGCCACGCGATCCGCCGCCACCCGGACCGCTTCCTCGACAAGAGCCGCTACTCGATGGACTGGTACTACCCGGTGCTCGGCGGCGCGCTGCGCGGCGCCGAGGCGCAGGCCCGCATCGAGGCCGACTGGGAGAAGTTCGTCGTCCCCGGGCTCGGCGTGCGCTGCGTCGTGCCCAACCCGTGGGTGACCGGGGGCGAAAGCGCCGAACTCGCCCTCGCCCTGTGGGCGATGGGCGAGTCCGACCGCGCGCTGACGATCCTGCAGGACATCCAGCACCTGCGGGACCCGCGGACCGGCCTGTACTGGACCGGTTACGTCTTCGAGGACCGGGCGGTCTGGCCGGAGGAGCTGACGACCTGGACCGCCGGGTCCGTACTGCTCGCCGTGGCCGCGCTGGGGGGAGACGAGGCGACGTGCTCGGTGTTCGGAGGGGAGCAGCTGCCGGTCGGCGTGGAGCCGGACTGCTGCCGGTAGGACCGGACGATCAGCGCAGCCGTCCCGCGACGGCGTGGCCGATGGCCAGGTAGACGACGGCGGCCAGACCGTATCCGGCGACCACGCGGGCCCAGGCCTCGTCGAAGGTGAACAGATCACGGGACCAGCCGGCGAGCCAGTTGGCCGCATGGTGGATCCACTGGACCAGGTCGTTGCCGCGGTTGGCATCGAGCAGGTACATCAGGATCCACAGACCGAGTATCAGCGCCATGATGTCGGCAACGACCACGATCGCTCGGGCCGCGCTGTTGCCGCTGCGAGTAGAGGACATGGTTACCGTCTGACCGCAACTCTTTCGATGAAACACGGACGGTGGCGCCCAAGTGGCGGCGGTGCGGGGGACGGGTGACGCTGCGGGGAAGTGTGCATCCCCACCCCGGAGGTACCCGCGGTGCTCAGCTTCTCCCTTCCCCTGCGACGTACGGTCGTCTCCGTCCTCCTGTGCGGTGCCCTCCTCGCGGGCACCACCGCGTGCGGCGGCGACGACAAGGACGCGGCGTCCAGCCCGACCGCCACCAGCTCCGCCGAGCGGCAGAAGCTGGCGAAGACCCGGTTCGTGGCCAACGCGGGCATCGCGGCCGGCGCCACCTATCAGTGGATCGTGAAGCCCTGGCGCGCGGGCAAGTTCAAGAGCGGTGCCGGTGGCCGCAAGGTCGCGCTGGTCAAGGCGGGCCTCGCGGGCGCGCTCACGTACAACCGGCTGAAGGCGGCGGTGAAGAACGCGCAGGGCGACCCGACGCTCGCCAAGGCGGTCGCGCCGCTCTCCGCGGGCATCGACGCGCTCAAGGACCTGCCCAGCAAGCTGCGCAAGGGCGACGGCGTCGACTCGGTCGCCTCGTCCTTCGACGACATCATCAACAACGTCAAGGACGCGGGCAAGAACGCGGGCGCGACGGTCACCGACAAGGTCCCGTCCGCGTCCCAACTGACCAAGGGTTCCTAGCAGTTCGGGAGTTCGGCGGTCCCCGGCCGGCTCAGGAGTTGAGCTCGGCGAGGACGCGCAGCGTGTGCGGGTCCGGCGACAGGACCAACAGGTCGGTCACCGGACCCTTGCGCCACAACTCCAGCCGCTCCGCGATGCGTTGACGCGGGCCGACCAGCGAGATCTCGTCGGCGAACGCGTCCGGCACCGCGAGCACCGCCTCCTCGCGCCGCCCCTCGGCGAACAGCTCCTGGATGCGCCGCGCCTCGGCCTCGTACCCCATGCGCGCCATGAGATCGGCGTGGAAGTTGCGGGTCGCGTGCCCCATGCCGCCGATGTAGAAGCCGAGCATGGCCTTGACGGGCAGCAGGCCCTCGCTGATGTCGTCGCACACCTGAGCGCGGGCCATGGGCGCGATCATGAAGTCGTCGCGGAGGCCGGTGAGCGACGCCTCGTACGCGTCGGTCCTCGTCGGCGCCCAGTACAGCGGCAGCCAGCCGTCCGCGATCCGCGTCGTCTGCGCGATGTTCTTCGGCCCCTCGGCGCCGAGCAGAAGGGGCAGATCGGCGCGCAGCGGGTGCGTGATGGGCTTGAGCGCCTTGCCGAGCCCGGTGCCGTCGTCGCCGCGGTACGGGTGCGAGTGGAAGCGCCCGTCGACCTCGACGGGCCCCTCGCGCCGCAGCACCTGCCGTACGACGTCCACGTACTCGCGGGTCGCGGTGAGCGGGGAGCGCGGGAACGGCCGCCCGTACCAGCCCTCCACCACCTGCGGCCCGGAGAGTCCGAGCCCGAGCATCATCCGGCCGCCGGACAGGTGGTCGAGGGTGAGCGCGTGCATCGCGGTCGTGGTGGGGGAGCGGGCGGCCATCTGCGCGATGGCGGTGCCCAGCCGGATGCGGGAGGTGTGTGCGGCGAACCAGGTCAGGGGCGTGAAGGCGTCGGAACCCCAGGACTCGGAGGTCCACACCGAGTCGTATCCCAGCTCCTCGGCCTCGCGGACGAGCGGGAGGTGGTCGGGGCTGGGTCCGCGTCCCCAGTAGCCGAGTGCGATTCCTAGCCGCATGTGCCCCTCCGCCGCTCGCTCCGGATGTCATCTGACGGTACGTCAGTTACCGAGACTCCGGGGACTGTACGCGAAAGGCCCCTCGCCCGGAAGACGGGCGAGGGGCCTCGAAAGCTGTGCGGTGGCGTCAGCCGCGCTGGATACCGGTGGTGTCCTGCAGCACGCCGCGACGGCCGTCCTGCGTCTGGGCGACGAGGCCCGGACCGCGCTGCTCGACGGCCAGGTACCAGGTGCCCGGCGCCAGTTCGGCGATCGGCGTCGGCGAACCGTCCTCCGCGTACAGCGGACGCGGCACCGGCACGGCGAACCAGAACGGCGAGAAGTCCGCGGCACCGCCCTGCGGGGCGGACGGCTGCGGCGCCGGAGCGGCGGCCTGCTGCTGCGGCTGCTGGCCGTAGGGCTGGCCGGGGCCGGG
>NZ_JAAGMG010001354.1 GCF_010548525.1 Streptomyces sp. SID14478
GGAGCCCGAACCGCCGCCGCTGGAGCCGCCGTCGGAGCCGCCGCCCGTCGTGCCGCCGCCGGTCACGCCCGGCGTGCTCCCGGACGGACTCGGCGTCGGGGACGGCGTGGGCGTCGGTGTGGGCGTGGGAGTCGGCGTCGGTGTCGGAGTGGGCGTGGGCGTGGGCGTGGTGTCGTCGCACGTCGGCAGGTCGCCCTCGAAGGGGTAGGCGTGGAACTCCTGGCCCCCGCCGCCCGAGGCCGAGGACGCGTGCACGAGGGAACCGGCCGTGTAGAAGCGGCCGTTGAAGCCGGACATGGTGACCGTCGTGGTGCCCGCGGGGTTGCCCATCAGCGCGCTGCCGGAGAACTGCGTGGTGCCGCTGAGCCGCACGTCCGTGGCGTCGGGGAAGTTCCACAGCAGGTGGGTGCGCAGCTCGGCCGGGAGCAGCGCGTCGTAGGTGCTGATCTCCCGCGCGTCGCCGTAGACGTTGACGAGGACGGTAGCCCCGGCCGGGATGTTCGCGAAGCGGTACGACTGCTGGCCGCCGGCCCTGCTGACCAGGTCGAAGTCGACGTCGAAGACCTGGATCGCGGAGCTGCCGTCGCCGGTGAACAGCGTGGTGGAGCCGTCGTTGACGGCGGTGCCCGTGGCGGGGCGGTGGGCGCCGCCCGCGTACGCGTAGCAGTGGCTGGCGCGCTCCAGTTCGCCGCGCAGCGTCCGGAACGGTCCGATCGCCGCGGCGTCCTTGACCGCGGCCGGGCTCACCGTGCCGGAGTGCGCGCCGCCGTAGCGGACCTCGCCGCTGACCGCGCCCTCCTCGGCGAGCAGGCGCTGGCCCGGGGCGACGGTCAGGTCGCCGCCGACGGTGAGGAAATCGGTGCCGTTGTCCGGCGGGACGCGTGAGCCGACCCCGGCGACGCCGACGTTGTAGATCTGGGAGACCCCGGGGTCCTTGTTCTGGTCGAAGTTCCCGAGGACGACGACCTTGCCCTCCGCCTCCGCGGCGGCCCGGCGTACCTGCATGTCCCCGCCGACGAAGACGTTGATGTTGTTGTCCCGTCCGCTCGGGGTCCCGTTGTTCGGGTCCGGGTACGAGCCCGGGCAGGTGCTCCCCTTGCAGGGGCCGAGCCCTCCGG
Source organism: Streptomyces sp. SID14478 (assembly GCF_010548525.1). Taxonomy (GTDB): domain Bacteria; phylum Actinomycetota; class Actinomycetes; order Streptomycetales; family Streptomycetaceae; genus Streptomyces. Next base: position 1,119 of record NZ_JAAGMG010001354.1, read on the forward strand.
GCAGCGGATCGGCGTACGCGGATCCGGTGGCGGCCCCGACGACGAGGACGGCCGAGGCGGTGACGACGGCAGCACGGATTTTTCGCATAGCCGCATGATGTGAACGAACCGCGTCGATGCGGGGCAGACACGCATGGGGCGCCCCCGAACGGCGGGGGCGCCCCAGGGCGCGTGGGGAACGGCGTGGCGGCCCGTCCCCGGTGGAGCGGCTACGCCGGCTTGAGCTCCTGGCGCTGCCGGCCCAGTCCCTCGATCTCCAGCTCCACCACGTCGCCGGCCCGCAGGTACGGCTTCGGCTCGGGCTGGCCCATGGCGACGCCCGCCGGGGTGCCGGTGTTGATGACGTCGCCCGGGTACAGCGTCATGAACTGGCTTACGTAGCGCACCACTTCGGCCACCGAGAAGATCTGCTCGGCGGTGGTGCCGTCCTGCTTGATCTCGCCGTTGACCCAGAGCTTGAGGCCGAGCGCCTGCGGGTCGGGGACCTCGTCGGCGGTGACGAGCCAGGGGCCCAGCGGGTTGAACGTCTCGCAGTTCTTGCCCTTGTCCCAGGTGCCGCCGCGCTCGATCTGGAACTCGCGCTCGGACACGTCGTGCGCGACCGCGTACCCGGCGACGCACCCCAGCGCGGCCTCGGCCGACTCCTCGTAGCGGGCCGTACGTCCGATGACCACGGCCAGCTCCACCTCCCAGTCGGTCTTGGTGGAGCCGCGCGGCACGAGCACGGTGTCGTGCGGCCCGACCACCGTGTCCGCCGCCTTGAAGAAGATGACGGGCTCGCTGGGCGGGGTGGCCCCGGTCTCGGCGGCGTGGTCGTGGTAGTTCAGCCCGATGCACACGACCTTGCCGATGCGGGCCACCGGCGGGCCGATGCGCAGCCCGGCGGCATCAAGAACGGGCAGTTCGCCGGATGCGGCCGCGGCGCGCACCCGGTCGAGCGCCGTGTCGTCCGCGAGCAGCGCCCCGTCGATGTCCGCCACCAGGGCGGACAGGTCGCGCAGGGTGCCCTCGGCGTCGACGAGCGCGGGGCGCTCGGCTCCGGCCGGACCGACTCGCAGCAGCTTCATGGTGTAACTCCCTCTGTTCTAGGAGGAGCCTCCATGGCAAGGTGCGGCCTTCAACCATCGGAGGTCTGGTCGATCCTCCAAGTTCGCGGTCCAGTCCGCAATACCCCGTTCACGGACTGGACCGACGGACGCCCCGTTACGCGGGCAGTGCGGCGGCCGCCCCGTAGGGCATGTCGCGGTACAGCACGGCCCGTTCGATCGCGCTCCACGTCGTGGACGTGACGACGTACAGGGCGGCGGCGAGCGGCACCGCGCCCACCGTGAACAGGGTCATGAAGGACATCAGCGGCATGTACTTGCTCATCGCCGTCATCGCCCCGGCGCCCGGCACCTGCGCCTGGTCCGTGGCCGGTGCGGCGGCCGCAGACAGCGCCATCTGCCGCTTGGTGCGCCGGTAATTGAAGGTGGCCACGGCGGCGACGAGCGCGAACAGCGCCACGTAGACGAGCCCCTGCGGGCCGAAGAGCCCGCCGTGGGCGAGGGCGTGCCTGAAGTTCCCGCCGAGCGGGGCCGCGCCGAGGGTGTGGCCGAGCAGCTCGTTGGGGTCGCCGCCGATGCGCTTGCTGGAGAAGAGGTGGTACAGCAGGAAGAACGCCGGCATCTGGAACAGCATGGGCAGGCAGCCCGAGAGCGGGGAGACCTTCTCCTCGCGGTGCAGTTCCATGATCGCCTTCTGCATCGCCTCCGGGTTCTTCTTGTGCTTCTTGCGCAGTTCGGCGATGCGCGGCTGCAGCTTGAGGCGGGCGCGCTGGCCGCGTGCACCGGCCCGCGACAGGGGGTGCACGAGGAGGCGTACGAACGCGGTGAACAGCATGATCGCGGCGGCCGCGGCCGAGGCGTGGAAGAGCGGCTGGAGCAGGGTCGCGAGATGTTCGACCAGGCTCGCGAAGACGGACATGAACGACGACATGGATGAGCCCTCCGGGGGTCACGTCGTGCCGGAAACAGGAAGAGTGCGGTTTCGGCGTGACGGACTGCGGACCCGGCGCTGGGAGCGGGCTCGGTGTCAGCAGGCCGTCGGGACGGGACGGCCCGGTGCTCGGGGCCTGGTGCGCCCGGAGGCGTCCGGATCGCGCTGCGGAAGGAACGCGGTGCGCTGTTCCCGGTCGCGGATCGCGGTGCGTACCCGCTGGCGCGGCACGGCGGGCGCGCAGCGTGCGGTGAGCAGGGTGCAGACGGCGAGGGCGGAGCCGGCGGCGGCGGTCGCGGCGAGCGCGACG
>NZ_JAAGMG010001392.1 GCF_010548525.1 Streptomyces sp. SID14478
ACCCGCGCATCGCGCCGCCCCCGCCGCCGGCCGCGGCCCCCGCGGCGGCGCCCACCGCGGGCAGCGGCAAGATCAACCTCGACAAGGGTCGCGTCTCCCTCCAGAAGAACCAGACGGTCTCCCTGGTCAAGGGCGGCAAGCCGCTGCTCAGCCAGGTCAAGATGGGTCTCGGCTGGGAGCCCGCGTTCCGCGGCAAGGACATCGACCTGGACGCGTCGGTCATCGCGTACGGTCCGCAGCGCAACCACATCGACAGCTGCTACTTCGGCAAGCTCTCGATCGTGAACGGCGCGATCAAGCACTCCGGTGACAACCTCACGGGCGAGGGCGCCGGCGACGACGAGGTGATCGTCGTCGACCTGGGCCGGCTGCCCCAGGAGGTCACGGGCCTGGTCTTCACGGTGAACTCGTTCTCGGGCCAGAAGTTCACGGAGGTCGCCAAGGCGTACTGCCGCCTCCTGGACGCGGCGACCGGCGAGGAGCTGGTCCGCTTCGACCTCACGAGCGCCGAGTCGCAGACCGGCGTGATGATGGCCAAGCTCATCAAGCAGTTCAGCGGCGAGTGGGAGATGACGGCCCTGGGCGACTTCGTGAAGTCGCGCACGGTGCGCGGCATGGTCAAGCCCGCGGCGCAGGCCCTGTAGGAAGAGGCTGTACGGAGGCGGCCCGCGCGGTGAGCGGGCCGCCTCCGGCATGCCCGGTGGCGTCGGGCCCGAGGGCTGCGGCCGGTGCTGCGTCAGTGCTGGTTGCGGGGGTGCGCGCGGGCCCGGCGTTCGTTGCCCCTGCGGTAGTTGCCCGTCCAGCGGGCCATGACCAACTGGGCGTCCCCGGACGCCACTTCGGCCAGGAACTGCTGCGCACGCGCACCCCGCAGCACCCCCGCGGGGCGTCCCGCATGGGTGAGCGTGACGCTGCCGTCGGCGCGCTCCGCGTACGTGAATCCCCGGGGTCTCGGCACGGTCGGAGGATATGCGCGACCGGGCCGGGACCGACAGCGGATTACGGGTCAGCGGATGGCGGGTCCGGGGAGCACGGGACCCGGGATCATGGGACCCGGGATCATGGAGCCCGGGTTCAAGGGACCACGACGATCTTGCGGCCCACCCCGGACGCGAACTGGTCGAGGGCACCCGGGTAGTCGTCGAGCGGCAGCCTGTCGCTGATGAAGACGTCGGGGTCCAGGACACCGCCCGCGAAGAGTTCCGCCGCGCGTTCGTAGCTGTGCAGGACCGCCATCGAACCGGTGATGGTGATCTCCTGGTTGTAGATGCGGTACGGGTCGATCGTGACGCGGGTCGCGTAGTCCGCCACGCCGAACTGCAGGAACGTGCCCGCCTTCGCGACCCGGTCGAGGCCGTCCTGGATCGCCGCCGCGTTGCCGGTCGCGTCGATCACCACGTCCCAGCCGGTCGGGCGGTCCAGGTCGTCGGGGCCCGCCGCGGAGCCGGAGACACCGAGGCGCCGGGCCGTGGCCAGGCGGTCCGGGTTCAGGTCGACCACGTCGACGCTGGCCGCACCCGTGCGCTTGGCCAGTTCCAGCATCATCAGGCCCATCGTGCCCGAGCCGTAGATCAGCACGTGGGCGCCCAGGCGGGAGCGCAGGACGTCGTAGCCGCGCACCGCGCAGGAGAGCGGCTCGATGAGGGCCGCGTCCTGGGTGCGTACGTGGTCGGGCAGGCGGACGCAGTTGGCGACGGGGGCCAGCGCGTACTGGGCCGCGCCGCCCGCCGTCGTGACGCCGATCGCCGCCCAGCGCTCGCACAGGTTGCCGCGTCCGGCCCGGCAGAAACGGCACTCGTGGCAGTGCAGGGACGGGTCCACCGCCACACGGTCGCCCACCCGCAACTCCGTGACGGCGCTGCCCACTTCGGCCACCGTGCCGGCGAACTCGTGGCCCGGCACGACCGGCAGGGTCGGGGCGAACTCGCCCTGCAGGATGTGCAGGTCGGTGCCGCACAGGCCGCACGCCGCGACCTCCACGACCACGTCGCGCGGGCCCGGTGTGGGGTCGGGAACCTCGCCGACGACGACCTTGCCCACCGATTCGACGATCGCGGCCTTCATTTCACAGCTCCCAACGAGAGGCCCTGAACCAGCTTGTCCTGGGCGGCGAACCCTGCGGCGAGCACCGGCAGGGAGATCACGAGCGACGCGGCGCACACCTTCGCCAGGAACAGGCCCTGGCTGGTGATGAAGCCGGTCAGGAAGACGGGTGCGGTCTCGGCGACGACACCGGTGAGCACCCGGGCGAAGAGGAGTTCGTTCCAGGAGAAGATGAAGCAGATGAGGGCCGTCGCGGCGATGCCGGGCAGGGCGATCGGCGCGACCACGCGCGTGAGCACCGTCGGGAGCCTGGCCCCGTCGATCTGCGCCGCCTCGATGACCGCCACCGGGACCTCCGAGAGGAACGACTGCATCATCCACACCGCGATCGGCAGGTTCATCGAGGTGTAGAGGATGACGAGCAGCCAGATGTTGTCGAGGAAGTCGGTGTTCTTGGCGAAGAGGTAGATGGGGAGCAGCCCGGCCACCACCGGCAGCATCTTCGTCGACAGGAAGAAGAACAGGACGTCCGTCCACTTCTTCACCGGGCGGATCGACAGTGCGTACGCCGCCGGGAGCGCGAGGACCAGGACGAAGAGCGTCGAGGCGAGCGAGGCGACCGCCGAGTTGATCAGCGAGGGCCAGGGGCTGGCGCCGCCGCCGGAGCCGAAGAAGTCGCGGTAGCCGTCGAGGGTGAGGGCCGCGCCGAAGGACGGCGGGTTGGTCGCCGCGTCCTCCTCCGAGTGGAAGGACGTCAGCGCCATCCAGGCGATGGGCAGGAAGAAGACGATGCCGGCCAGCCAGGCGACGAGGCCGAGTCCCTTGCCCTTGAGGAAGGTGGTGAAGGTGTTCATCCGCGTGACGCCTCCTCGCGGAACAGGGACGACACGACGCGTAGCGCGAAGGTCGCGATGATGAGGGAACCGATGACGACGAGGACGCCGGCCGCGGAGGCGAGGCCGTTCTCGTGCGCCTGGTAGAAGGACTGGTAGACGGTGTAGGGCAGGTTCGCCGTGCCCAGGCCGCCGGAGGTGAGGGTGAAGACCGCGTCGAAGTTCTGCACGATGTAGATCGAGCCGAGCAGGGCGCCGAGTTCGAGGTAGCGGCGCAGGTGCGGCAGCGTCATGAAGCGGAAGACCTGCCAGGGCCCGGCGCCGTCCATCCGGGCCGCCTCCAGGAGTTCGGGGGAGCGCGACTGCAGCCCGGCGAGCAGGATCAGCATCATGAACGGTGTCCACTGCCAGATCAGGGACACCTCGACCGCGATCAGCGGATTGTTCGAGATCCAGTCGGGCTGCGGCCCGCCGACGTAGTGCAACAGGCCGTTCAGCAGCCCGTACTCGGGGTTGAAGAGCACGTGCTTCCACAGCAGCGCGGACGCCACCGGGACCACCAGGAACGGGGCGATCAGCAGGGTGCGGACGACGCCGCGGCCCCGGAACTTCCGGTCGATCAGCAGGGCCAGCGCCAGCCCGATGACCAGGCTCACCACCACGACCGTCACCGTCAGGATGATGGTGGTGAAGACGGACTTGCGCAGGTCGGCGTCGGTGAGGACCTCGGAGTAGTTGCCGAACCAGGTGAACTTCCTGGCGTCGGGGTAGAGCGAGTTCCAGTCGAACAGGGAGATCACCAGCGTGGCCACGAACGGCAGTTGGGTCACGATGATCATGAAGACGAGTGCGGGCAGGAGGGGCGCGCGGGTCGCCCACGAGCGCAGCCGGTCCGGGGTGCGACGGCCTGCCGTCGGCGCTTGGGTGCGGCCCAGGGAGGCCGCGGTGGTCGTCGTCATCGTCCCTCGTACTCCTTCGCGATCTCGGAGGCGAGCTTCTGGGACTTGTCCAGGGCCGTATCGACGGACTGGCGTCCGGCGATGGCCGCGCTGATCTCCTGCGACACCTTCGTGCCGAGATCGGTGAACTCGGGGATGCCGACGAACTGGATGCCGGGCGCGGGCCGCTTCTGCACCCCGGGGTCCTTGGGCCGGGCGCCCTCGATGGCGTTCCGCGTCACGTCCACGAAGGCCTTCGCGTCCGCGCGGTACTGCGGGATCTCGTACGTCGAGGCGCGCTTGCCCGCCGGGACGTTCGACCAGCCGATCTTCTTCCCGACGAGCTTCTCGTACTCCTTGCCGGAGGCCCACGAGACGAACTTCCAGGCGTTGTCGGGGTTGTGGGACGCCTTCTGCAGGCCCCACGCCCAGGTGTAGAGCCAGCCGCTGTTCTCCGTCTTGTCGACGGGCGCGGGCGCGTAGCCGATCTTGCCCTTGACCGGGGAGTTCGAGGACTCCAGCGAACCGGCGGCGGACGTGGCGTCGTACCACATGGCGCTCTTGCCCTGGGTGAGGTTGTTGAGGCACTCGGCGAAGCCGGACTGCGGGGCGCCGGACTCGCCGTGCTTGCGCACCAGGTCGACGTAGAACTTCACCGCGTCCTTGAAGCCCTTGTCGTTCAGGCGCGCCTTCCAGTCGTTGTCGAACCAGGTGCCGCCGAAGGTGTTCACGACCGTCGTCAGCGGCGCCATCACCTCGCCCCAGCCGGGCAGGCCGCGCAGGCAGATGCCCTTCATGCCGGACTGCGCGCCGTCGGCCCGCGCCGCGAGGTCCGCGACCTGCTGCCAGGTCGGGTGCGCGGGCATGGTGAGCCCCTTCTTCGCGAAGACGTCCTTGCGGTACATCAGGAAGGAGGACTCGCCGTAGAACGGTTCCCCGTAGAGCTTCCCGTCCTCGGCCGTCAGCGATTCGCGCATCGGCTGGAGGATGTCCTGCTGGTCGAAGCCCGGGTCCTTCTTCACGTACGAACCCAGCTCGTGCAGCCAGCCGTTGCGGGCGTAGATCGGTATCTCGTAGTTGCTGAGCGTCGCGACGTCGTACTGGCCCGCCTGGTTGGCGAAGTCCTGGCTGATCTTGTCGCGGACGTCGTTCTCCGGCAGGACCGTGAAGTTGACCTTGATGCCGGTCTCGCGGGTGAAGTAGCGGGACGTGAGCTTCTGCAACTCGACCATCTGCGGGTTGTTCACCATCAGCACGTTGATGGCGCCGTCGCCGCTGCCGAGCCCGCCCGCCCCGGCCCAGCAGCCGGACAGGAGGGGGATGAGCAGCGTCCCTGCGGCGGCCGTGGCGAGCAGGGCGCCCGGCGGCCTCCGTCGGCTCTGGGTTCGCATGAGTGCTCCTGAGGGGACGTATGGGGGATATCTGGACGAATGGGTACGTTCACGGGCGTGCGGGACCGGACCCGCACGCTTGTCAGGGGAATGGGGCTTCGGGTCACACGCGGATGACCTGGGGGCCCATCAGGGAGTAGCGGTGCGCCTCGGACGCGGGCAGCTGGGTGCTGGTGACGATCGTCTCCAGCGCGCCCACCGGTGCGAACCGGCAGAAGCTGACCGCGCCGAACTTGGTGTGCACGCCCGCGAACACGGTGCGCCGCGCCGCGCGGATCGCCTGCGCCTTGACCTCGCTGACCGCGGGATCGGGGGTGGTCAGGCCGTGGTCGCGGGAGATGCCGTTCGCGCCGATGAAGGCGAGGTCGAGGACGAAACCGGCGAGCATCTTCGTCGTCCAGTGGTCGACGGTGGCCAGGGTGCCCGCGCGGACCCGGCCGCCGAGCAGCAGCACGGTGGTGTCATCGGCCTCGGCGAGTGCGCCCGCGGTCGCGAGGGAGGCGGTGACCACCGTCAACGGCCGGTCCCTGGGCAGGGACTCGGCGATCAGCTGGGGCGTGAACCCCTCGTCGACGAAGACGGTCTCGGCGTCCCCGAGCAGATCGGCGGCGGCCGAGGCGATGCGCCGCTTCTCCGGTACGTGCATGGTCGTGCGGAACGCGAGCGTCGTCTCGAACCCGGCGCTCTCCACCGGGTACGCGCCGCCGTGCGTGCGCCGGACCAGCCCGTGGTCCTCCAGGGCGCGCAGATCGCGGCGCACCGTCTCCTTGGCGACGCCCAGCTCGGTCGCGAGCTCCGTCACGTCGACGGAACCGGTACGGCGTGCCGCGCGCACGATCTCCCGCTGGCGTTCCTCCGCGCTCAAGCCGGCCCACCTCCGTGAAGAGCTCCGTTGCCCGTTCGGGCCCGGTGCGGCCCGTACCGGAAGTTCTACCGGCGGCGCTCGGCGGTGACCAGGTCTGTTGCGGAAGCGATGCTGCCCGTTTCTGTCCGTTCGGCCGGCCCGGTGACCGGCGACGACCTGGGCGGCAGGCGCGGATCATGTGCATTCGGGCGGCGTGAATGCCCGATCAACGGGGCGCGCGGGTCTGCTTGGTGCCCGTTCGGACCGGGACGGCCCCGGGGAGGGCGCGGCGAGAGGCGACATCGCCGGGCCCCGCAAGCA
>NZ_JAAGMG010001435.1 GCF_010548525.1 Streptomyces sp. SID14478
GTGGCGCCCGCCGCGGGCCGCGACAAGCGCTCGGTGCGGGTGCCCGTGCCGGCGACCGTCGAGTCGGCGGAGGGCGGCGAGCGGCAGCGCGGCTGGGAGCTGGCGCAGTGGGCCGTGGCCAACTCGTCCGCGTTGCACATCGAACGGGTCTCCTACGCGGGCCGCGAGTGGAGCGCCGGGGATTCGGGGAACGAGTGGCGCAGGACGTCGGCGAAGGGTCGCGCGGAAGCTGCCGCGGGCTCCTCGGCATCCGTCACCGAGGTCCGTATCGTCACCGGGCAGTAGTGCGGGAGATCACTCGATAGGGGCACGTGGATCATGCCGGATGGACGTCCGGCGGGTTTCTTCGGGCGGTGGGTGACCCATGCCGTCGTTCCCTTGTCCGCGAAGGGGCGTAAGGGTTTTTCAGCGGAACGCGACCGGCGAGGTTTGCCCGTTTTTATCCGCATCCGATTATGCGATGCATTGCAAACCCTTTACGTTGCCGACCCGCAACCTTCCCGGGCCTTGGGGCTGTTGTCACGGCGTCCGATCGCCGCACGGCAACCGGACGACAAACGTTCTCTCCCGTCTAAGGAGCATCATGTCCCTCCCCCTGACCCGCCGGATCGCCCGTGTCGCGCTGCTCGTCGCAGCGGGAGCGGCGCCCGTGGTCGGTGCGGCCGGCTCCGCGAGCGCTGCCGAACTCCCGGCCACGCCCGACCTGGGCGCCGTGACCGCCCTGGACGGTGCGAACCTGGGCAACACCGTCGACGGTGCGGCGCAGAACGTCAGCGGTCTCGCGGGCGACACCGGCAGCAAGGCCGTCAAGAAGGCCGTGCCGACGGCGGGCAAGGCAGTCGGCAAGAGCGCCAAGACCACCACCCCGGTCGCGCAGAAGGCCGCCGGCGACCTCGCGGGCGGCGCGGGCGACCTGGTCGGCGAGACGGCCGGGACGGCGACCCAGGGCGGTCTGCCGACGGACGCCGTGACCAAGGGCGGGCTGCCCACCGACTCCCTGCCGCTGAAGGGCCTGCCGGTCGGCTGAGCCTGCCGACGACCGTGCACGACGGGGCGCCCGGAGAGCTTCTGCAGCTCTCCGGGCGCCCCGTCGTCGTGGCGCGTGCGCCGGTCCTACGCCAGGCGGTCCACGGCCGCCCGGATGCGCTCGTCCGACGCCGTCAGCGCCACGCGGACGAACGTCCTGCCCGCCTCGCCGTAGAAGTCCCCCGGCGCGACCAGGATGCCGAGCCGCGCGAGATGGGCGACCGTGTCCCAGCAGGACTCGTCGCGGGTCGCCCACAGGTACAGGCTCGCCTCGCTGTGCTCGATGCGGAAGCCGTGCCGCAGCAGCGCCTCGCGGAGCAGTTCGCGGCGGGCCGCGTACCGGGCGCGCTGGTCGCGGACGTGCTGCTCGTCGCCGAGCGCCGCGACGACGGCCGCCTGCGTCGGGGCCGAGGTCATCATGCCGCCGTGCTTGCGGATCTGTAGCAGCGGGTCGAGCACCGCAGCGTCACCGGCGAGGAACGCCGCGCGGTAGCCCGCCAGGTTCGAGCGCTTGGACAGGGAGTGGACCGTGACCAGGCCGTCGTACGAGCCGCCGTTCACGTCCGGGTGCAGGATCGAGACCGGGTCGGCCTCCCAGCCCAGCTCGATGTAGCACTCGTCCGAGAAGACCAGGATGTCGTGCTCGCGGGCCCAGGCGACGATGCGGGTCAGGTCCTCCTTGGACAGGACCTTGCCCGTGGGGTTCGACGGGGAGTTGAGCCACAGCAGCCTGATGCCCGCGGGGTCGAGTTCCGTCGGGTCGTCGTACGTGACGTAGTCGGCGCGGGCCAGCCGGGCGCCCACCTCGTACGTCGGGTACGCGAGCCGCGGGTAGGCCACCTTGTCGCCGGGGCCGAGACCCAGCTGCGTCGGGAGCCAGGCCACGAGTTCCTTGGAGCCGACCACCGGCAGCACGTTGGCGTGCCCGAGGTCGCGGGCGCCGAGGCGGCGTGCGCACCAGGCCACGAGCGCGTCCCGCAGTTCGGGGGTGCCCCACACCGTCGGGTAGCCCGGCGAGTCGGCGGCGTCGATCAGCGCCTTCTGGATCAGCTCGGGCACCGGGTCGACGGGCGTGCCGACGGAGAGGTCGACGATGCCGTCCGGGTGCGCCGCGGCCGTCTTCTTGTACGGCTCCAGCTTGTCCCAGGGGAAGGTGGGGAGACGGTCAATGGGAGCGGGGACTGCGGACACCTGGTCGCTCACTTCTTTCGCAAGGTTTCACAAGGTTGTGGGGGACAAACGCCTCGGTCCCGCACGGCAGTTGAAGCCGTACGGGACCGGGGGCGTCTGTGCGTACCGCTGGCGCCGTTACTGGTTCTGCGGCGGCAGTGCGGCGATGAACGCGTGATCCTTCTCGATCAGGCCCATCTTCGAGGCACCACCGGGCGAACCGAGCTCGTCGAAGAACTCGACGTTCGCCTTGTAGTAGTCCTTCCACTCCTCCGGAGTGTCGTCCTCGTAGAAGATCGCCTCGACCGGGCAGACCGGCTCACAGGCACCGCAGTCGACGCATTCGTCCGGGTGGATGTACAAGGACCGGGAGCCCTCGTAGATGCAGTCGACCGGACACTCCTCGATGCACGCCTTGTCCTTGACGTCTACACAAGGCTGCGCGATGACGTAGGTCACGCTGTCGTTCCTCCTCGATAGGGCGCTGGCGGGCCTCCGCAGGCTCCGCCGCCTGGCGCGCGGGAGCGCGGCGTCGTCGATGCCCGCACCTAGTATCTCCGTTCCCGGGCATGATCCGAACAGGAGGGGTGGACCGAGCGGTGGAATTCACTACGGGCGGACGGCTCGAAGTACGCATCAGCGCCGCTGACGTGGGAAAACGCGTCTCTGTGCGACGGGTGAGCAAGAACGGGGCCGCGGGTCGCGAGTTCACCGACACCGTCGGAGTTCTCACATCGTGGAACGACGGTGTGCTGCTCATCACACGACGGACCGGTGAGCGGGTCCCCGTCGACGCCTCCACGCTGGTCGCGGGGAAGGTCGTGCCCGCCGAACCGGCACGGCGCCGGGGCCCCTCCGCCACGTACCCGGAACTGGCGCGCGTCTCCTCCCGCGCCTGGCAACCGCTGGAGAGCGAGCGGCTCGGCGAGTGGGAACTGCGCGCCGCCGAGGGCTTCACGCGGCGGGCCAACTCCGTGCTGCCCGTGGGCGACCCGGGCGTGCCGCTCGACGAGGCGCTGCGCCGCGCACAGGAGTGGTACGCCGCCCGCGGGCTGCCCGCGTACGCGCAGACGGCGACCGGGGCCGAGGGCACGCAGGAGCTGCTGTGCGCCGAGCTGGAGGCGCG
>NZ_JAAGMG010001468.1 GCF_010548525.1 Streptomyces sp. SID14478
CTGCAGGCCGCCTACGACACGGTGTCCCCGGCCGCCGTGCTGGTGCCCTCCTCCGCGGAGGGCAAGGAGATCGCCGCACGCCTGGCGCTGCGCATCGAGGGCGGCATCATCACCGACGCCGTCGACCTGGAGGCCGACGGCGAGGCCGTGGTGGCCACGCAGTCCGCGTTCGCCGCGTCCTACTCCACCAAGTCCCGGGTCTCCCGCGGCACTCCCGTCATCACGGTCAAGCCGAACTCCGCCGCGGTGGAGGCCGCCCCGGCCGCCGGCACGGTCGAGGAGCTGGCCGTCACGTTCTCGGCGCAGGCCACCGGTACGAAGGTCACCGGGCGCACCCCGCGTGAGTCGACGGGGCGCCCGGACCTGACCGAGGCGGCGATCGTGGTCTCCGGCGGCCGTGGCGTCAACGGCGCGGAGAACTTCCCGCTGATCGAGGCACTCGCCGACTCCCTGGGTGCGGCCGTGGGCGCCTCGCGTGCCGCGGTGGACGCGGGCTGGTACCCGCACTCCAACCAGGTCGGCCAGACCGGCAAGAGCGTGTCGCCGCAGCTGTACATCGCCAACGGTATCTCCGGTGCGATCCAGCACCGGGCCGGCATGCAGACCTCGAAGACCATCGTCGCGGTCAACAAGGACGCCGAGGCCCCGATCTTCGACCTCGTCGACTACGGCGTCGTCGGCGACCTCTTCGACGTCGTCCCCCAGCTCACCGAAGAGATCAACACCCGCAAGGGCTGATCCGTCCGGCTGTTCCGACGGGGCCGTGTGGCGTTCATCGCCGCGCGGCCCCGTCCGCGTACCGGGACCTTGTGAGGGGGCCATTGACGCAGGTCACCCGGCCCGTTAACTTCGCTATACGGATTGTTGATTCCGTGAAGCGGAAACAGTGAGCGTATGGAGGGTGCACGAATGGGTCAGCAGGAGAAGGTGTCGACGAGCCTCGCGGGCGCGGTCAGCGAGGGCATCAGCGCCTCACTCGCCCCGGTCGACGCGGAGTTGGAACGCCGCTATCCCGGAGACCCAGGCACGCGTCAGCCGGTCCACACCGTCTACGTCCCCGCGGACGCCTTCGCCGCGGGCACCCTTCGGTCCTGGGGTGACCAGGCGCTCGCGCAGCTCGACGAACACGCCCCGGACGCCGCCTCGTTCGCCGCGGTGCTCGGCCTGTCCGAGGAGCTCGCCGAGCCGGTCCACAGCCGCGTACGGGCGAAGCTGGAGCGCGAGCCGATCGAGGACCTGCGGGTCGACTTCGAGGACGGCTACCGGCCCGCATCCTCCGCCGACGAGGACGAGACCGCCGCCCGCGCCGCCCGCGTCATCTCCGAGGCGTACGCGAAGGGCACCGCCGCCCCGTACATGGGCATCCGCATGAAGTGCATGGAGGCCCCGGTCCGCGACCGCGGCATCCGTACCCTCGACATCTTCCTCACCGGCCTCATGGAGAACGGCGGGCTGCCCGACGGGCTCGTGCTCACCCTGCCCAAGGTGACGTACCCGGAGCAGGTCACCGCGATGGTCCGGCTCCTCGAGGCGTTCGAGAAGCAGCACGGACTCGACGCCGGCCGGCTCGGCTTCGAGATCCAGATCGAGACCAGCCAGTCCATCCTCGCCGCCGACGGCACCGCCGCCGTGGCCCGGATGATCGACGCCGCCGAGGGGCGCGCGACCGGTCTGCACTACGGCACCTTCGACTACAGCGCCTGCCTCGGCGTGTCCGCCGCGTACCAGGCCAGTGACCACCCGGCCGCCGACTACGCCAAGGCCGTCATGCAGGTCGCCGCCGCCGGTACGGGAGTGCGCGTCTCCGACGGCTCGACGAACGTGCTGCCCATCGGCAGCACCGCCAAGGTGCACGACGCCTGGCGCCTGCACTACGGCCTCACGCGCCGCGCCCTGGCCCGCGCCTACTACCAGGGCTGGGACATGCATCCGGGCCACATCCCGACGCGCTATGCGGCCGTCTTCGCCTTCTACCGCGAGGGCTTCGAGCAGGCCGCCGCCCGCCTCGCCGCCTACGCGAACCAGGCCTCCGGCGACATCGCCGACGAGCCCGCCACCGCGAAGGCCCTCGCCGGGTACCTGCTGCGCGGGCTGGACTGCGGTGCGCTCGACGTCGCCGAGGTGGCCCGGCTCACCGGCCAGACCCGCGCGGACCTGGAGGGCTACGCGGCTCCGCGGCGCGGTGACCTGACGGTGAGCGGCCAGTAGGAGTCGGCACAAGGCGCACGGCAGGGGCGCAGTAGCTGTGGCAGGAAGCGGCCCGAACGAGACACCGTTCGGGCCGCTTCGCCGTCCACCGCGCCTACGGGCGCACCGGCCTCGCTGTGCACCCGCACCCGGCGGGTCGCCCGGGCCGCGCGGTCCGCGTCGACCACGAAGGCGCCCTCGGTGCGCAGCCCCTGGATGCTGGCGTCGGGCCGGCGCGCCGAGACGCCCGGGAAGACCCGCGCCTGCCCCCGGTAGTTCTGCAGCACCGAGCATCGACTGTCCCGCGGTGAACGGGGATTCGACGGCGAGGTTCGTGCCCTCGACGTTCCCGGAAGACCCAATCAATGTTGGGGAGAATTACCCGCAGGGTCGCGTGGGGGAGGGGGGAACCATCCCATCTCCCCACGTAGTGGATCCAGGCATCGGACCATTGGTCAGGGCGCCGGGGGCAGCTCTCCCGAACCGCGAGTGATCAGCCGTGTCGGCAGTTCGATGTGTTCCGGCAGCAGCGTCGCCCCGTCCAGCTGACGGAACAGGCGCTCGGCCGCGGTCCGGCCCAGCTGCGCCGCGTCCTGCGCGACCACGGTGACTCCCGGCCGCAGCAGATCGCCCAGCTCGATGTCGTCGAAGCCCACCAGGGCGACGCTGCGGTCGAGTTCGGCCAGTACGCGGACCACGGTCACCGTCACACGGTTGTTGCCCGCGAAGATCGCCGTGACGGGGTCCGGCCCCTTCAGCATCTCCTCGGCCGCGCGCCGCACCCGCTCGGGGTCGGTGACGCCGAGGGACATCCACTGCTCCGCGACTGGTATGCCCGCGTCCTCCATCGCCGCCCGGTAACCGCGAAGGCGCTCGGCGGCCGTGTGGATGCGCGGCTGGTCGCCGATGAAACCGATGCGGCGGTGGCCGCCCGCGATGAGGTGCGCGACGCCGCCCCGGGCGCCGCCGAAGCTGTCCGAGAGCACGACGTCCGCGTCGATCCGCCCGGCGGGCCGGTCCACGAACACCGTCGCGACGCCGGCCGCGATCTCCGGCTCCAGGTAGCGGTGGTCGTCCCCGGCCGGGATCACCACGAGGCCGTCCACGCGGCGCGCGCACAGCGCGAGCACCAGCTCCTGCTCGCGCTCCGGGTCCTCGGCGCTCGAGCCGTTGATCAGCAGT
Source organism: Streptomyces sp. SID14478 (assembly GCF_010548525.1). GTDB lineage: Bacteria > Actinomycetota > Actinomycetes > Streptomycetales > Streptomycetaceae > Streptomyces. The sequence continues at coordinate 3,370 of NZ_JAAGMG010001468.1, forward strand.
GCGCCGTGCGCCCGCGCGACCTCTTCCACGGCGCGGCTCAGCGGCCCGTAGAACGGGTCCGCCAGATCCTCCAGGACCAGGCCGATGCTGGCCGTGCGGCCCTTGCGCAGCACCCGCGCGCTGTCGTTGCGCCGGAAGCCGAGGGCGGCGATCGCCTCCTGCACGCGCCGCTCGGTGTCCGGGGTGACGCCCGGCTCCCCGTTGACGACCCGGGAGACCGTCTTGAGGCCCACCCCGGCGCGTGCGGCGACGTCCTTCATGGTCGGGCGATTGCCGTAGCGGTTCTCGGTGCGGCGGGCGGTGCGGTCCACTATGCGCTGTCCTGTCCTGTCGTCGCTGCCGGGAAGCCGGCCACCTGGAAGGGGGTGACGGGCCCGTTCGTCAGGGTTCATCATCCTGTACGGGCATGTGGCGTCGAGCATAGGGCCTGGACAACGTTGTCAGATGCGGGGGAGACTGTCCACCACTTCGACCGCTTCGTAGAGTTTCCTTCTCCGACCTGCCTTTTTCTTCAGGGGATCTGACACTGATGCACATGGACCTCGTCGCCGCGCTGGACATCGGCGGCACCAAGATCGCCGGCGCCCTCGTGGACGAGCAGGGGCGCATCCTCGCGCGGGCGCAACGGCCGACCCCCGCGCAGGAGGACGGCGAGACGGTGATGGGCGCGGTCCAGGGGGTGCTCACCGAGCTGACGGCGTCCGAGCTGTGGCCCCGGGTGCGGGCCGTCGGCATCGGCAGCGCCGGCCCGGTGGACCGCTCGGCCGGCACGGTCAGCCCGGTCAACGTGCCGGGCTGGCGCGGCTTCCCGCTGGTGGCGCGCGTCAAGGACCTCGCGGGCGGGCTTCCCGTCGACCTCGTCGGCGACGGCGTGGC